>NZ_KI912267.1:769096-962812 GCF_000235425.2 Pseudofrankia saprophytica
GCGGCCGGCGGCCGGCGCGGGTGCCGGCACCGCCCCGGAGGCCGAGGCCGGCGGAGTGGGTGATCTGGTCCGGCACGGTGGCCTGGTGGTGGACCGGCGGACGCGACGGATCGAGCTGGACGGGCAACGCCTCGCCATCACCGCGCGCGAGTTCGACCTGCTCGCCTTCCTCGCGGCGGATCCGGGCCGGGTACGCACCCGCCGGGAGATCTTCCAGGCCGTGTGGGGGCCGTGGTTCGGTTCGACGAAGGTGCTCGACGTCCACGTGGGGTCGCTGCGGCGCAAGCTCGGCCGGCCGGAGCTGATCGAGACCGTCTACGGCGTCGGCTTCCGGCTCGCCGACCCGGTCGCCGAGCCGGGACTGGCGCGCGGTCAGGGGCGGGCGGGCGGCCTGCGGTGAGCAAGCGGATCCTGGCCATCCAGCTGCTGCTGACGGCGCTCCTGATGATCTGCGTGTGCATCCCGCTGGGAATGGACGCCGCCCGGCACGACCGGACGCTGCTCGCCCTGCGGACCGCGTCCAGCGCCGACGCCTACGCGGCCGAGGTCAAGTGGCGCCGGCTGGGCACGGGCGCAGCCCAGCTGCCCGACCAGTCCGAGGCCGACGACGCCGACCCCGCGGACGCCGACGACGAGCCCGGGTACGGCCATTCCGACTACAGCCAGTCCGAGGTCGTCCGGCCGGACGACGACCTCGCCCTGTACAGCCCCGACGGCCACCTCACCGCGTCCTCGGGCCAGCCGATCCCGCTGACGGCCGCCCAGCTCGCCGACGCCCGGGAGAAGCGGGTCGAGCTCACGCCGTCGGGCGCCAACGGGCACCGTCAGGTCGTCGTGACGCCGGTGAACAACTCGGACGGCCTGCTCACGATCCTCGTGGTGGCCAGGTCCGACAGCGCCACCAGGGCGGAGATCCAGCACCGCTGGGTCCGGTTGATCATCGGCTTCGGCGTGGCGCACCTGGTGGCGCTCGCGCTGTCGGTGCTGCTCGCCCGCTGGGTGAGCCGGCCGCTGCGCCGGCTGGAGCGGGCGGCGGCGCGGCTCGGCGACGGCGAGCTGTCGGCCCGTGCCCGGCGGGTCGGCGGGCCCGCCGAGGTGCGCCAGCTCGCCGCCAGCTTCGACGCCATGGCCGGGCAGATCGAGGAGCTGGTCGACGGGCAGCGCGCCTTCCTCGCCGACGTCTCCCACCAGATCCGCACCCCGCTGACCGCGATGCGGCTGCGCCTGGAGCTGCTCGGTCAGGACCTCGCCGACGACCCGTCGGCCGCCGTCGAGGTGGGCGGCACGATCACCGAGGTACACCGGCTGTCCCGGATGGTCGACGGGCTGCTCGCGATGGCCCGCACCCAGGCCCTGCGCGGGCCGTCGGCGCGCGTGCCGGTGCACGTCGACCGGGTGGTCGCCGACCGCGTCGCCGCCTGGCGCGCGGTCGCCGCGGCCGCGCACGTCCAGCTGCTCGACGAGTCGCCGGTCGGTACCCGCGCGCTGCTCACCCCGGGCCACCTGGAGCAGATCCTGGACAACCTGCTCTCCAACGCGCTGGAGGCGGCCGGTTCGGGCGGGCGCGTGGTCGTCCGCGCGGCGCTCGCCAGCCCGAACGACGCCACCCTCGCCGCGGCCCGCGCCGCCGGGACAGGCGAGGACGCGGTCAAGCGCCCGCCCGCCCGCGAGCCTGGCCGAGCCCTGGCGGCGGACGGCGCGACGCCGCTGAGCGACACCGGGACGATCCGGCTGACGGTCGCCGACGACGGCCCGGGGATGACCGCCGCCGCCCGCGCGGTCGCGTTCGAGCGGTTCCGCGTGGACCGTCCGGTGAACCGCATCGTGCGCGCGGACCGGCGCGGGCATGGGCTCGGCCTCGCCGTCGTTCACGCCCTGGTCACGGCCGACGGCGGCCAGGTCAGGCTCGACGAGGCGCGGTGGGGCGGCCTGCTGGTCGTACTGGATCTGCCGGCCGCGCCCGCCGGCCCGCCACGAGCCCTCGCCGGCGAGGGTGACCGGGCCGGGGTCGCCGCCTCCGCCTCCGCCGCCTCCGCCTCCGCCGCCGCCGGCGGCGGCGGCGGCGAGGCCGCCAGGGCGGGGTAGGCGCCCGGCACAGCGTCAAAGGCTTCCGCGGAGCCTCCGGACACGCGACAGCCTTCGGGCACGCCGCCGTGGCTAGGCCACCCGCGCGCCCGAAGGCCGTTCACCGCGCCAGGTCAGCGGTCCCAGTGCTCATCGGTGAACCGTTCGCCCTGGTCGCGACCGCCACCGCGGCCGGGGTCGGCGCCCCGGCCCGGGTCGGCGCCGCGCTCCGGGTAGGGCTGGTTCCCGCCGCGCTCGGCATAGCCGCCCTCCTGGTAGCCCCCGGGCTCTCTCTCGGCCCGGCGGGCCCGGTCCGAGGCGTCCGCGCCCGGCTGGGCCGGGTCCTGGCCGCTGACCCGCCTGCCACCGGGATACTCGACGCCCGAGTACTCGCGCTCGCGGTCGATGGTGCGGCCGCGCTCGGCGCCGCGGCCCGTGAAACCGCCCATGGCCGGGCCCCGCTCGCCACCGGCCAGTCGCGCTCCACCGGCATCCTTGCTCGCCTTGACGACGCGCATGGCGAGCAGCGTCATCAGGATCGACGTGATCAGGCCGAGAATCAGGCCGTAGCGCGCGCCCGACGAGATGCCGGGGTAGCCGAGGTAGCTGCCGTACACGCGGGGCAGGGTGATCCAGCGAACGGCGATCAGCACCAGCGCCACGATGCTGGCGGTCGCGATCGCGGTCGGCAGCGGGACCGAGCCGACCCCCGACATCCTGCCGCGGGTTGCCAGGTGCGCCGCGGCGAGCGCCGCGGCGATGACCATCAGCACGACCGGCACCCACGCGAGGGCGCCCGAGTGCCACGCGTTCAGGTTGGAGTGCCAGGTCTGCGGCTGGCCGTACGTGTTGTATCCGCTGTACCGGACGCCGAACCACGGCAAAAAACTGAAGATGAAGCCGAGAATCCCCAGCCCGATGATGCCGAGGTCGAAGTTCTTCAGGCCGCGGCCCTCGCGGGCCGCGAGACCTCGGCTGTCCTGGGCCGCGCGACCGCGGCCGGCCATATTCGCCATTGGCGACACCCTCATTTCTCCCGAGCGACGGACCGGCTGCGGCCAGCTGGCCGCGTGCCGGACGAACCCGTGCGCAGAGAATCCGACTCGCGTGGCCGCCACACCTTGACACGGTGGCCGACGGCCCCGCCAGTCAGGTTTCCGCCAGGTGTCATGGCCCGGTCCGGGCACTCACGGCGGCCCACAGTCCCGATTTAATGATCTTTACCAGTTCTTGCCGGGATGGCCGACACTGTGCGGGGTTCGCCCGGTGGCACCGGGTCTAGGGTCGGCCAGGTAAGCCGACGACCCCTGGAGACATCGTGAACGTACGTCAGGCACAGAGACTTCGTGACGTCACGACGAAACGGGTAGCAGTCGTGAGACAGAACCTCCCCGGGTTCCTCCGGTCGGAAACCAAGTCCGCCTTTGTGGACGCCGGTGTCCTGCGGTATCTGCGGGCGCACAGCTCCACGCCGGACAAGGTCCGCGCCGATCTCGCCGAGACGACGGCGGCACTGGGCTCGGCCGCCGAGATGCAGGTCCCCGCCGAGCAGGGCACATTCCTGTCGATCCTCGCGGCGGCGGTGGCACCCCGTTTCGCCATCGAAATCGGCACATTTACCGGTTACTCGTCGCTGTGCATCGCCCGGGGACTGCCCCCCGAGGGGCGGCTGCTCTGCCTGGACATCAACGACGAATGGACCTCGGTCGCCCGGGAGCATTGGAAGAGGGCAGGCGTGGAGGACCGGATCGAGCTGCGGCTCGGCCCGGCGACCGAGACGCTCGCCGCCCTGCCGGCCGAGCCGACGTTCGGCCTCGCGTTCATCGACGCGGACAAGACGTCATATATCACCTACTACGAGCAGCTGATGCCGAGAATGCTGCCCGGCGGGCTGATTCTCGTGGACAACGTCCTGCAGTACGGCGAGGTCGTCCATGAGGACAACACCTACCCAAGCGTCGTGGCGATGCGTCACTTCAACGAGCACGTGGTCGTCGACCCACGCGTCGAGACGGTCATGCTCCCGCTCGCCGACGGCCTGACAATCGCCCGCAAGCTCCCCTGAGCGAACACGTCTACCGGGCGATGTCCGTCCCGGGCCGGTCGGCGACGGACGGTCCGGGTATGGATTGTTCGGCGGCGGGCTCCAGCTCGGCGGCCGACTCCAGCTCGGCGGCCAGCTCCTCCGCCCGGGCCAGGCCGTCGTAACGCAGGAACGAGGGCACCGCGGCCACCAGCGCGGCGAGGCCCGCGAGGCACGCCAACCCGCCGACGAACGTGGCGAGCCCCGGCGAGGTGAAGCCGGCGAACGTGCCGTGCCCGAGGTCACCAAGGCTGGGTCCGGCGGCCACGGACACCATGAAGAGCCCCGCCATCCGGCCGCGCACCGAGTCGGGCGCGGCCACCTGCTGGATCGTGATCCGCAGCACCGCGGACACCGTGTCGGCGGCGCCGGCGATGACCAGCAGGCCGATCGCCAGCGGCAGCGAGCCGGCCAGCCCGAACAGCGCGACCGCGCCGCCCCACACCGCGATGGCCACCGCGACCACCAGGCCCTGGCGGCGCACCCGGGACAGCCAGCCACCGGTCGCCGCGACCAGCGTGCCGCCGACGGACATCGCCGCGTAGAGCACGCCGGTGGTGCGCGGGCCGCCGTGGAACTGGGTGACGGCCATCGAGGCGAACAGCACCCGCGGCATGCCGAAGATCATCGCGTCCAGGTCGACGAGGAACGTCATCAGCAGCACCGGCCGCTGCCACAGCAGCCGGAACCCGTCGACGACGCTCGCCAGCCCCGCCCGGGTGCCGCCGCCCTCCGGGCGCATCGACGGCAGCCGCCAGGTCGCCCAGAGCAGGCCCGCGTAGGAGACGACGTCGACGGCGTAGGCGGCCTTGAAACCGACCGTCGAGACCAGCAGGCCGGCGAGCAGTGGGCCGCCGGTGAGCGCGACCGTCATCGAGAAGCCCTCGAGCGCGCCGACCGCCGGCATCATCTCGGCGGTCAGCAGCCGGGCGGCGAAGGTCCGCCGGATCGGCGAGTCCAGCGCCGACAGCGACGCCTGCAGGCCGATCAGGATGAAAAGCAGCCACACCGGGGCGCCGAACAGCGCCTGCAGGGTGAGCGCCACCGAGGCGAGCATCATCCCGCTGGAGGTCAGCAGCGCCAGCACCCGCCGGTCGGCGGCGTCCGCGATCGTGCCGCCGGCCAGCCCGAAGATCACCAGCGAGACGAAGGTGACGGCACCGACCGCGCCGACGGCGAAGTTCGACCCGGTGTCGGCGTAGATCTGCAGGAGCACGGTGGTGACGACGACCTGGGTGCCGGTCGCGCTGACCACCTCGCCGAGCCAGAACCGGCGAAACGCCGGTGATTCCCGCAGCGGGCGCAGGTCGGCGGTGAACAAACGGCCAAGCCGGCGCGCCCGGGAGCTGGTCTGGTCCTCGGAGCTGGCCTGATCGGCTGAGCCGGCCGCGGCGGCCGCCGCGGCCGGCTCAGCCACGAAGCTGCCTGCCCGGTCCTCGCCCTGGCCCCGCGGTGGCGTGCCGCAGCGCCAGCGCGACGACGTAGGGATCGAGGCGCAGTGCGGTGAAGCCGAAGTGCCGGTAGAAGGCTCTCGCCGGCGCCGTGACGGCGTACGCGAGCAGCAGCGGCGTCCCGGCCGTCCGGTAGACGGTCGCCGCCCGCATGACCGCGTCGCGCAGCAGCCCCGCGCCGACGCCGCGGCCCTGAGCCGTCTCGTCGACCGCGAGCCGACTGATCAGGAGCGCGGGCACCGGGTCCGCCGGCCCGGCGGCCCGGCGCCCCCACCTGCGGGGCGCGGCGGCACGGGCGTGCTCGACCGCGCCGCGGGTGAGGCAGTAGTAGCCGACGGCCCGGCCGCCGTCGGTCACGACGAACGTCGTCACGCCGTCCTCGTGCTGTTCCAGCGCATGGTGGCGCAGCCAGCTGTCGAGGACGTCGTGCCCGCTGCTGAAGCCCCGGACGTCGTGCCCCGCGGTGAGCCTGATCGGCGGGCTCGCCGAGCGAGGGCTCACCGGCCCTCCTCGTCCGGGCCGTCCGCGAGCAGGTCGCGCAACCGCGGCGCCTCGTCCGGCGCCGGCCCGCCGAGCAGCGCGGTCAGTTCCTCCCACGCGGCATCGGTGGCGCCGAACAGCCGGCGGTCGGCCATCGTGTCGGCGGCATAGCGCCGCATCGCCTCGACGGCGAAGTCCTCCAGCGTCGCTCCGAGACTCTCGGTGGCCGAGCGGACCAGCTCCGCCGTCTCGCCCGTCAGCCGCACCACGACCTGCTCGTCCTTGTCGGTTCCACCCACACCCGTCAGTCTGCCTGCTCCTCGTCCCAGACCCACACCCACCCGACACCTCCGCCCCGACCCGCCGGCGTAGGCAGCCGGCGGGCCCACGCCCGGCAGACCACGAGGATCCGACCGGACACAGGCATAACGCGGTTGTCCGGCGAGGTAAGGGCACGTAGCGTCAGTGGAGACGCCGCGGCGGCGGGCACGGTCACGGTTGGTGGGTGACCAGACGGCCGCCCCGCGACGCCGTGACCGGTTGGCTGCCAGGGCAGGGGGCGGTCGGGTGTTCAGGTGGGTGCGGTCCCGGTGGTCCCGGCATGCCGGGTTGGGTATGGGCGCCTTCGGAGCCGGCCTCGGCCCGGACGACGGCGGACTGGTCGAGCTCGACGCCGGCCAGCTCGCGCCTGGCGGGCCCTACGACCTCGGCTTGGCACCGAGCGACGGCGTCCGCCGCCTCGACCTGGGCTCGGTGCTGGTGCCGCTGCTCGACGGGGTCGACTACCGGCTGCGCGTCGACGGCGGGCGGGTGACCGCGGTGGTCGCCCTCGCGGGCCGGTCGGCGATGGAGCTCACGGCGTTGGCGGCACCGAAGAGCCGCGGGGTCTGGGCCGAGATCCGCGCCGAGATCTGCCTCGCCGCGGCGCTGACCAGCCCGGCGGGCGGTCCCGTCGAGGTCGCCGCCGGTCACGGCCGGTTCGGCCCCGAGCTGCGGCTCGTGCCGACGAACCCGGCCACCGCGCCGGACGCGTGGCCGACGCGGACCCCGGGCGACCTCGACGCGGCGCTCACCGGCCGTGATTCGCTCACCGGCCCCGGCCCCGGCCCGCTCTCGGGCTCCGGCCCGTTCCCCGCTCTCGGCGCCGCCCTCGGGCCGGCGGCCCTCTCCGGCCTGGCGGGTCCCGTCCGGTTGGTCGGCATCGACGGGCCGCGGTGGTTCCTGCAGGCGGCGGTCACCGGCCCGGCCGCCGCCCCGCGCGCGGAGTCGCTCATGGACGACGTGCTGCGCGGCACGATCGTGATCCGCGGTGACCGCGCGATGCCGGTGCGGGCGCCGCTCCCCCTGCGGCTGCCGACCGACACCGAGGACCCGGTCGGCCCCGACGACCTCGTCGACCCGATGGCCGTCGCGGACCCGGACGGCCCGCCGCCGCAGGGACGCCACGCGGGCCAGCCGGCGGCGTGGCGAGCCGCCGCGCGCGGCCCGGCGTCGCCGACCGACCTGGAGTCGCTGCGCCCAAGGCCCACCGGCGCGATCAGCGCCGACCCGCGCCGGGTCAGCTACGGGCTCGTCCCGCCGCCGACCGGCGGGCTGAGCCGCAACCTCATGACCTGGGGCTAGCCGGCCTGGGCCTCTCCAGTCGGGTCTGGCTCGGTCTCGTCCTCCCACGGATGCCGCCGGTCCGGCGTGCGCGGCGCCCAGTCCGGCGGGCCCGCGAGCCGGGAGACGCCGGCGGCGGCGAGACCGGAGGCGATCGCGAGGCGGCGCGCGAGCGGGCGGGCCCGCTCGATCTGGTCGCGCTCGTCGACGACCACGCAGGCATGGTCGTCGACCAGCCTGCGCCCGTCGACCCAGACGTCGCGCACCGCCCGCGGTGACGCGCCGTAGACGAGCTGGCCGCACGGGTCGTGCAGCATGGAGACGCAGACCGAGTCCTGCAGCAGCACCAGGTCGGCCCGTTTCCCCGGCTCGAGGCTGCCGACCAGGTCGTCGAGACCCAGCGCCCTGGCGCCGTCGAGGGTCGCCATCCGCAGCACGGTCGGCGCGTCGATCACCGCCGGGTCGACGGCGTGGACCTTCGCCAGCAGCGCCGCCATCTTGACCGCCTGCAGCATGTCCTGGCTGTCGTTGGAGGCCGCGCCGTCGGTGCCGATCCCGACGGCGACGCCGGCGGCTCGCAGCCGGGCCACCGGGCACACCCCGGAACCGAGAATCATGTTCGCGACCGGGTTGTGGGCGATCGCGACCCCGTGGCCGGCGAGGATCTCGACGTCCGCCTCGGTGACCCACACCCCGTGGCCGGCGATGAGCGGCCGCTCGAACATGCCGAGGCGCAGCGCGTGCGGGATCGTCCGCCGGCCCCAGCGGGAGCTGGCGGCGACCAGCTCCTCGCGTACCTCGGCGAGATGGGTGTGCACCGCCCAGTTCCTGGCGCGGCAGGCGTCGACGCCCGCCTCCAGCAGCTCGTCGCTCTGCCCGAGCAGGGTGCCGACGCCGTAGCGGAAGCCGACCGGCGCGCCGCGGGCCGCCGCCAGGGCGACGGCCGCCGCCAGGTCGTCCTGCTCGTCCATGATCCGCTTGACGTCCGCCCAGGGTGACCCAGGCTCAAAGGCGTCCTCGGCGCCGAACGAGACGACGCCGCGCAGGCCGGCGCCAACCAGTCCGTCGACGACGCCGAGGCTCGCGAAATCGTCGCGGTTGCTGTGCACGAACATGTCGTTGACGGTGGTGACGCCGGTCAGCAGCAGCTCGACGGCGCGCAGCAGCGTGCCCTCCCGGGCGTCCTCCTGTGTGAGGACCGAGCCGAGCGGCCCGACGATCCGCTCCCCCCATTCGAACAGCGTCAGCTCCGAGCCCATCCCGGTCGTCAGCGCCTCGGACAGGTGGGTGTGCGCGTTGACGAGACCCGGGATCAGCAGCCCCGTCCCGTCGCCGACGACCGGCACGTCAGGCAGGCCGGCTCGCAGCTCGTCGTAGGCACCGACCGCGACGATCTCGCCGCCGCGGATGTGAACGGCGCCGTCGGCGAGGTCGCCCTCGGGGCCGACGGTGAGCACCCACGCGGCCCGCACCAGCGTCTCCACGCGCTCCGGCAGGCCGTCCGGACGCGGCACCGTGTCGGCCACAGCGCGATTCTCCCATCCGGCGCGGCTTCCCATGCGGCCCGGCCGTGCCACGACCACCCCACAACCAGCCCACATCCCCATGCCCAAACCACACCCCCATCAACGCTCATCAACGTCGACACTCGCGAGCGGGCGGGTCCGCGGCGTGCCGTGGACCATGTGGTCAGCTGTGGAGCGTGGAGGCGCGGCCCGACCGGCAGGAGATCGTCCGGTACTGCCTGGAGTGCGCCCGGCACAGCGTCCTGCTCGCTACCGGCCATGGCTCGCTGTGGGAGTGCGCCGGCTGCGGCACCTGGCTCAGGTGGCCGGCCCAGCCCGCCGTCCCCGACCTGGCAGGCGTCGTGCTCCTCGACCACCGGCGGCCCGGACGGCGCAAGGCGTCCTGAGCGGACTCGCCCGGCTGGCCGCGCTGCGCCTCGACACCGGCGACCTCGCCTCGTTCGACGCCTTCGTCGGTGCGGTTCGGGCGACCCTCACACCGTGGGGCCGCTCGACGCTCGACTACCTGGCCAACAGGTTGAACGCCCTCGTCAGGGCACAGGATGGATTGTGCGTCTCGTTTCACGAGAGTACGGTTCCCGGCACGAGGCAAGGCCGTTTCGACACCGAGTCGGCGGGCCGCGCGGAGTGCGGGGCCGCTGCACGCCTCGGCCGGCGACGGCCCAGCCATGAACGGGGCGTGAGCCCCTGACGCCGGTGGGAGTCCGCATGGCCGTGGCAGGTACAGACGTGGCGAGCGCGGGCATGGGCGCGGCGGTCACGGACGCGGCAGGCACTCACCGCGCGGGCGCCGGCGAGGCGGCCACCAGGACGGTTCGCAGCTTCTGCCGGGTGTGCACCTCGGTCTGTGGAATCCTCGTCGAGACCGCCGGAGACCAGGTCTTACGGGTGCGCGGCGACCGGGACCACCCGATGTCCGCCGGCTACACCTGCCCGAAGGGGCGGGCACTCCCCGACGTGCACCACCACCCCGACCGGTTGGAACGCCCGCTCCTGCGCGACGGCGACGGCTTCCGCCCCACCACCTGGGACGAGTGCCTCGACGACCTTGGCACCCGGGTCCGGGCGATCATCGACGAGCACGGGCCGTCGGCCGTCGGGATCTTCTTCGGCAGCGGCGTCGGGATGGACGCGGCCGGCTACAAGCTGGCGCAGTCCCTGCACCGGGCCATCGGGACGCCGGCGAAGTTCAGCCCGCTGACCATCGACGGCACGGCGAAGGTGCTCATCTCCGACCTCGTCGGCGGGACGCCGGCGCTCGCCGGCCGCCCCGACTACGACACGGCGACGTTCGTCCTGTTCGTCGGCAGCAACCCGGTCGTCTCCCACGGGCACACCGTCGCGATGCCCAACCCGATCGGGACGCTGAAGGCGCTGCGCGACCGCGGTGAGATCTGGGTCGTCGACCCCCGCCACACCGAGACCGCGAAGCTGGCCACCGGCCACCTCGCCCCGCGCCCGGGCACGGACCACGCCGTGCTCGCCTACCTGGTCCGCGAGGTGCTGCGCGACGGCGCGCGCCGCGACGTCCTGGAGAGCCGCTGCGTCGACGCCGACGTGCTCGCCACCGCCGTCGAGCCCTTCACGCTGGCGCACACGGCCGCGGTGTGCGACGTGCCGGCGGACGAGCTGACCGCGCTGCTCGCCGCGGTCCGCCGGGCCGAACGGGTCGCCGTCGAGACGGGCACCGGCGTCACCATGTCGGCGAGCGCGAACGTCACCCAGTGGCTCGGGTGGGCCCTGATGATCATCACCGGATCGATGAACCAGCCGGGCGGCGCCTGGTTCCACCCGGGGTTCGCCAGCCGGCTCGAGAACGTCCAGCTCCCGGTCTCGCCAGCCGACGGCTCGTTCGGCCCCGGGCCGCGCAGCCGTCCCGAGACGCATTCCTTCCTCGGCGAGTGGCCGTGCGCGGTGCTGGCCGATGAGATCGAGGCCGGCAACATCCGCGCCGTGCTGAACCTCGGCGGCCACCTCGTCACCGCCTTCCCGGACACCGAGACGCTGGTGCCGGCGCTGCGCAAGCTCGACGTGTTCGCGACGATCGAGATCATCGCGAACGAGACGACCGCGCTGTCGACGCACGTCCTGCCGACGAAGGACCAGCTCGAGCGGGCCGACATCACCCTCTGGGACAACCTGATGCCGCGGGTGGCCACCCAGTACACGCCGGCGGTCGTCGAACCGGTCGGCGACCGGCGCTCCACCTGGTGGGTGCTCGCCGAGCTGGGCCGCCGCCTCGGCCACGACCTCGCGGCCACCTCCGGCGAGGCGGCCACGGACGGGGCCAGACTGGCGAAGGTCGTCCCCCGTGGCACGTTCGGCGAGGACCTGACGACCCGGCAGTGGGCCGAGACGGACCGGCAGCTACCCGCGCTGTGGGTCGAGCGGCACCTCGACCGGCTCGGCGGCTGGCGCCTCGCGCCCCGGCTGCTCGTCGACCAGCTGGCCGGGCTGACCGAGCCCGCGCCGCTCGTCTTCGTACCGCGGCGGCAGAAGCGGCACCTGAACTCCCAGTTCGACTTCCTTGGCGCCGAGGTCGAGATCCTCGTCCACCCCGACGACGCGGCCACCGCCGGCGTGCGCGACGGCGAGCCGCTGGTCGTCCGCACCGCGCACGGCGAGATCACCGGCATCGCCCGCGTCGACCCGGCGATCCGGCGCGGCGCTGTCTCCATCCCGCACGGCCACCAGTCCGCCAACGTCAACCGCCTCACCGACAGGCTCGACCTCGACCCCGTCACCGGCATGGCCCACTACTCCGGCGTCCCCGTGACCATCAGCCCGGCGTAAGGCCGCGCCAGCCCAGGTCGCCGCCCAGGCCGTGCCGGCGGTCGTCGTGAATCCGACGGGATGTCCGGCTTCGGGCTGGCGGTGTGGCACCGTGACCAGGTGATCTTTGGACGGGCCGCGCGGTCACGGGGGTCCGTGTCCGTGCCAGGGGCGCGGGCCGTCGCCATGGCCGTCACACTCGCGCTCGCCGGCGCCTGCTCGCTGCTCAGGGCCGACGGCCCACCGCCGGAGCTCGTGATCGACGCCGCCTACGCCAGAGTGCTTTCCGGCAGCACGCTCGACGACTTCGACCGGCTGGCCGGAGGGCGGTCGACTCCGCTTGACCCGGCGTCGGCCCGCCTGGTCGGGCCGACGTTCGGCGTGCACCTCGACGCCACGGCGGTCACGACCTCGGTGGACGACGGCCTGCTCTTCGAAAGCCTCGCGCGCCACCTCCACCCGGACGACGTGTCGGCACGGCTGCGCGGCACGCACCGGACCAGCCCCGGCCACGAGCTGGTGCTCGCCCACGTGCCCGTCGGCCAGCACCTGCCGGAGCCGGACCTCGGCTATCCCAGCGACGGGCTCTTCACCGGCTGGCAGGTCATGGTCGACGGCCGGCCCCTCGCCCTCACCGACAACGGCGACCCGCCCTCGCTCGGCACGGGGTCGGTCCTCGCGGTCAGCGTGCCCGTCGGCTCGGACCCCTACCTGTACGCCACCGCCGACGGCCGAACCCAGATGATCAGCATGCGTACCGGCCGGCCACCGGCGGCCTAGCGGCCTGGCGCCAGTCGCGATCTTTACGTTCCGCGGTGCGCGCCGCGTCGGCGCCCAGCCCTAGCAGGCGGCAGCTCTGACGACCTGGGCAGCGACGGTCCTCGCTTGCGACAGATACAACGAAATCGTATAGTCCGAAATCGTGGAGTTCGAATCCGAGCCCTCTGGGTGGTCGGCGCTGCTGGCCTTGCAGCGGGCCACTCATGCCACTCTGCAGGCGCTCTCCGCGCAGCTCGTGGACCTGGACCTGACCGCCTCCGAGATCAACGTGCTGGCGAACCTGGCCGACGGCCGAGGCCGGACCGTGTCCGAGCTCGGCGCGGACGTGGGCACCCGCCCCACCACGCTGACCAGCGTGCTGGACCGCCTGGAACGACGCGGCCACATCACCCGCGGTACCCGCCCCGGAGACCGCCGGGCGGTACTCGTCGAACTCACCTCGTCCGGACGACTGGCCGCCACCGCGATCCGACGGGCCATCGCCGACCTGGAGCACCGAGCGCTCCACAGCCTGCCAGCCGACGCGATCGCCCACCTGCGTGCCGCTCTGCAAGCCCTGGCGGAGGTGCCCCAGTGACCATGCATCCCCCCGACGAGCACGGCGTCACCGCCCCCGACTTCGATGCGTTGATGGCGGAGGCGACGGCGACCACTGAGCAGTTCGGCCACCGGGAACATGTCCATCTGACGTGGCTGGCCGTGCGACGGGTCGGCGTGTCCGCGGCGGTCGGCCTGGTCAGCGATGGTCTCCGGCGCACCGCCCGCCAGGCGGGGGTGCCGCAGAAGTACCACGCGACCATCAGCCGGGCCTGGGTGGAGCTGGTTGGCCACCACGCGGCCGAAGACGGCGAGGGCGACTTCAACGCGTTCGCGAACCACCACCGCGCCCTGCTCGACAAACGCCTCCTGGCCCGTTTCTACCGTCCGGCGACGCTGGCCTCTTCCCAGGCCAGGACCAGCTGGGTCGAACCCGACCTCGCTCCATTCCCGTGGGCTCACCAGGGCTGAGCCGGGCGGTCGGAGCGGACGCCGGGCGGTCGGAGCGGACGCCGGGCAGCGCCGCGGTGTCGCGGCGCGGTCGACAATGGCGTGTGTGCGAATCCGGCGGATCAAGGCGTGTCTGAACGGCGGCCGCGGGCGCTCCGAGCATGCGGCGGTGCCGGTGACCCCGACGGAGCTGGCCGTCGCCGCGGCCGGAGCGGCCGCGGCCGGAGCGGAGGCGGTGCATCTGCACCCGCGCGACGAAGCCGGTGCCGAGTCGCTCGCCGCGGTGGACATCGGGGCGGCGGTGCGTGCCGTGCGCCAGCGCTGCCCGGGGACACAGGTCGGCGTAAGCACCGGCCTGTGGATCGCCGGTGGTGACCCGAAGGTTCGGCTGGCGGCCGTCGGGACGTGGGCGAGGCTGCCGGTCCCCGAGCGGCCGGGGTTCGCGTCCGTGAACGTGAGCGAACCCGGTTTCGAGGCGGTCGTCGAGTCGTTGCTGGCGTCCGGGATCGAGGTCGAGGCGGGCGTCTGGTCGGTCGCCGACGCGGACGCGCTGGCCGCGTCGGGGCTCGCCGGCCGGTGCGTCCGACTGCTGGTGGAGATCATCGATGTTCCGGCGGCCGACGCCGAGAACGCCGCGACGGCCGTCCTTGCCCGGCTCGACGCCCTGGGCGTACCCGGGCCCCGGCTGTTGCACGGTGAGGGCGAGGCCACCTGGCCGCTGGTCGCCCTGGCGGGGCGGCTCGGCCTTGCGACCCGCATCGGGCTGGAGGACACCGTCACAGACCCCGCCGGGCGCCCCGCCGCCGACAACGCCAGTCTTGTTCGCGCCGCCCTGGCGCTCTGGACGTCGCCAGACCCACGTGCATGAACGGAACCTCGTGACCGTCGTTCGCAACGCCGCCGACGATCCCGCCGGATCATGGATCAGCTCATGATCTGGTGGGATCCTCGGCGTCAGAGCGAGGAAATGAAATTACTCAACTGATCGGCGTGATGTGGGTGCCGCCTGAGGCGAGGTCCGCCCGGTCGACGGGCAGAGCGGAACGGCGGCCCGGTTGCTTCTCTCCCGCGTCGTGGCAGGTGCCCGGGAGATCCCGGGCGTCGCGTCAGACGCCAGGGGCACGAAACAGCGCTGGTCTTGACTCTGACGTCTGACACGATTCCCCGTGACGTCGGACAGGATGAGCACGGGCTGCCCGGGCGCCCGGGCGGCGCCCGGCCCGGGCTCCAGACGGGGTTGACTCCGTGATCGCCAAGACGTTCCCAGCATGATTGCGTTCTTGCGTGCCAGGGCAAGGAACCGAAACTATTCAGGTCTCGACGCCGGCGAAGCCGACGCGCGAAGCGTTCCCTTGATCCTGTCGCCAGGCCGTTAGAATATTCGGCACCACGGGAACGCTGCTACCGCCACCGTCCAGCGTCCACCTTCACTGGGCCGTGATCGGTACCGTAGTTGCCCGGTCGCCTTCCACGGAGGCGCCTCGCGCTGCGCGTTGATGCCTTCGTCGTCTCGTAAGACCATCGGCGCTACGGTATGGGGACTGCGTAATCGGTCACGGCGAATGCGCTGTGCGCCGCTGGCCAATGGCTGCTGGAGGCGGGCGATGCGACACGGTGCACCGGGACCGGATGAGTCCACGGAGTTGAAGGCGTACTGGTTCGTGATCCGCAAACCCCGGGTGGTGTGCGACGGCGGCGCCATGCAGATGATCTTGCCAGGCTACTTCGGTGGTCGATCGTGGGCGATACCTGCGCGCCACGTTGCTGTACAGGATCTGTCCGCTACGCCGCCGATGGCAGGGGCTCAGGAGCCGGAGCCGGTGCTTGCCCATGAGTTGATCGTCCCCTACCTGTTCACCACGGGGCCGATGACCAGACCGAACCTGCTGTTGATGTTCACCGAGCCGCAGCGCGTCCCGCCGCTGCGACTCGTGACCGCGCTCGCACCGAACACGGACCTGCCATTCGGTTACCGCTCGACGCGATCGGAGAAGGGAGCGCATGTCGACGGAATTCTTTTGCGGGCCGACAACCCCGCGGCACTGCGTGAGTCCGTTCTCACCGCAGGGGGCAGCGCCCTCGACGATCCGGTCGGCTGGCTATACGAGCACCGTGACACCGTCACGGATGTCGTCGAACAGGCAAGCCTCGCAAGACGGCGGCGCGCGGGACGGCGCATCCAGCTCGCAGCGCTGCTGCTGTTCGTGGCAACATCCATCGGCGGGCCACGGCTCGTCGCTGACGACGGCCCATGGTGGCCCCTGTTCCTCTTCCTGGCCGTGCTGGCTGCATTGTTCGGGTTGGGCGCCTTCGGCCGTCGTCTGGCTCGCTGACCGATGGCGTCCCGCCCGTCGCGGCGATACCTCGACAGCCGCAGATACCGCCAGATCGGTCGCGTGCCCGGCCGGACTGCTGTCCCGGCCAGCGATCGGCGTTGGAGATCGCGGACGGTTGTGGCCATGATCTGGTGGAGTCGTCCGTGCCAGAGCCAGGAAACGAAATTACTCAAAAATCTGCGCGGGGAGCAGGTGACGCCGGCCACTTGAAACCTGCCAGTCAAGACATCCCCATCAGCCGATCATCGCGGCTGCAAGCCAGGCGCTGACGGCTGCGGCGGTCCAGGGCACTGGCCGAATCGCGTGCGACTGGAGCGCCATCGCCTACGCAGCTAGAACGTCATAGCGACGTCTGACCCATGCCTTCTGCATGCTGCTACAAGCAGGCTTTGCGTGGTTGGGAACTTGAGTTGGTTATGTCGGGTCAGCGCATCCGCTAGTGCTGTCAGCGCTGCAGGTGGCGAGGGGTACGCCCGTCCGCCGTGAACTGCGGGACGGGCATGGGGGAACCCACGGGGCGGCGGAACCGCGGGCCGCCCGGGCGCGTCGATTCTGGGAGGCTGACGGTCGGTGGGACGGGAGACCGCATGATCCGGCTACGAAGCCCGCGTGTATGGCCTCTCGGGTATCCCCGAGCCCACCCTGGTCACCGTCCGTCTCGTGGCCCGTTGATCCTCGCGGACCAAACGGTCGGCCAGCGGCGTGTCGGGGGCCAGCGACGCGCGCAGCGCGCCCCTGATGCTGGCGTCGATCCGAGCATGCTTCGCACAGCCCTGCTGGCGGATCCGCGGCGGCCAGTCAGTGCCCGAGTCGCTGCCGGATGGCATTGCGGAGCGCATCAAGGTCAGCGGCCGATCGGCTGACTGAGGCACCACGTGGATCGATGGGACCTCCGACGAACGGGTCGTCGGCGTGCCGTGGGTAGAGATGCAGATGGAGATGGGGCAGGGTGTTGCCGTGAACCTCGTAGTTCATCTTGATCGGCGTGGCGACGGAGGCGACCGCTTCGGCAACGAGCATTGAATCGAGCCAGAACTGGGCCTGTTCGTCGCGGCTGAGTTCGTACGGCTCGTTCACATGCCGGCGAGCAACGACGCAGACATAACCCCGCAGGGGAGCCTGCGGCGGCGCCGTGACCCACACCCCCGTCAACTCGGCAATGACGTGAAGCGGGCCCGACGCACAGATGACGCATCCATGTGGGGTACGCCGCCGTGCCCACTCGTCGGGCCGCGTCCAGAGCATCCCGCCGGTTGGCCCCAGGCCAGAGGGATCAGTCATGCCCCCATCTTCGCCGCGGTAGCAGAGCGACGGGCCGGGCTCCCGACACACGCGGCCGGTCGGCCGCGCGGGGCGAGGACAACCGCCAGTAGCGGTCCGACCAACGCCTTCCCGCGACCCAGCGAGATCATCGAGACCAGAGCGGCGAAACGCAATTACTCACCAGATCAGCGCCAGGCGAGTGTGGCACCGATCACCCAAGCAGGGCCTGGCCACCATCATGAGGGTGATCGCGCGGGCCCCTCTACCGGCTGGCGCCCTTCCCGACAATGTTCGCCCACCCCACCCCCGAAGATCGCCAGTACCGTACCGAAATCCGAACTCCGCATCCCCGTCAGTTCGGATCCGGGCACAGTCCTGACGATCAAGCTCGCGACATGGCGATGCACCGTACCGACCTTGCCTAAGCGGCAGGCCGGCCCGGGCTCCGAACGGGCGACGCTGGGATCGCCAGGCGTTCGCAGAGCAATTGGGTTCTTGCGTGTCAGGACTCCGAAAATCCCACCGGATCACCGCGGCCTCTCCGCGCTGCCGACGCCGGCGACAATCCGTCGCCGCCTGTGGCCGCGGCCCGGCCAGCCCTGATCACCAACGAGCAGTGGACGGCTGGTGGCCGCTGGCCCTGCCGGCGTCAGGACCGGTCGGCCGACCTGAGTGGTGCCGTCCAGTCGATGTCAGCGCCCGTGGTCAGCATGCGGACGAGGTGGAAGGAGCGGCTGCTGATGCGCCAGCCGTCGGCGGTGCGGACGAGGACGTCGTCGTAGCTGCCGATGACGTCGATGAAGGCGTTCGGGTCATCGGGGCGGATCATGAGGACGGCGTGTACGTAGGAGCGGGCGGTCGCCCGGTCGCCGGTCACGTCGATGACCAGGTTCGACAGTTGGTGACGGGTGTCGCCCATGTCCCGGTGCGCCGTGGTCATGTAGTCCGTGATCGCCTCGGCGCCGGACAGGCGCAGCCCGTAGTCCGCCTCCACGTCGTCGGTCCAGCAGGTCCGGAACAGCTTCCAGTCCCGCTGGTCGATTCCGGTCGCGTACCGGATCAGCACCTCGCTGATCTGCGCCTGGTCCTCGCGTAACCCGTCCACTGCCGGCTCTCCTTCGGTTCGTGGGCCCGCTCGCCCGGCCCGTTCGTCCATCGCGTCGGCCCATCACGTTCCGCGAGTCACCGCGCCGGTCGCAACCGATAGCGGGACCGGGGCCAAGGTCGGCGACCCACGTGCGCGAGTGGTGGCGGTCCGCGGTCCGCGGGCCACGGGCCGTCCCGGCCACCCGTCTGGCAACGGCGTGGCCGGGACGACGCGGCGCCGGGTCAGGGCGTGGTCAGCCGCCGACGGCGGGGAGGACCGGGACGCAGATCAGTGGCCTCGGATGCTGGGGGTCCAGCGCGTTCTGGACGTAGCGCAGCGCCACCCGGTCGTAGGCGACCGAGATGTGGTCCGAGCCGTCCAGGAGGCAGCTGTCCTGGAGGGTGATGTTCCGGACGTTCGCGCCGGGCAGGAACGCCGAGGTGTACGGGGTGACGATCTCGTCGTAACGGGTCTCGATCACGGTGTAGCGCACGCCGGGCCGGGTGCCGCCGCCGGCGTTGAGGGCGGTGAGGAACGGCGAGCCGGCGATCTGCTGGGCACATGACTGGCAGATCGACTCGATCGGCCCGGTGAGGCCGAAGACTCCGGCGAGGGTCGCCAGGCCCAGGAGGGTCGTGCCGTGGTTGGAAGGCGCGAGCCCGACCAGGGCGTTGACCTTCGCGTCCCCGCCCAGGTTGTTGATGTAGTAGCGGGGCAGCATCCCGCCCTGGGAGTGGCCGACGATGTCGACCTTCGACGCGCCCGTGGCGGCGAGCACCTGGTCGACGAAGGTGGCGAGCTGCGCGGAGCTCTCCTCGATGGGCCTCGTCCCCTGGAGGTAGTCGGTCGGCGATGCGCCGCCGATGTTCGGGGCGAAGACGCAGTAGCCGTCGTTCTTCAGCAGCGGCGCCAGCGCCTGCCACTCATTGGTCTTGTCCGCCAGCGTTCCGTGGACGAGTACCACAGGTCGTGGGTGCGCGGCGCTGGGCCGGCAGGAGAAGTCGTTCGCGCCGGGAGGGTCGGCGTTCGGGTGCGCCAGCGAGATGGCGACCGCCGCGGGGAAGTTGTAGAGGACCGGGAGGGGCGCCGCGGCCGAGGCGGGGGCGGCCGTCGAGAGAGCGCCGGCCAGCAGGCCGCCCGCCAGCAGGACCGGCAGCGCGGCGAGCGCGATGCCGCGAGTCGGGGCGGTGGGGCGCGCGGTGGGGCGGGTCAACGCGGTGGGGCGGGTTAATCGGTGGCGGAGACGGGTGAGCCGCATGGGACTACCTCCTTGGTGCCGCCGCCGGGTCTGCTCCGTGGACCTGCCGGGCCTGGGTCCGGCGGAGATCGGAGAGGGCGGTGGAGATAGTTACCTACTGGTAGGTAGGAAATGCGACAGAAACCTCGCCGTTACGACTCAGCTCTTGATCGTGGTGACACCACGCGCTAGCAAGGTCCGCGACCAGGTAGACAGCCACGCGACGCGACCACGCCTCGCGTCTCGTGACAAGCCATCGACGGGTTGATGGCACCTCGGTGTCGGCACCAAGGTGCCAAACGGGCCGCGGCTACCCGCTATCCGCCGTCCGGTGGCGGCCACCGCGCCGGGGCTCGGTGGAACGGCACGGACGCGGTTTCCCCACCGCCGACGCCGGCCGCCCAGGGGCTGGTGAGGCGGTGCGGTCCGGTCGACGGGAACGGCGGCCGCTCGTCGTCGACGGGGAGGACCCGCTCGGCGGCGCTGGCCCCGTCGCGGCCGTCGCGGTCGCCATGAACGTCAGGGACGTCAGGGACGCGGCGCGCCCGGCGGCCGACCAGAGCGCCGACGGCCACGGCCGCGAGCAGGACGACGCTGGGCTCGCCCACGGCGCGGAACCTCGTGGTGCCGTAGATCATCGCCGAGGCGACCGACAGCGCCAGCGGCGCCGCCACCAGCGGCAGCACCGGCACCCGGCGTCGGCGCAGCACCACCAGCCCGCCGACCCCGGTGGCGGTCAGGCACCACAGCGACACCGTGGCGATCTCGCTGAGGACGAGCGGGCGCTCCTCGATGACGTCGAGCCTGGCCTGCTGCCACGGCCGGTACACCGCCCAGGTGCGGCCCAGCCGGGCCGCGGCGACGACGGGCAGCCGTTTCTCGTGGCTCCCGATGTAGGCGAACGCGATGTCCTGGTAGAACAGGTCGCTCTCGGACGCCTCCTTCGGCGGGGGCCCGAACGGGTCCGTGCAGGAGAGCATCCACCAGCCGAGCAGGTCGCCGTAGTACGTATCGTCACACTGAGTGACAGCCAGGGTCACGCCGAGGCCGTTCTCGATGTACACCGGATGCTCGAACCGCGACAGGTTGTAGCCCACCCACGGGCCGATCGCCACCGCGCTGGTCGCGGCGGCCAGGCCCAGGTACCCGAAGCGGCGGCGCCAGGACAGCGCAGGTAACCGCAGCAGGAACGGTGTGACCAGGATGAGGGCGAGCAGCGCCAGCTCCGCGCGCGTCAGCATCGTCGCGGCGAGCGCCAGCCCCACCCAGACGACGTCGAGCGGGCGGCGCCGGTCGTAGAGCCGGTAGGTGGCCAGGACGAGCAGGGCGCACGTCAGGATGCCGGGAGTCTCGGACATCACCAGCGGGTCGGGCAGCCACATGCCCGGGTACACGGCGGCGATGGCGGCGGCGACCAGGCCGGTCACCGGGCCCGCGATCCGCCTGCCCGCCAGCCCGACGACCAGCACCGACAGGGCACCGATCCCACACAGGAAGACCTGGTGGTCGGCGAAGCCGCCGCGCCCGAGCACCGACGGGATCGCGAGCAGCATGCTGGTCATCGGCGGATGCTGCGCGTACGGCACGTACTCGCCGTCGTTCAGCAGCGCGCTCGGCAGCGGCCAGCCGCGGCCGTCGGCGAACATGTTCGCCGCGTGGTGGTAGTAGTACGCGTCCCCGGCGATCTTCATCGGGTACAGCCAGTGGAACAGGTACCACAGTCGCACCCCGAGCGCCGCCAGGACGATCAGCGCCAGCACGACCCACCACAGCCGCCGGTTCCCGGTCCGCAGGGGGTCGGTACCCGCGCCGGCCGCGCGCGGATGGGGGCGGGGCGCGTGCCGGCCACGTGGGCGGGCCATGATCACCCGGCGCCGCTGGTCGTCTCCCCCGGCCGGCATCCGTCCCTCCTGAGGACGAATCGGTGGGCACTCGCGCAACGCCATGGCCGCGTATTGGCACGACCAGACCGGACGAATACCCCAGGACGCCGTAATAGTAGGCGATTGGGTACGACCGGCTACACCCGGCCCAACCGGCGGCCGGCCGCGGCCCTCCGGCGGGATCGACCGGCGCGAAGGCTGACCGGGAGCCGGGCCGGGATGGGCCGTCAGCGGGTGGCGCCGACGACGAGCCAGGCGCTGCCGCGAACGCGCAGGCCGAGCGTCGCGGCGCGGGCGGCGAGGAAGCCGCCGGCGAACGCGCCCATGAGCCAGCCGACACCGGTCGCCCCGCTCGGCCGCCACAGCAGGATTGCCTCCGCCAGCCCCGCGAACACGGCCAGGTTGAGCAGACCGGTCCAGGCCAGGTAGCGGTTGTCGCCCGCGCCGATGAGCACGCCGTCGAGCACGAAGACCAGCCCGCCCAGCGGCACGGTGGCGGCGAGCACGAGGACCGCGGGCACGACCAGCTCGGCGACGTCGGCCGCGTTGGTGAAGACCGGGCCGATCACCCAGGCCAGCGCCGCGAGCACGACTCCCAGCACGCCGCCGCCGCCGACGCCCCAGGCGACGCAGCGGCGCAGCACGACGCGCGCGGCGGCCGGGTCGCCGGCACCAAGCCGGTCGCCGACGAGCACCTGGGCGGCGACGGCGAGGGCGTCGAGGGCGAAGCCCGCGGTGAAGAACAGCGTCATCGCGATCTGGAACGCGGCGAGCTCGTTCGAGCCGAGCGCGGTCGCGACATAGGTGACGAGCAACAGGGCCGCGCGCAGGCTCGCCGTGCGCAGCAGCAGCCAGAATCCGGTGTGCGCGCCGCGCAGCACGCCGACCGGCCGGGGCGCCCCGCTCGCCCCGACGCGCCGGGCGTGGCGGGCGACCATCCCCAGGTAGGCGGCGGCCATGCCCCACTGGGCGAGGACCGTGCCCGCGGCGGAGCCCGCTATGCCCCAGCCCGCACCGTAGATGAGGCCGCCGTTGAGCGCGGCGTTGGCCGCGAAGCCCACCCCCGCGACGACGAGCGGGGTGCGGGTGTCGTGCAGGCCGCGCAGCAGCCCGGCCGAGGCGTAGACCAGCAGCATCGCCGGCAGGCCGGCCATCGAGATCCGCAGATAGACGGCCGCCTCGTGCGCCACGAGCGCGTCCGCCCCGAAGGCGCGCGGCAGCGCCGGTGTCAACCACCAGCCGAGCGCGGCGAGGGCCACCCCCAGCGCCGCGGCGAGCCACAACCCGTCGATGCCCGCGGACACGGCGCCGCGCAGGTCGCCCGCACCGCGCAGCCGGGCGACGGTCGGCGTGGTCGCGTAGGCAAGGAAGATCATGAGGCCGACGGCGGTCTGCAGCACCGACGCCGCGAGGCTCAGGCCACCCAGGGCGGAGGCGCCGAGATGGCCGACCATCGCGGTGTCGGCGAGCAGGAACAGTGGCTCGGCCACCAGCGCGCCGAGCGCCGGGGCGGCGAGCACGAGGATCGCTCGGTCGAGGCTCCGGTCCCCTCGCCCCTCGAGGACGCTCACGGAGCCCTCCGACGTCACCACCGCACCTCCGCCCGGCGTCGCCGCCGTTGCCGACGAGGTCCGGGGATCGGGACCCCGGGCCCGCGCACGTCCCGTCGGAGCGGTCTCGGCCGCCGCGGCGGTCCGGCACGCCGCCCGCGAATGTAGCTCCGCTCGCCGGGACGATGCCCGTAATGTCCGTCACCCGGCCAGCGCCGGAGAACGAGATCGCCACCGGCGACAAAAAGTGATATCACTTTAGTGCGGTGGTACGGGCAGCCAGTCCGGCCGGCCGGCCGCCTGACGAAGGGACCACGCGATGCCGGTCGGGTACGTGATTGCCGTGGTCGCGGTCGGGTGCGCGGCGCTGGTCGCGCTCGCTCCGCCGCGACGGCCGCGGAGCCTGGCCATGGTGAGCTACCTGTGGGGCATCGCCTTCACCGAGCTGCCAGGGCTGGCGATCCTCTACCTGCTCGTCACGACACTGGTCGCCTTCGACGCGGGCGACGTCGACTCGGTCGGCGGCTGGGTGACGTTCGCGGCCGCGGTGATGATCGCCTGCGGGCTGGCCGTCGTCGCCTGGCGCGGCACCCGGGCGAGGCCGGCGGTCCAGCGGGCGCTCGACCAGGGCCTGGGCGCGGGCTGGCGCGCCCGGCTCGACGCCGACACCGCGGCCAGGCACCGGCGCCGCCGGTACGCCCGGATCCTGCTCGGCCCGTTCCCCATTCCCGGGCCTGGCATCAGGCGGGTCAAGAACATCCGTTACGGCGATGCGGGCCGGCGCAACCAGCTCGACGTGTATCACGGCCGTTCTCGGCCGGCCGGCGGGCCGGTGCTGATCCACCTTCACGGCGGGCGGTACTCCGGCGGACGCAAGAGCACCCAGTCGCTGCCCCTGCTGCACCGGCTGGCGGGCCAGGGCTGGGTGTGCGTCAGCGCGAACTACCGGCTTCGCCCGGCCGCGGGGCTGCGCGACCACCTGGTCGACGCGAAGAAGCTGATCGCCTGGGCGCGGGAGCACGGCGCCGAGTACGGCGCCAACCCGTCGACGGTCTTCGTGGCCGGCAGCTCCGCCGGGGCGCACCTGATGTCCCTGGCCGCGCTGACCGCCGACGACCCCGCGCACCAGCCCGGCTTCGAGACGGCGGACACCTCGGTCACCGCCGTCGTCTGCCTGGGCGGGTACTACGGCGACTACGGCGCCGACCCGGGCTGGCCGGCGGCCTCCTCGCCCCGGGCCTATGCCCGGCCCGACGCACCGCCGTTCTTCGTGGCGCACGGCGACCGGGACAACATCGTCCCCGTCGCGGCTGCCCGGGAGTTCGTCGCGGAGCTACGCGCCGTGTCGTCGGACCCGGTCGTCTATGCCGAGCTGCCGGGCGGCCAGCACGCGTTCGACCTGTTCCACTCGCCGCGTTTCGAGGCCGTCGTCGACGGGATCGAGGCGTTCGCCGCCTGGGTGCGCTCGCGGGAGAGCACGCCCGCCTAGACCGCCTGGACGGCGGCTCGACCCGCATCCCGTCGGCTGGGAGACCTCCGCGGGCCTACCGCCGCGTGGGGGCCACGGTGATGGTGCCGTCGCCGGAGTGGGCGCGGACGGTGCGTGGGGCGGAGGGGGCCGTGGGGACCGTGACCCGGGTGCGGCCATCGCCGGTGGTCGCGTCGACGCGGTAGGGGCCGTCCCCGGGCAGGGTGATCGTGATGCCGCCGTCGCCGGTGGTGGCGGACACGTCCGACGGGGCGGTGTCGAAGGCGAGCGCGATCCCGCCGTCGCCCGTGCGCACGGTGGCCGACGGCGAGGTCAGGCCGTCGCCGGCAATGCGCCCGTCGCCGGTGCGCAGGTCCAGCGAGCCGCTGGCCCCGGAGACCGCGATCCCGCCGTCGCCGGTCCGCGCCGTGACGGGACCGGCGGTGTCGATGACGCGGACGGAGCCGTCGCCGGTCCGGATGGAGACGGGACCTGCCTGGCCGGAGACGCCGACGGAACCGTCGCCGGTGCGCAGCGTCAGTCGGGCCCCGCGCGGGACCGTCAGCACGTAGTTGACCGCGCACTGGTCGAAGATTCCACCTCGGCAACGGGCGGTGAGCGCCACGCCGCCGTCCGCGGTGGCCTCGCCGGCGACAGCCGGGGTGCGCAGCGCGTAGTGCTCGGTGTATTCGACGCCCACGTGCGTGTCGTCGCCGGTCACGACGTGGATGTCACCGGCACTCGTGGTCAGCGTGATCGGCCCGTCGTTCCAGGAGTAGCGCGCCGTGTGGTGCTCGCTGGTCCGGGCCATCAGCCCGACGGCGTCGGCCGCGTTGAAGGACGCCGCCGCGAGCACGACCGGAAGGCCGACGGCGAGTACCGCCACTCGACCGGCGGTCAGCCGCATCGGCACGCCGCCCGGGCGGCCGGCGCCGACGGGCGTCTCGCCGCGGCCGTCCCACCCGTCCTGGCCGCCGGCCGGCCGGGGCAGGAGGCCTCGGCCCATCGCGGCGGCCACGGCGCCGAAGCCGTACGCCAGCGCCAGGCCGACGACGCCCACGACGACGCCGGCGGCGCACAGAAGCCAGGCCGTCGGCATGTCGGTGACGTGCAGCAGGAGGAGGTCCGCCCGCTCGCCGGGGACGCGGTGCAGCCAGGCGGGCATCGACAGCAGCGCGAGCGACACCCCCCACGCGGCCGTCGTCAGCGCGAACGACAGCGTCCCGACCACCCACCGGACCAGCAGGTAGCCGACCGCCCGCCAGGTGGCGGCGTCCCGCAGCCGGGCCCTGAACCCGCGTGGCGCCGACGGCGGCGGCCCGAGCTCGACCCCGAGGAAGAGCCCCAGCCGGTGCCGCTCGAACCCGGCCAGGCCACGAGCGACGACACCGAGCAGCAGCAGGAACGGCAACGCGAGCCAGATGAGCGGCACCAGGCCGACCGACAACGCCAGCAACGGCACCGTCACGACGAACCCGACGAGGCCCATCACGAGGTCGACCGGAGGCAGAACGATCCGCAGCGCCAGCCGCAGCAGGCCGCTTCCCCACGGCCGGTCATGGTTCTCCCGCGGCCAGTCGTCGTTGTCCGGCGGCCAGTCGTCGCTTCCCAGCGGTCGGTGGTCCCATTCCGTCGTCTCCGCGAGGCCAGCGGGACCAGCGAGGCCGGCGGGACCAGCGAGGCCAGTTGGTGCCACGTGATCGTCCACAACGATCACGCTAGGCGGGAGGCGACCGCCATCCCATCCAGCCGCCCCCCGAACCGGAACGGGGTCTAGGCCCACCTTCGCCAGCCGGCTCCGACCGCCCACCAGTGGCGGGGCTGGCGGTCCCGCCGCCCCGACGACAGACCCCCTTCCGAAATCTACCCTTACGTAAGGGTAGATTTGCCGGCACCAGGCTCGACGAGAGTCCGTGGAGCGCGAGCGGGAGGTTGCGACCAGGATGGTTGGAGATCGGCGCGGCGCCGGCGCCGGCACTGGCAGGGCAGCCAGGCCGGCGACGGCGGGCAGGCGGGCTCCGACGGGCACGCGGGAGGCCGCGAACGCGGCCAAGACGGCGACCACGACGTCCGGCGGCCATCCACCGCTCGGGCCCGGCCTCGCCGGACCCGGCCTCGCCGGACCCGGCCTCGCCGGGCGCGGGGCGCTGGTGACCGGAGCCTCCAGCGGGATCGGGCGGGCGATCTCGCTGCGGCTCGCGCGGGACGGCGCCCGGGTACTGGCGACCGGCCGCAACGAGCAGGCGCTGGAGAGCCTGGTGAAGGAGGCGGACAGCGTCGGCCTCACGCTGGACCACTTTCCCGCCGACCTGACCGACCCGGACGAGCGGGCCGGCCTGCTCGACGCGGCCCACGGCAGCCTCGGCGCGGTGTCGGTGCTCGTGCACTCGGCGGGCGCCTACCGGCGCGGCCAGCTGGCCCAGGCACGGATCACCGACCTGGACCTGCAGTTCGCCGTGAACGTCCACGCTCCCTACACGCTCACCCAGGGACTGATCCCCGACCTGGTCCGCACCAACGGCGACGTCGTCTTCGTCAACTCGACCCAGGGCCTCGCCGCGAGCGCCGGCGTCGGCCAGTACGCCGCCACCAAACACGCCCTGCGCGCCGTGGCGGACAGCCTGCGGGCCGAGATGTCCAACGCCGGGGTACGGGTATGCAGCATCTTCCCCGGCCGCACCGCGACCCCGATGCAGGAGAGGATCTTCCAGGCCGAGGACAGGGCCTGGCGGCCGGACTGCCTCCTGTGGCCCGACGACCTCGCCGACGTCGTCGCCCACGCCCTCGCGCTGCCCGCCCGTGCCCAGGTCACCGAGCTCACCGTCTGGCCGACCCACCGCCCCTGAACCACGCCGCAAGGCCCACGGTTGGTCCGGAACCGGATATCCACCCGCGCCGCCGCGGAGGACGCCCGAAGGTCGGACGGCGCCGAAAATGCCTTGCCCGGATGATCGGGGGCTTCAACACTGACCCGGTGACGCGAGGCCGGACGTTCAGCGCGGTGGTGACCGCGGGCGACGACTGCCTCGGGTGGTGCGGTCCCTTTCAGGCACGGACCCCATGGTGGGCCGACGTCGAACCGGTCGTCGCCCAGCTGCGCCAGGAGCTCGGCACGCCGGTGATGGTGCTGCGCCTGCTGGGCGTGGACGGCGGTGACGGCGCCCGCGACGGGCATGTCCGCTACCACGTCGAAGCCCTCGGCCGGCCGAGGGCCCGGCGGCTCGCGCCCTGGCCGGGCGACCAGGACGACCTCGCCGGGCCCGTCGCGCTGCGGGCGAGCTGGGCGACGCCCGACGGCCTCGCCGAGATCCTGGGCTGGGCGCGGGCGGCGCTGGGCGCCGCGGGCCGGCCGGCGACCGGGCCGGCGGAGCAGGTCAAGACCTGGAACCTGGCGGGGCTGTTCCGGTTCCCGACCGCGCGAGGGCCGGTCTGGCTGAAGACCACTCCCCCGTTCGCCGCTCCCGAGGCCGCCGTGATCGGCGCCTTCGGGAAGGTGGACCCCCAGCTGGTACCGCGCGTGATCGCGGCGGACCCCGCGGCCGGCCGCATGCTGCTGGAACACGTGCCCGGCACCGACGAGTGGGAGGCGTCGCCGGCCGCCATCCACGCGGCCGTCGGCCAGCTGGTGGCTGCCCAGGCCGCGCTGGCCCGCGACCCCGCGGCGATGCCCCGCGGCCTGCCGGACCGGACCATGCCCGCGCTGGTCGACCAGGTCGCGGAGCTGCTCGACGGCGAGGCGGCTGCCGAGCTCGACCCGGCCGATCTCACCGCCGCCCGCGGCCTCGCCGGGCGCCTGCCCGACCTGGTGGCGCAGCTGGCCGCCTGCGGACTGCCGGACACCCTCGTCCACGGCGACCTGCACCCTGGGAACTGGAGATCGGACGGGCGGCGCACGACGATCCTTGACTTCGCCGACAGCCACCTGGGCAACCCGGTCCTGGACGGCCTGCGCGTCCGCGGCTTCCTGACCGACCACGAGTCGCGGGCGTACGCCACCGACACGTGGGTGACGGCGTGGGAGAGCGCCCTGCCCGGCAGCGACCCGGCCCGCGCGCTGGCCGTCGCCGCGCCCCTCGGCCAGCTGTCCTACGCGGTCAGGTACCAGGAGTTCCTGGACAACATCGAGCCCAGTGAGCGCGTCTACCACGCCGGCGACCCGGCCGCCACCGTCCGCGCCGCGCTGCGCGAGGCCTCCGCCGTCGCCTCCGCCGCCAGCACCAGCACCAGCACCAGCACCAGCACCAGCACCGCGACCGAAGCATGACCGGCGAGCGGAAAGGGGCGGACGGCCCACCCGGGGCGTCCTCGGACTACGGTCCGCTCTGTTCACTGGTATATGAGCTCGACAAGCCGGTCGGGACGTCCTTCGGCGATGTCGAGTTCTACCGGGACCTGCTGGCCGGAACTTCGGGCGAAATCCTGGAACCGGCGGTCGGAACGGGCCGGATACTCATTCCGCTGCTTCAGGCGGGCCTGCGGGTACGCGGGTTCGACTCGTCACCGGCCATGCTGACGATCTGTCGCGACAACTGCGCCGAGCACGGACTGCGGCCCGTGTTGTTCGAAGCGGACATGGCGACTTTCAAGGAACCGGCCGCCTTCGCCGCGGTCGTGGTCCCGACCGGGTCGTTCGCGCTGGTGACCGGCCGTGAACGTGCCGTTCAGACGCTGCGTAACTTCCGGGAAAGCCTGCTGCCGGGCGGGCGGCTGCTCGTCGACGTCGAGCCGCTCGAACAGTCCACCAGCCCGGGGCCGTTGCGGCACTGGTGGTTCGGCGGCGACCTGCTGACGCTCAGCTCCCTTCCCCCGGCACAGCCGGAGGAGGATGCCGTGGCCACCTGGCTGCGCTACGAGCGCTGGCGCGACGGCCGCCTGGTCGAGACCGAGCTGCAGCACTTCAGGCTCCAGCGGCACGACCTGGACGGGTTCGCCGCCCTGCTCCGGGAGGTCGGCTTCACCGCGGTCGCCGTGCACGCCGACTACCAGGCAGGACTACCGCCCACACCGGACTCCCAGGTCTGGACGTTCGTCGCGACCGCCTGATCACCCGGGCACCCTGATCACCCACGCACCGAGCGTGGCTCGACGCCGCACGCCGCACGCCGCGCACGAGTGAGCGGGCGGCGTCGAGCCCGTTCGAATGCCGCTAACCGGAGCTCGCCCCGGCGCCGCCGGAGCTGCCTCCGTGACGGGTGAAGAAGAAGACGACGACCGCGATGACGATCAGCGCGGCGATCACCGCGAGAGCGATCTTCAGCCTGCTCCACGGGCGTTCGCCGTGGACCTCGCCGGTGAGGCCGTTGACGAGGATCTGCCAGTTCTTGCCCGCGTAGATGAAGGTGGCGATCCACACCGGCAGCAGCATCAGCTTGAAGGTGACGTCGTTGTGCCGGGTGTTGACTGAGGAGACCCGCTGCTCGTCACCGCCGATGTCGTGGCGGCAGTCCTGCTCGATGACGGGCGCCATCCGGCCGCGCGCCTCGGTGAAACCGTTCTCCGGCTCGACGTCGTAACGCAGCGCGTAGTGGCCGGAGAGGAACTCCGGCTGATAGGGCTGTGCCTGCTGGAGTGGCCACGGTGCCAGGTCGTCGACCTTCTTGACCGGCAGTACGCCGCTCGCTGGCACCAGCACGTCGTCGAACGCGCGATGGACCGTGCCACCGGCCGGGTACCAGCGGGTCTTCTGCACACGGCGCGTCTGGGACTTTCCTTCGCTGTCCGTGTACGTCTCGGTTACCCAGTAGTGCTCGCCGCGCTGACCCCTGTAGTCGGAGACCGTCTGCGAGTCGAACGTCCAGTGCGGGACGTACGTGCTCTTCATCGACTCGGTCTCGCTGACCTTCTTCAGGCCCGACGGCGCGAACCACCGCGACTTCACCCAGGTACGCATCGCGTCCCGGACCTTGGCCCGGTCGAGGGCGAACGGCAGGACGCCCTCGGGCACGATCTGCCCGGACGCCGCCGCGTCGATCACCAGCGGCGCCCCGCAGAACTGGCAGACGCTGGCGGTCTCGTTCGTCTCGGTGCGCGCGGCGCAGCGCTGGCAGACGAAGACGTAGGCCCCGATGCTGCCGACCGGCTTGCGGGGCAGCGTCGCCAGGTCCCCGTAGGCGATCTCGCGGATCTCCCGGTCACCCGCGGTGATCTCCTGGCGGAACCCGCAGTACGGGCACTGCATGCTGGTCGAGCCGGGCGCGAACTCCAGGCGCGCCCCGCAGCCCCCGCACGGGTAGGTCGTCGCGGAGACCGGAGCCCGCTGGTACGTCGGTTCAGTCATGATGTCGTCCCCACGCCGCCCCGGTCAGGACTGCGGCGGCAGCGGCGGCGGGACACTGGCGAGCAGCGGCGCGACCTCGGGCACCTGGCCGGCCGCCGTCCAGGCCGCCATGCCGGTCTTCCAGATCAGCGTGTCGTGGCGCAGCTCGCCGGCCGCGACCCGCTGCCGCAGCGCGGCCTCGTCGAACGGGCCCTGCTGCTGGCCGCCCACGCCGACGAACCACTGCGCGGCCTGCGGCAGCGGCGGCGGCGTGCCAGGGCCACCCGGCCCGCCGGGCGGCTGCCCGTAGCCGGGCTGCCCCTGGGGCTGGTAGCCGGGCTGGGGCATGCCGCCGGCGGCGCGCTGGCCCAGCGCCATGCCGAGGCCGATGCCCAGGCCCTCGCCCGCGCCGCCCTGGTTGTTGGCGGCCGCCTCGATGGCCTGCGCGGTCTGGAACTGGGTGTACTGGTTGAGGTTCCCGAGAATGCCCATCTGGCTGCGCTTGTCGATGGCCTCCTCGACCTCGGGCGGCAGCGAGATGTTCTCGATGACGAACTTCGGGATGGCGATGCCGACCGCGGCGAGCTCCTTGGTCAGCGCCTGGCCGAGCGTCTCGCCGATCACGTCCTGGCGGGTGGCGATGTCGAGGACCGGCACCCCGGAGGTCGCCAGCGCGTTGCCGAGCCGGCCGACGATGAGCTGGCGCAGGAACTCGGAGACCTCCTCGGTGCGGAACTGCGGGTCGGTGCCCGCGAGCTCGCGCAGCAGTGCCGGCGGGTCGACCACCCGGATCGAGTAGGCGCCGAACGCCCGCAGCCGGACCATGCCGAACTCGGCGTCCCGGACGATCACCGGGTTCTGCGTGCCCCACTTGAGGTCGGTGAACTGCCGGGTGTTGACGAAGTACACCTCGGCCTTGAACGGCGAGTGGAAGCCGTACTTCCAGCCCTTGATGGTGGACAGGATGGGCATGTTCTGCGTCTCGAGGGTGTACATGCCCGGCCCGAAGGCGTCGGCGACCTGCCCCTCGTTGACGAACACCGCCGCCTGCGACTCGCGGACGGTGAGCTTGGCGCCCATCTTGATCTCGTTCTCGTAGCGCGGGAAGCGCCACACGATCGTGTCCCGGCTGTCATCGGTCCATTCGATGATGTCGATGAACTCGCCGCGGACCCGGTCCATCAGCCCCACGTCTGCCGCCACCCTCTAGCTCCGGCCAGCCGGCGGCGCTGTCCCACCGGCGGCGCTGTCGCACCAGTCGCCACGCCTGATGCGTGCACGTTCGTGGCGAAACCCTAGCCGCCCCGCGCCGGGCCGGTCGCGACGTGTCCTGCTCCGGACAGCGCGCCCGGCCACGGCTGGTCCGCGCGGGGCCGCCCGCGCCATCGTGCCTGGCCAGCGGCCATGACGCGCGGGTCGCCCCCGTCAGCGGCTGACTGAGCCGACCGTGGGCAGCGCGTGCTGGTTGCGCTCGAGCCACTGGTCGAGGATCTCGTCGAGCCGGGGCAGCTCGTCCGTCAGGAAGCTCAGCCCCTGGGTGGGGACGCTCGCGCCGAGCTCGACCAGCAACGGCCGCAGGGTGAACTCGACCGCGAGCGTGTGCGCCGGCGAGCCGATGGTGAACACGGGGAACGCGGTCACCCCCCGCAGCCCGGCGGTGGGGTAGCGGTCCAGGAACGCCTTGAGCAGCCCCGTGTAGGCCGCCTTGTAGGTGGGGCTCGCGACGACGAGGTAGTCGCTGGCGGCCACCTGCTCGGTCAGGGCGTCGAGCTCGGCGTGCGGCCAGGTGAAGACGTCGCCCGCGTGCTCGGCGAGGTCGAGGCGTAGCCCCTTCTCGGCGCCGAGCAGCGGGCGGAGCCGGTCGGCGAGCGCCTCGGCGATCGCCAGCGTCCGCGACTCGGCCTTCGGGTTGCCCACCACGACACTCAGCGTCGTCATCTCGGTAGTCCTCTCTGGTCGTCAGCTCTGTGGTCGTCAGCTCTGGTCATCAGATCTGGTCGTCAGGTCTGGTCGTCAGGTCTGGTCGTCAGGTCTGGTCGTCCGCTGGCCGGCGGAACCATCCTGATACCTCGTGCCGTGGGCCGGCCACGGTTGCGGGAGTCGGCGGGCTCAGGTGTCCGGGTGCTCGGCCAGCCCGTGGTAGCGGGACCGGTAGTAGAGCAGCGGGCGCGCCGTCTCGTGGGTGGCGTGCCCGAGCCCGACCACGTGCGCCGTGACGATCACGTGGTCGCCGCCGTCGTACTCGGCCGCGAGCTCGCACTCCAGGTGCGCCAGGCTGCCGGCGATCACGGGGTGGCCGGTCCTGGCCGCGCCTTCCCAGCAGACGCCGGCCCACTTGTCGGCGCCCCTGCGGCCCATGGCCGCGCTGACGTCTCGCTGGTCGGCGCTGAGCACGTTGACCACGAAGCTGCCGGCCCGCCTGATCGCCGGATAGGACGTCGAGGTCCGCGCGGCCGAGAACGCGATCATCGGCGGGTCGACGGACAGGCTGAAGAACGACTGGCAGGTCAGGCCTACGGGCCGCCCGTCGGCGGTGGAGCTGATGATGGTGATGCCGGAGGCGAACCGGCCCAGAACGGCGGTGAACGAGGGGACGTCGGTGACCGATCCGGTCGCGTCGCGGACAGCCATGGTCTCTCCTGTCGAGAAGGCGCGAGCACACAGAGGGAGTCGAGGAACGCGCTCCCGCGCGGGACCGGACGCGGAAGGCCAGCGATACGGAAGGTCAGTGGCGCAGAAGGTCAGCGGTACGGAAGGCCAGCGGTACGGGGTGCTCACCCGGCGGGTGTCCACCCCAGCGCCGGCGCGACCGTGCGCGCCAGGTCGGTCAGCAGCCGGACGTTCTGCGCGAGGCCGAAGGCCGGCGGCGGGAAGAGCACCAGCTCGTCGGCGGCCGAGAGCCCCGGATCTGCCAGGACGGCCTCGGCGACGGCCTCCGGGTCACCGTGGTAGACCGGGCTCATCAGGAAGCCCGCGGGCAGCTCGGCCGACAGGGCCGGGCGCAGGGCCCCCTTCGGCCGGGACGCGGCCGGTCCCTCGGTGCGCCGCTGCAGGTCGTAGGACGCGTAGGTCTCGCGCAGCGCGGGCGTCGTCCCGGGCAGGATCGAGGCCGCGACCGCGACCGGCGGCGGCGGTGTGCCGTGCGCGGCCGTCCAGGCGGCGCGGTACTCCCCGATCAGCCTGGCCTGGTAGACGGGGAACGACTCGTCGGTCACCTCGTGCAGGATCGTGCCGGTGATGAGGCGCAGCCCCTGGCGGGCGGCCTGGATGGCCGAGGCGACGTGGCCCGACCCGTACCAGATCCGGTCACGAAGGCCGGGGCTGTGCGGGGTCACCCTCAGCTCGGTGCCGGGCGCCGGCCCGGCGGGGCCGCGCGGCTCGGTGACGGTGTGCAGGGTCTCGCCGGCGACGCCGGCGAGGAACCGGGCGAGGCGCCGCTGCCCCTCGGTGCGGGCGTCGGTCGCGACATCCCCGAAGACGTCGTCCCAGGCGTCGGTGCCGCTGGAGAAGGCCAGCTGCAGCCGCCCGCCGGTGAGCAGGTCGGCGGTGCCGGCGGCCTCGGCCAGCAGGATCGGGTCCTGGTAGCGCATCGGGATGACCGCGCTGCCCAGGGTGATGCGCGTGGTGTGCTGGCCGGCGGCCGCGAAGAACGGCAGCGGCGACGAGAGGTAGTTGTCGAAGTGCCGCTGGTAGGCCCACCCGGACTGGTACCCGAGCGCCTCGGCGACCTTGAACAGCTCGATGCCCTCGCGCAGGCCGCGGGCCGCCTCGCCGGTGAGGAAGGAGACGCGGGTGTTGAACCCGAGCCGCCGCGTCGGGCGGCGGTCCCGCGTCGCGGCCGGCTCGGGGCTGATGAGCGTGGTCATCCGATCCTCCGGTCGTACAGGTCGGGGCTGGGGCGATCGGGGCTGGGGCGTTGGTTCCAGGCGGCGACGAGGCCGAGGTACGGGCCCTCCTGGCCGATCAGCTCGCGGTGCGCGCCGGACTGGACGATCCGGCCGCCGGCGAAGACGAGCACCCGGTCGGCCGACGCGGCGGTGGTCATCCGGTGGGCGATCGAGACGGTGGTGCGGTCGCGGGTGAGCACGCCCAGCGCCCGCTGGACGGCCACGTCGGTCGCCGGGTCGACGCCGGACGTCGCCTCGTCGAGGACGACCAGGTCGGGGCCGGCCAGCGCGGTGCGGGCCAGGGCGACGAGCTGGCGCTCCCCGACCGACAGGCGGTCGCCGCGCAGCCCCACCGGGGTGTCCAGGCCGTCCGGCAGCGCGGCGAACCACTCCGTCAGCCCCAGCTCGTCGAGCACGCCCAGCACGTCGGTGTCGGTCGCGCCCGGGTGGCCGAGCGCGATGTTCGCCCGCAGCGTGCCGTCGAACAGGAACGGGTCCTGCGGGACGATGACGACCCGGCCCGGCAGCGAGGCGTCGGCGATCTCGTCGAGCGGGACGCCGGACAGCGTGATCGTCCCGGCGGCCGGCTCGATCCGGCGGGTGAGCAGCTTGGCGAACGTCGACTTGCCGGAGCCGGTGCGCCCGACGACGGCGACGTGCTCGCCGGGCGCGATCCGGACGTTCAGGTCGCGCAGCACCAGCGCGCCGTCGCCGTAGCGCGCCGAGACGCGCTCCAGGCCGACGCCGACGGGCCCCGGTGGCAGCGCGACGCCGTCACGCACCTCGGCGCTCGGGGTGGTGACGAGCTCCAGCGCGCGCCGCCAGCCGGTGAGGGCGTTCTGCGCCTCCCCCAGGCTCTGGACGAGGAACTGCAGCGGGCGGACGAAGAACGTCACCAGGAACACCATCGCGACCAGCTCGCCGGCCGTCAGCCGCGGCGTCGCCGGGCCGCCGGCGCGCGCCCACCAGACCCCGCCGAGGATGACCGCCACCGTCATGGTCGAGATGGCCAGCTCGCCGATCGAGGTGTTGGCGTGCAGCGGCACCAGGGTCCGCACCAGGCTGTCCCTGGCCCGGTCGACGGCGTCGTCGAGCCTGGCCCTGGTCCGCTGGCCGGTCCCGGTGGAGCGGATCACCGGCGCGCCGATGACCGACTCGGCCACGGCGCTCTGCATCGTCGACAGGTCGCGGCGCGCCCGGTCGAACCGGCCCGCGATCACCCGCTGGACGCGAACCATGGTGACGACGAGCAGCACGGCCAGGACCAGCACCGGCAGCGACAGCTCCCAGCTGTAGACGAGCATGATGACCATCGCGATCAGCAGCTGGGCGGCGTTGGTGACGGACTGGATCCCGCCGCCCTGCAGGAACGTCGTCACCTGGTCGAGGTCGCTGGTCAGCCGGGCGACCAGGTCGGCGCTGGGCACGCCCTCGGCCGTCGTCGCCGCCATGTCGTGGACGCGGCGCAGCCCGGCCCGGCGCAGGCCGGCGAGCGCCCGCTCGATCCGGGTCTGCAGCCGCCGGTTGAGCAGTACCGACGAGACGCCGGCGACGACCAGCGCCCCCGCCCCGACCGCGGCCGCGGGGGCGGCCGTGTCCGGGGTGAGGCCCGCGTCGATCGCCCGCTGCACCGTGAGCGGCGCGACGATCCGCCCGGCGCCGGCGAGCAGCGCCAGCAGGCCCGTACCGGCCAGCCCCTCGCGCAGCGCCGGCGAGGCGCGCAGGGCGAGGGCGACGAGGCGCCGCGGGCCGACGCCGGAGAGATCCGCGAGGCCGTACCGGCCCGGTGCGGGCGCCGGGCCGGCGGACACGGACACGGGGTCAGCGAACACAGGGTCAGCGGACGTGGGCAGGCTCATCGTCGTCCACCTCCCCGGCGCGGTCGTACGCGGTCACGATGCGGCGGTACTCCTCGACCGCCAGCAGCTGCTCGTGGCTGCCGGTCGCGGCCACCCGCCCGGCGCGCAGCAGCACCACCTGGTCGGCGAGCGCCACGGTCGCCGGCCGGTTCGCGACGACGACCACGGTCGGGCCGCCGGCGGCGACCAGCTCGGCCAGCCCGGTGAGCACCTGCCGCTCCACCCGCGGGTCCAGCGCCGAGGTGGCGTCGTCGAGCACGAGCAGGCGTGGCTCGCGCACGACCGCCCTGGCCAGGCAGATCCGCTGCCGCTGGCCGCCCGACAGCGTCGCGCCGCGCTCGCCGACGACGGTGTCGAGGCCGTCCGGCAGCTCCCGGACGAACTCGTCGGCGGCCGCGAACCGCAGGGCGCGCCACAGCTCGTCGTCGGTGTAGTCGCGCCGCGCGCGAGGATGGCCGGACAGCGCCAGGTTGTCCCGGATCGACTCGGCGAACAGGAACGGGCTCTGCGAGACGACGGCGACGTCAGCCGGCACGACGCCCCTGGCCAGCTCCCGCCCGTCCACCCCGTCGAGGCACACCGTGCCGCGCGACGGGTGGCTCTGGCCGGCGACGAGGTCGACCAGCGTGGTCTTGCCGGCGCCGACCGCGCCGACCACGGCAGTGATCGTGCCCGGCTCGCAGACCAGGTCGACGCCGTCGAGCAGCCAGTGGCCCGTTGCTGGCCCGAGCTGACCGGGCCCCGCCCGGACGACGCCGACGCCGCGCAGCTCGACCAGTGCCGGGCGCCGCGCCGTCAGGCGCCGCTGGCCGAACCGGGCCACGTCCGGATCACTCAGCACCGAGCGGACCCGGTCGCGGCCCGCGCTCGACATCGGCAGCATCGAGAGGAACCGGCTGATCACCGCGAGCGGGATGGAGATGGTCAGCAGCAGGTAGACGACGCCGACGAGGTCGCCGACGGTCAGCTCGCCGCGCGCCACCCGCGGGGCACCCACCACGAGCACGGCGAGCACCGCGGCCGTCGGCAGCAGCTCCAGCAGCGGGTCGAACAGGCTGCTGACCGTCGCCATCCGGGTGTCGGCCACCCGCAGCCGCTCCACGCCGGGGGCGAACCGGGCGTCCTCGACGTCGGCGAGCCCCAGGGCGCGCACCACCGGCCCGCCCTCGATCGACTCGTGCGCGACCCCGGCGACACCGCCGCGCGCGGACTGCGCGTCACGGGCGCGCGGCGCGAGCAGGCGCTGGTAGAGCACGTTGAGACCCAGCACGCCGACGACGAGCGCGAGACCGACGAGCCCGAGGGCCGCGTCGCGCCAGAACAGCTCTGTCAGCGCCAGCAGCAGCATGAAGACCATGCCGAACGCGAAGTAGGCCCACTGCATCGGCGACCACAGCGCGTCCACGTCGGAGACCGCGCGGGCGAGCAGCTGGCCGGGCGGATGCCGGCGGTGCCAGTGCGTGTCGAGCTCGAGGTAGCGGCGCACCACGGCGCGCCGGGTCTCGGCCTGCGCCCGGTACTGCACCCGGCCGGTCGCGACGCCGCGGACGAAGATCGTGCTCCATCGGACGGTGGAGATGCCGACGATGAGCAGCGCGCTGACCCACCACGCGCTCGCCGGCACGTGCCCCCCGGACAGCGCCGGCACGACGAGGTGGTCGGTGGACCACCCGACGGCGGCCGCGCCGGCGACCATGGTGGCGCCGTTGAGCAGCCCGCTGGCGGTGGCGACCAGCGCCGGCCCCGGGTTCGCCCGCGCGCCGGCGAGCTGCGCGGCGAGCCCCGAGGCGCGGCGGCCGTCAGGAGCCATCGGCTGCCAGGAGCGTGTCCTTCCCCAGCCGCTGGTGGGCGGCCCGCGCGCCGTCGACCGGCTCGGCCACGGGCTCGGCCACGGCCCGCGCGAGCGCGAGCGCCGCGGTGCGCTGGCCGGGGATCGCGTCGATGAGCTCGCGGGTGTGCGGACTTCGCGGACTGGTGAACACCTCGGCGACCGGGCCCTGCTCGACGACGCGGCCCTGGCTCATCACCGAGACGGTGTGCGAGATCTCCGCGACGACCGCCAGGTCGTGGGAGACGAACAGGTAGGACAGGCCGAGCTCGGCCTGCAGCTCGGTGAGCAGCCGCAGGATCTGCTCCTGGACCGAGACGTCGAGGGCCGAGACAGGCTCGTCGAGCATGAGCAGGTCGGGGCGCGGCGCCAGCGCCCTGGCGATGGCGACCCGCTGGCGCTGGCCGCCGGACAGCTCGGTCGGCAGCCGGTCGAGGTAGGACCCGGGCAGCGCCACCTGGTCGAGCAGCTCCAGGGCCCGCAGGTGCCGGCTGCGCCGGTCGCCGATCCGGAACGCCACCAGCGGCTCGATGATCGACTGTTTGATCGTGAACTTCGGGTCGAGCGCCGCGAACGGGTTCTGGTGCACGATCTGGGCCTTGCGCCGCAGCGGCCGCAGCCGGCCCCACGACAACCCGGCCAGCTCCGTGCCGTCGAGGAGGACCGAGCCGCTGGTCGGCGTCTCGAGGCCGAGGGCGATCCGCAGCGTGGTCGTCTTCCCGCAGCCGGACTCGCCGACCAGGGCGTGGGTCTGCCCGCGCGGCACGGCGAGCGAGACGCCGTCGAGCGCGTTGAAGCCGCGCTGGCCGCGGCGGGCGTCGCCGGCCGCGAACGTCTTGCGGACGTCGGTGAGGGTCAGGACGGGCTCGGGTGCCGGCTCGCCCCGGACGTCGAAGCGCGGGACGACCCGGCCACCGTGCGCGAGCCCCGGGGCGGCGGCGATGAGCGCCCGGGTGTACGCCTGCTGGGGCGAGACCAGGATCGTGCGCGGGTCGCCCTGTTCGACGACGCGGCCGTCGCGCATGACGAGGACCCGGTCGGCCCGGTCGGCGGCCACGGCCAGGTCGTGCGTGATGAGCAGCAGCGAGATGCCCTGCTCGCGGACCAGGCCGGTCAGGTGGTCGAGGATCCTGCGCTCGACGGTGACGTCGAGGGCGCTGGTCGGCTCGTCGGCGATGATCAGCCTCGGCCTGCCGGCGAGCGCGATCGCGATGAGCACCCGCTGGCGCAGGCCGCCGGACAGTTCGTGCGGGTACTGGCGGGCCCGCAGCTCCGGGTCGGGCACGCCCGCCTGGCCGAGCAGCTCGAGGACCTCGGCGTCGAGAGCGGGGCCGGTGACGCCGCGCAGTCTCACCGCCTCGGCGATCTGGGCGCCGACCCGCCGGGTCGGGTTGAGGCCGACCATCGGGTCCTGCGGGACCAGGCCGACGACCCGGCCGCGCAGCGGGCGCAGCGTCCCCTCCTTCGCCCCCGCCGTCTCGATCCCGTTGACGAGGACCGAGCCGGCGGTGATCCGGCCGCTGTCGGGCAGCAGGCCGATGACGGCGCTGGCGGTCGTCGTCTTGCCCGAGCCGGACTCGCCGACGATCGCGACGATCTCCCCGCGGCCGATGGTCAGGTCGAGTCCGACTACGGCCGGTGTCACCCGGCGGTGGCGGACGTAGCCGACGTCGAGGCCGCTGATCTCGACGATCGGGCCTTCCTCGGTGGACGGGGTGGTGGCCGGGGCGAGGGTGGTGGCCGTCATCGGTCCAGTTCCTGGAGCGTCTTGGAGATGTGGTTGAGGGCGAGCACCAGCAGCGCGACGAACAGGCCCGGCAGGAGGCTCAGCCAGGACGCGGTGACCAGGTAGCTGCGCCCGTCGGAGATCAGGGTTCCCCACTCCGCGGCCGGCGGCTTGGCCCCGAAGCCGAGGAAGCTCAGCGACGCGATCGCGATGATCGCGACCCCGGCGTCCAGCACCACGAGGACCGCGACCGGGCCCCACGAGTTGGGCAGGATGTGACGGACCAGCACCCGTCCCCAGGAGGCGCCGCCGGCGCGCGCGGCCTCCACGTACGGCAGCGTCCTGACCCGCAGCACCTCGGCCCGGGTCGTACGGGCGAACCCGGGGATGATGCCGACCCCGACCGCGACCGCGACCGGCACGGTGCCGTAGCCGAGCGCCGTGACGATGGACAGCGCGAGCAGCAGGCCGGGGATCGCCAGCTGCACGTCGACGATCCGCATGAGCAGCGCGTCGACGAACCCGCCCACGAAACCGGCGACGACGCCGAGCGCGAGGCCGGCGACGACCGCGATGCCCAGCGCGATCAGGGTCGCCTTGATGGTCAGCGCCGAGCCGTGCAGCATCCGGCTCCACAGGTCGCGGCCGTAGACGTCGGTGCCGAACAGGTGGTGGCGGCTTGGCGGGGCGACCGCCAGCTCGGGATGGGTGTCGAAGGGGCTCTGATGGGCGAACAGGCCGGGTGCGAAGGCCGAGACGACCACGAAGAGCACGTAGAGCAGCGCCACCAGGAACACCGGCTTGCGGGCGAGCTGCGCGAGGTTCGCGCGCACGCCGGCCCAGCGCCCGCCGCCCCGCTCGGCGCGGTCCACGCCGCCGCGGACCGCGTCGGCTCCGGTCGTGGCGGTGGCCTCGGTCGTGGCGGTGGCACCGGGCTTGGCGGTGGGCACGAGGGCCGGGTTCCGCTCGAAGATCAGTTGGATGTCCGCGGTCACAGGGAACCGACCTCCACCGGGGCGTCGGGGGCACGCACCTTGCCGCCGCGGGCGTGCGAGATCCGCGGGTCGAGCAGCGGGTAGAGCAGGTCGACGACGAGGTTGACGAGGACGAACAGGGCGGCCGCGACGGTGACGATGCCGAGGACCACGGGCACGTCCTGGGAGAGCACGGCCTGCTGGGCGAGCCGGCCGATGCCCTCGCGGGTGAAGACCGTCTCGACGACGATCGACTGGGTGACCGTGAGGCCGACGAGGACGCCGAGGATCGTCATCGCGGGCAGCGCGGCGTTGCGGAACGCGTGCCGCAGGTGGACCGCCGAGCGGGACAGCCCCTTGGCGCGCGCGGTGACGATGTAGGGCTGGCGCAGCGTCTCCTCGAAGCTCTTGATGAGCACCTGCGCGAGCAGCGCCGAGGTGAGCAGCGAGATCGTCACGACCGGCATCACCAGCGAGCCGAAGCCCTGCGTGCCGGTGGCCGGGAAGAGACCCAGGTTGAACGAGAAGAACTGGATGAGCAGCAGCGCGATGAAGAACTGCGGGAACGACGCGCCCAGCGCCGGCAGCCGGGACAGCAAGGCCCGCAGCGGGTTGAACCGCACGAACGTCGCGACGTAGGCCAGCAGGGCGCCGGCGACGAGCGAGACGACCGCGGCGCCCGCGGACAGCAGCAGGGTCTGGCCGACCCGTTGGCTGATCAGCTCGGTGACCGGGACGTGCTGGGTCAGCGAGGTGCCGAAGTCACCGTGCAGCGCGCCCGCGAGGTGGTGCCAGTACTGCGCCCAGATGGACTCGTCGAGGCCGAACTGGTGCTTGAGCGCGGCCACCTGTTCGGCGCTGAGGCTGTCCTCGTCGATGCCGGCGGCGCCGAGCTGCAGCTTCACCGGGTCGCTCGGCAGCAGATAGAGGATCATGAACGTGACCGTGAACGCGGCCCACAGCACGGCGATCGCCTGCAGGACGCGTCCGACGATGTATCTGGTCATATTTACTCCGGGAATGAGGCCGCCGGGCGCGCGGCTGCGCCATGATCGCGCACCCCTTGGCCCGTGCTTGGGCTCCCTCACGAGGGTCCGCGGCGTACCGCCGCCCGCCCGGGGAAGGCCGGGCGGGCGGCGGCGGGAACTAGCTGTTGTCCTTCCACACGTCGTTGAGCCGCAGGAAGCTCTCCGAGGTGAACGCGAAGCCGTGGAGGTGGCTGGAGACGCCGGCGGTCTGCACCCGCTCGAACAGCGGGAAGGAGATGCCCTCGTCGATCAGGTAGTCCTGCAGGTCGGCGTAGGCCTTGGCGGTCTTGGTCTCGTCAGTGGTCTGCAGGGCCTGCCTGAACAGCTCCTGGAGGTGGGCGATGGCCACGGGCGACGCCGACTGGTTCGCCAACGCCTTGGAGTTGGCCACGTCCGGGTTCAGGATGAACTGCAGCGCGCCGGGGTTCGCCCGGGTGAAGTAGGTGCTCGTCAGGTCGTAGTCGCCGTTCGCGACATACGTCGACTGCTGCGCCGGCGTGAGCTGGCGCAGGGCCAGGTTGATGCCGACCTTCTTCAGCTGCGCCTGCAGCAGCTCGCCGCCGACGCTGCCCTGGGCGAGCGGGTAGTCGACCGTCAGCTCCTTGCCGTCCTTGAACCGGAACCCGTCCTTGCCGACCGCCCAGCCGGCCGCGTCGAGGATCTTCTGCGCGCCCGCCGGGTCGTAGGCCAGCTTCGCCGCCTCGGACCTGAAGTACGGCGTCGTCGAGTCGAAGACGCCCTGCACCACCGGGTGGTCCGGGCCGAAGACCGTCGAGGCGAAGGTCTTCAGGTCGATCGCCTTGACGAACGCCCTGCGGACCTGCGGGTCGGACAGCGGGTGCCCGGCCGCGGTGTTCGGGAACAGGGTGGCCGCGACGCCCGGCAGCGGGCGCTTCTCGACGACGTCACCCGACTTCTCGATCAGCTTGGTGTCCTGGACCGTGAACGGGTTGCGCGGCCAGGCGATGTCGATCGCCCCGCTGACCAGGTTCCCGGTACGGACGCTGTCCTCGGCGACGTAGGTGAAGACGACCTTGTCCAGGTAGGCGCCGCCCTTGTTCTGGACGAGCTCTGACGGCCAGCTGTACGGCGTCGGCCGCTTGGTCAGGACCGTCTCGACCTTCGGGGTGTAGTGGTCGAGGACGAACTGGCCCGACCCGACGACCCCCTTGCCGGTGCAGCGGTCCTTGGGCGCGAGCTGATACTCGGCCGGGTCAGTGATCGCCAGGTTCGTCGTCGACGTGGCCTGCAGGAACGCCGAGTTCGGCTGGCTCAGGCGCAGCTGCACGGTCAGCGGGTCGACGACGGTCGCGCCGGTCAGGCCCTGGATGTAGGAGGCGCCGTAAGCCGCGCCCTTGGTCGCCGCCACGGTGGCGATCCAGCCCGCCGTGTCGTCGGCGACGAGCTGGGCGTCGACCTTCTTGCCGTTGCTGAGGGTGACGCCGTCGCGCAGGTGGAAGGTGTAGGTCAGGCCGTCCGAGCTGATCTCCCAGCTCTTGGCGAGCCAGGGCACGATCTTCCCTGTCTTCGGGTCCTGGTCGGTCAGGGAGTCCGCGAAGTTGCGGATGATCGTGCGGTGCTCGATCCAGTAGACCTGGAACGGGTCGATGCAGGACAGGACCGGGTTGTCAGGGAAGAACGAGACCTTCAGGGTCCCGCCGGTCCTGGGCTCGCTCCCGGCCGGTGTCGCCGCCTGGTTGTTCCCACCGCCGCAGGCGGCCAGGGCGAGGAGCCCAGCGGTGGCGGCGGCGGCGAGGGGAAGGCGGCGCCCGGCCCTTGGGGCCAGACGTCTCAGGATGGTCATGCGGGTGCCCTTTCGGAACCAGGTGCGCGGCACGTCGGATGAGGTGCGCGGCAGGGACGGACGCGGTGCGCTGAGGGTGGGTGGTGCGGGGGTCGAGCACGCGCGGGGCCAGGGACGCGGGGGGCTTGGGGACGCGGACCGTCGAGGGCGCGCAGGTCGCGCTCAGGCGCCGAGGACGCGGCGGCCGCTCGCGAGCAGGGCGGCGTCCTCCTGCGGCGGGTGCACCCGGATACAGAGCGCGTCGCGCAGGTGGCGCTCCAGCGGGTGGTGCCGGGACAGCCCCGGGTTACCGAGGGCCGCGACCGCGGTCTGGGTCGCGGCGATCACCGAGCGGGCGATCGCGGCCTTCAGGACGGACAGCTCGGGCACGAGTGCGGCGTCGCCGGCCTCGAGCCGCAGCAGCGCGCCGTGCAGCAGCGTCTCCGCCTGGACGACCTGCAGGTCGATCTCGCCGGCGACCGACTGGATCCGCTCGGTCGTCGCGATCGGCCGGCCGAGCGCGGACGGCACCCGCGAGCGGGCGAACTCGGCGAACGCCGCGCGGGCCGCCCTGGCGACGCCGACGTAGAGCGCCGGGTGGCCGAAGCCGCCCGGCCCGGCCATCGCCGCCGGGTCCCGGTACACCCCGTCGGCCCCGCGGGGGATCTCGACGAACGCGTCGGCGGGAAGCTCCACGTTCTCGTAGATCACGTCGTCGGTGTGGGTGGCGCGCAGGCCCAGGTGGTCCCAGGTCCCGACCCAGCGGATGCCGGGAAGGCCGCCCGGGACGATCACGTGGCCGACGCGGGGCCGCGCGGGGTCGCCGCCCGACTCGTCGGCGACCGCCCAGACGACGTGGTAGGCCAGCGCCTCGCCGCCGCTGCCGTAGGCCTTGTGCCCGCGCAGCACCCAGCCGTCGGCCGTGCGGGTCGCGGTGGTCTTCGGGATGCCGCCGCGGGCCGGGGCACCCAGCTCCGGCTCGGCGCGGATCGCGTTGACCAGCGCCGGGCCGTCCAGGGAACGGCGCAGCAGGTCGTCGTAGTACGCCACCGGCCAGTGCGGGTGGATGGCCTGGCCAGCGTGGCTCATCAGCAGGTTGGACGCGAGCAGGCCAACCGAGGCGTCGCCCTCGCCGATGGCCGTGAGGATCCGGACCAGGTCGCGCTGGCCGACCTCCGGGCCGCCGTACCGCCGGCCGACGGTGGCGGTGAGCAGGCCCGCGCGGTACGCGACGTCGAGCCCCTTCCACGGCGTCTCGCCCGTGCGGTCGTACTCCGCGGCCGTCTCGGCGATCTCGGCGGTCACCGCGGCGAGCGCCTCCGCCGACAGGTCGGGGACCGGGAGGTCATACACCGCCGGCTCGGCCGAGCTCTCGACCCGCACGCCGCTGGTGGCCGTGGTCATGCCTGGCCCGCCGTCGCGTACTGGGAGTACTCCGCGCCGTAGTTGCCGAGATGCTCGGCCTGCAGGGCGCCGCGGCGGCCGGTCGCCTTGCGGTGGGCGATCTCCTCGCGGACCAGCGGCAGCACGTACCGGCCGTAGTCCACCGCGTCGGCGAGGGTGTCGTACCCCCGGATCGAGACGAGCGACGCGCCGCGGTCGACATAGTCGACGATCGCGGCGGCGACGGTCTCGGGCGACCCGACCAGCGCGGTCGAGGCGCCGGCGGCGCCCGTGACGGCGGCGGTCTTGGTCCACAGCGCGCGGTCGTAGAGCTCGGAGCGGTCCGCGAACGCGAGCGCGCGCTTCGAGCCGACGTTCTGCGGCGCCCCCTTGCCGATCATCCGCCCGGCGTACTTCTGGAAGCTGTCGGCGACCTTGGCGACGTAGTCGTGCGCCTTCTCCCAGGCCAGCTGGTCGGTCCTCGCGATGATCGGGCGGAAGGTCACCCAGATCCGCGGCAGGGTCGTCCGCCCGGAGGCGCGGGCGATCGCGTTCACCCGCTCGATCTCGGCGCGCAGGTCGTCGAGCGGCTCACCCCAGAAGCTGAAGATGTCCGCCTTCTCGCCGCCCACCTGGAACGCCTCGTCGGACTGGCCGCCGATCGAGATCGGGATCGGCGACTCGTAGGGCGCGAAGCCCGGCCCGAAGTCGTCGAACCGGTAGAACTCGCCGTCGTGGCTGAAGGGCGCGGGCTCGGTCCACGACCGGCGCAGGACGTCGATGTACTCCGAGGTGCGGGCGTAGCGCCGTTCCTTCGGCAGGTAGTCGCCCTGGCGGGCCTGCTCCGCGTCGTTGCCGCCGGAGATGAGGTGCACGACGGCGCGCCCCTCGGTCAGCTGGTCGAGGGTGGCGAGCTTCTGCGCGCCGACGGTCGGGAACGTGGTGTTCGGCCGCAGCGCGACGATGGGGCGGATCCGCTCGGTGAGCTGGCCGACCGCGCTGGCGACGACGAACGAGTCGGCGCTGCTCGAGCCGTAGGGCAGCAGCGTGTAGTCGTAGCCACCGTCCTCCAGGGCGGCGACGTAGCGGCGGAAGTACGCCAGGTCGACGCCGCGGGTCGGGATCGGGTTCAGCTCCGTCGACGGGTTCAGGTGCGAGAGGCTGATGAACTCCACCTCGGGCGCGGCGGTGACGGGGATGGCCGAGTCGAAGTCGGGCACGGTCATGGAAGGTCCTCTCGACGTTCGGAGTCTCAGCGAGGTCACGACGGCGCGGGTCAGGGCGGGCGAGCGTTGGCCAGGTTCGAAGGCGTCGGGCGGCGCCGGGCCGGTCAGGCGCCGGTCTCGCCGCGCGTGACCAGCTCGTCCAGCGGCTCGGCCACCGCGATCGGGGCCAGTCCGGCACCCCCGCGCAGCCGCTCGAGGAACTGCACGACGACGGCGGCGACGGTCCGGTGCGTCTGGTCGTTGAGCGCGTCGTGCAGGCCGCCGACGATGGTCACCAGCTCGGCCGACGGCGCGGACGCGTACCAGCGACGCGCCTCCACGACCGGGCTGAGCAGGTCGTTGCGGCCATGCAGGCCCAGCACGGGCAGGTGGAGCTTGCCGGGGGTGGCCGGGTCGAACCAGTCGGCGGGCAGGTCGGCGAACAGCGCCGCCCGGCGCACCCCGGCCTCGCTGATCCGTCCCCGGTGGGTTCCGCAGGCGGTGCGGACCGCCAGCTCCTCGTCCCAGTCGCGGGCCGGCTGCGCGGCGGACCCCGTCGGCAGGCCGGCGAGCACCAGCGCGGCCACCCCGTCGAGCTGTCCGCTCGCCGCCAGGTGGGCGGCGTAGGCCGCGCCGGCGTCCGAGCCGACGACGACCCGGGGCGCGTCGGCGTCCGCGGCCTCGAGCACGCCGAGCAGCTCGTCGCGTGCCCTGTCCGGGTCGTCGCCCGGGGCCGTCACCGCGTGCACGCGGTAGCTGTCGGTGGCCAGGCGGAGGCCGAACCGGTCGTACACCCGCGGGGACTCGCCCCGTCCCGGCAGCACGACCAGCGTGCCGCGCAGCGCCGGCCCGCTGGGCTCGTGCCAGCTGAGAACCGTGGCCTCCTGGGCGAGGGTCATGACGAACCTTTCGTCGAGAGTGGCGGCGGCATGCGACACCGCGCCGCGGAACGGCGTCGGGCATGGCAGTGGGCATCGGCCACGGCGATGGGCATGGCAGTGGCATGGCATGGCAGTGGCATCGGGCAAGGCCGGGGAAGCGGCCGCCGCGAGAACGGCGGGCGCGGGGCAGCGCACCGACCGCCTGGCTCGGTGGCGAGGCGGTCTAGGGGCGGTAGCGGAACTGGCCGCGCGCCGGCGCGGCAGACGTCCGACCTCCCAGATCGGCTCCGCCGATCCGGCAGGAACCCGGGGCGTCAGCTGTCAGTGACAGCACATGGTGCCGCAGCGCATGAAGTCGATCACGCGCCGGCGGGTGAGGCGTCCCTGGGACGCGCAGACAGACATGGCCGGGCCCACAGCGGCAGGCCGCGGCACCGCGCGGCGCTCGCTGCCAATCTCGACCATGCCGGTAAACATAATTGGTATTTGCCCGTCTGGCCAGCGACGATTCGCGATCGCACCGATCGCACCCGCTTATCACCGGCGCCGGCGGCGTCGCGGCGGCCGACCGACGGCCACGAACGAGTCCCTCGACGCGCGGTCCGCCGACGCGCGGTCCGCCGACGCCCGGGCGGGCCGAGGTCAGATGGCCTTGCCCGGGTTGAGGATGCCCTTCGGGTCGAAGACGCTCTTGATCTGGCGCTGTATCGCGTCGACGTCCTCGCCCAGCTCGGCGTGCATCCAGCGGCGCTTGAGCACTCCCACGCCGTGCTCGCCACTCACCGTCCCGCCCAGGTCGAGCGCGGCGCGGAAGATGCTGTCCGCGGCCTCCTGGACGGCCGGGTCGAACGGTTCCTGGCCCTCGGCCAGGACGATGATCGGGTGCAGGTTGCCGTCCGCGGCGTGCGCGAACGTGTGGATCGACGTCCCGGTCGCCGCCGCGGCGGCGCGCACCGCCTCCACCGCCGCGGGCAGCCGGGAGCGAGGGACGCTGATGTCCTCGATCAGCACCCGCCCGACGCGCTCCAGCGCGGGCAGCGCCGCGCGGCGCACCGCGGTCATCCGCGCGCCCTCGACCGGGTCGTTGCTGATCTCGAGGTCGGTCGCGTACCCGCGCAGCTCCCGCGCGGCCCGCTCGGCCTCCACCTCGGCCGCCGCGCCGTCGGTCTGCATCAGCAGGAACGCGGCGCCCCTGGCTCGCAGGCTGGTGCCCAGATGCTCGTCGATACGCTCGAGCGTCGCCGCGTCGATGAACTCGGCGACCGCCGGCACCACCCCGGCCGCACGGACCGCGCGGACGGCCGCGAAGGCGCTGGCCGCGTCGGGCAGGTAGGCGCAGATCGTGGCGGTGGCGGCCGGGATGGGCCGCAGCCGCAGGGTGGCACCGACGATCACCCCGAGCGTCCCCTCCGAGCCCACGAACAGGCTGGTCAGGTCGTAGCCGGTGACACCCTTGATCGCGCGGCGCCCGGTGTGGATGAGGCGCCCGTCGGCGAGGACCACGTCGAGGCCGAGGACGGCGTCGCGGGTGACGCCGTACTTCGCGCACCGCAGACCGCCGGCGTTGGTGGCGATGTTGCCGCCGATGGTCGAGATCTCGACGCTGGCGGGGTCCGGCGCGTAGCGCAGCCCGTGGCGCTGCGCCTCCCGGTCGAGGTCGGCGGTCAGCACGCCCGGTTCGACGATCGCGAGCTCGTCCTGCTCGATGACGTCCACGACGCGGTTCAGGCGGGTCAGGTCGAGCACGATCCCGCCGTCGGCGGCCGTCGCCGCCCCGGCGAGCCCGGTCCCCGCGCCGCGGGCCACCACCGGCGTCGCGGTCCGGTGCGCGAGGCGCAGGACGTGCTGAACGCCGGCGACGCCGCGCACGGACGCCACCACGGCCGGGCGGACCTCGGGCGTCCAGCCCGACCGGTCGAAGCGGTGCGCGTCGAGCACCGCCGGGTCCGTCCGCCAGTCGACGTCGTCATGCGGGGGCAGGCCGTCCAGCCAGGCCGTCATCGCGCCCCCGCGGACCCGGCAGTCGCCGGACGGGCACGATCAACATCCACATCACACTGATTACAAAACAGAATCACAGCTACCCTATCGGCATGGTCGGGATACTGGACATAATCGCACTGCGCAGCCTCACGTCCATTGCCGACTCGGGCGGCTTCCGCCGCGCCGCCGACAGCCTGCACCTGTCCCAGTCGGCGGTCAGCCAGCACGTCCGGCGCCTCGAGCAGGTGTGCGGACGCCCGCTGGTGCGCCGCGACGGCAACAGCGCCCGCTTCACCTCCGACGGCGAGCTGCTCCTCGCGGAGGCCCGCAAGATCCTCGCCGCGCACGACGACGCCCTCGAGCGCCTGCGCAGGGCCGACGACGCCGAGCGCACCCTCGTCATCGGCTCGACGGAGCACGCCGCCGACCTGCTGCTCCCCTCGATCACCGCCCGGCTGCGGTCAGGCTTCCCCGACCACGCGGTGCGCTTCCGCATCGACCGCGGCAGGCAGCTCAACGACCGGCTCGACGAGGGTGCCATCGACGCCTCGCTGTTCATCGGCGACGTCCGGGGGCGCGACGGCCACCCGGCCGGCGCGCTGCCGCTGGCCTGGTACGCGGCGCCGGAGTGGCAGCCGCCGCGCGGCGCCGTACCGCTCGTCGTCATCGACGAGCCGTGCACCATCCGCCGCCGGGCCCTCCAGATCCTGCGCGACAACCGGATGGAGGCCTCGGTCGTCTGCGAGGCCGGCCACCTGGCCGGTGTCCTGCACGCCGCCCGGGCGGGGCTCGGCGTCGCCCTGCTCGCCCACGTCGGCACCCCGCCCGAGGGCCTGCGCCAGCGCGACGACCTCCCCACGGTCGAGCCCGAGCCCCTGCACGTCCGGGGCCGGCGCGGCGCCCCGGCCACGCTGGTGACGGCCGTCGCCGAGGCGGCGAACGCCCTGCTGTCCTAGAGGGGCTGGCCGGCCAGGCGAGAGTGCGGGAGGCGCCGGCCGCTGAGCACGAGGGCGAGGTCCTCGGCCGGGCCGCGCAGCGGCGGGCCGGCGCCGGATGACCAGTCGAGATCGGTGGCGCTCAGCGAGCGGCCGGCGGCGTCGACGCCGAAATGGCGGGAGCCGCCGTCCTTGGCGAGGGCGTCGAGCACGACGGCCATGGCCTCGTCCGGGAACCGCCGCGGCACGTCCAGCGGCACCGTCACGTCAAGCCCGTGGATGACCACATGGGTCAACGCGCCGAGACTGCCGCCGCCCGGTGGCGTCCAGTGGCGCATGACGTCGGAACGCAAATTCGCGACGAGTTCGGCGGTGGGCAGCGCGGCGTCACGGCCGGCGAGCTCGTCGGACAGGCGCGGGAAGTCGAAGTCACGGACCCGTAGCTCGGCCAGGAACGCGTCCGGGGAGTACCGGGCCGCCATGGTCAGGTGCGCCACGACCTCTCGGACACGCCAGCCCGCGCACAGTGACGGCGTCTCCCACGCCTCCTCGGGTACCGAGCCGAGCAGATCGGCCAGTGTCAGGTAACCATCAGCCACGAGTAGTTGCAGATTGCCATCGTCCGTCATCACGGGGCCCTTCATTCGAGTCTCCTTCGCTGCGCCCGTTCCTTCATGCGGCGCCCCCTTCGTGGGGCGTCTCAGTGGCGGTCCGGGGAGAACTCGAGGACCTGGGTGAGTCGGACGTTGTTGCCCGACGGGTCACGGAACGACGTGTCGATGCCGTACGGCTGCGGCGTCGGCGGGTCGTTGAAGGCGACGCCCCGGGCGGACAGCTCGTCGTAGGCGGCCTGGCAGTCGTCGGTCTCCAGGAACAGGGTGCCGCCGGCGCCCTTGGCGACCAGGTCCGCGAGTGCCTCGCTGCTGGCCGCGTCGATCATCGGCGGCCCGGGGACGGGCATCAGGACGAGCCCGACCTCTGGCTGGTCGCGTGGCCCGACGAGGAGCCAGCGGAATGACCACTCCGCCATGGTGACGTCCGCCCGCACCTCCCAGCCGAGCTTCTTCGTGTAGAAGGCGAGCGCCTCGTCCTGGTCATGCACCCAGAACTGCGCGTTGGCTATCTTGATCATCGGAACTCCCTGGTCGCACGTCGGCTGGGCGCGACGCTATGTGCGGGAGTCAGGTCTCGACTTCTCCAAACGTGCGGTGTCCGGGCCGTCCGTAGGCCCGGGCGACGCAGTCCGGAATCCGGATGTGGCGGCGCGCGGGCGGGAAGCTGGCGCGGTATGCCGACGGCGCCGCGCCGTACACCCGCCGGAAACTGGTGATGAACGAGCCGACGCTGGTGAGCCCGACGTCGAAGCAGATGTCCGTCACGGGACGGTCCGTGTTGCGCAGCAGCGCCGCCGCGCGTTCCAGGCGGCGGGTCAGCAGGTACTGGTGCGGCGACTCGCCGAACACCCGCCGAAACTCACGGCTGAAGTAGGCGGGTGACAGTCCGGCGGCCCGCGCCAGGTCCGCCACGGTGAGCTCCTCGAAGTACCGGCCGTCGGCAAGATCCCTGGCCCGCAGCAGATGACGGGAACGCGGCACCACACCCGAAGTATCACCCGGCGGGCCATCGACCCTCGACCACCGGCCGTCGCCACACCGACCTCGGAACGTATAAAATATGTATATCTATCGAGGTTCAGGAGAGGCGACTACGGATGACTGACGCGGGCATCGACGCGGCCTCGGGAGCGGGCGGCGGTAGCCCCGCGGGACGTGTGCGCGCCCTGATCCTCTGGGTCGTCGCGCTGATCGCGCTGGTGATCGCCGTCGGTGGGGCGGTGGGGGCGGGTGGAGCGGTCGGCGACGCGGCCATGGACGCGCTGCCCGGCGTCGCGTTGCTGTTCAGCGTGGTGCACGGTTCGCTGTGGGTGGGCTGGCGTGGTGTCGGCACGTACTTTCTGATCAGCTATGTCGTGGCGTTCGCCTTGGAGGCGAGCAGCGTCGCGTCCGGGTTCCCCTTCGGGCACTACGAGCACTTCACCGGCGGGCCGCGCCTTCTCGATATTCCACTCGTGGTGCCGTCGGCCTATTTCGCCTATGGCTGGATCGCGTGGGTGCTGGCCTGCGTCATCGTGCGCGGCGACCCACATCGGCCGGCGGGCGCCGAGCGCCTCACCACGCCGCTCGTCGCGACGGTGATCCTCACCGGCTGGGACTTCACGTTCGACGCGGTGTTCGCCACGGTGAGGTCCCAGTACCGGTACGACGATCCCGGTGGCTACTTCGGAGTGCCCGTCTCGAACTTCCTCGGGTGGCTCCTCACCGGCTGGATCATCTCCCAGGTCTTCGCGCTCGTCGAACCGAGGGTTTCCGCGGCGGCACCGCCGGCCGGCCGAGCCTGCCGGGTGCTCCCGAGCGTGGTGTGGGCGCTGCCCGTCCTTCCGCTGCTCGGGTTGTGCCTGTCCCGGCCTCCCGGCGAGGTGACGGTGGGTGGCCGGACCTTCGTGATCGCCGACATCTACGGGTCCGCGTTCGTGACGGGCCTGATGACATTGGGATTCACCGCCACCCTGGCCCTGGTCAGAGCGACCGCCACCGCCAGAGCGACCGCCACCGTCAGAGCGACCGCCGCGATCAGCCGAAGGTGAAGGAGTAGGCGGTCAGGCCCGGCGACAGGGTGACCGTCACGGTGTCATTCCGCGGCGACGGGTTCTCGACCAGCGTGTAGATGTTGGGTGCGCCCGAGACCTGGTGGGTGGTTGTCCTCCCGTCCACGGAGGTGGTGATCGTGCCGGTGCCGCCGACGTCGAGGTAGACGGCGCTGGCGAAGAAGCTCAGCTTGATGCCGGCGTCCTTCTCGGCGGTGATGGATTCCTCGTCGACGGTCCAGGTGCCCGTGAGCGCGAACATGTCGTCGGGGACGGCCCCCGGGTAGGTGAAGGTTCTGGAACCTGAGCCCAGTGGATCCTGGACGCCGTTGTTCGCCCGTGCCGTACCGAGGTAGGTCTCGGGCGTCTGGTGCGGATTGTCGGGTGTGGTGTCGGCGACCTCGGTGCCGGTTGGCAGGGCGACTCCGGGGTGGGCGGCGGTGAGGAGCTGGCGGATCAGCGACTCGGTGGTGGAGTAATCCCCCTCCCCGATCGCGACGTGCCGCACCTGACCGGTCGCGTCGATGAGGTACTCGGCGGGCCAGGCATTGTTGCCGAAGTTGTTCCAGGTCGTGTAGTCGTTGTCCAACGCGACCGGATAGGTGATGTGCAGTCTCCTCGCACCGGCGGCCACATTCGCCCCGACCTGCTCGAAGGCGTACTCCGGGGTGTGTACGCCGATCACCACCAGGCCGTCCTTCTGGTAGTCGGAATACCAGGACTGGACGTGGGAGATCGCACGCTGGCAGTTGATGCAGGAGTATGCCCAGAAGTCGACCAGAACCACCTTGCCGGCCAGATCGCTCGCGTTCACCGGCGCACCGGCCGGGGTGTTCAGCCATTGCTGGATTCCGGCGATCTCCGGTGCCTTGCCGCAGTCCTGCAGGGTCGGCTCCGGACTGCGCGCACAGACCGCCAGCCCCTCGGACTGGCCGGACCCGAGCAGCCCCGAGGCGCCGGAGCCGCCGAGATCATCGTTCAGGCTGGCCGTGTAGTCGGGGACCGTTCGCTGCAACGCGTCGGTGACGTTGAACGTCAGCGCCACCGCCAGCGCGATCATCACCGCGCCGGCGGCGATCCGGATGCCGCGTTCGCGGTCCCGGAAGGCACGGACGCGCTCGGCGACCCCGCGGCCGGCCAGCGCGAACCCGAGCAGCGGCAACGCGGTCCCGCAGGCGAAGGCCACGGTGAGCGCCACCGTGCGCACCCCGATCATGCCGGTGGCGCCGGCGACGGTGATCGCCGCGAGCACCGGGCCGGCGCACGGCACGTAGACGGCCCCGAGCGCCAGGCCGAGGGCGAACCCGCCGCGCTCGCCGGTGACCTGGCGTTGACCGATCCGGGAGAACGGCCGTTCGAGCAGGTGCTGCACGGTCGGGAACATCATGGCGACGCCGAGCAGGATGAGGGCGACGAGCCCGGCCCAGCGCACGATGTCCTTCGGAAGGGGCAGGGCGCTGAGCACCAGCGTTCCCAGGAGCGTGAAGGCGCTGAAACTGAGAGCGAGCCCGGCGACCACGAAGTAGGGCCGTCGGCTCGCGCGCCGCGCGGCCCTGTCCGGCTCTTCCGCCGTGGTCTCTTCCGCCGCGGTAACGGGTTGCCCGGGTCGTGTGCCCTGGACGCCGCCGGCGAGGAAGACCACCGGCAGGACGGGCAGGACGCAGGGCGAGATGCCGGTGATGATCCCGCCGACGACCCCGATCAGAACGAGCGTGATCAGCGCAGACCTCCCACCCGGCAGCCTGCCCGCGAGACCCCGCGGCGACGTCCTCGCCGCGTCGCGATGCTAGATCCCGACTCTGAGCACGACGTTAAGCCCGCCGCGTCAGGTCCTGGTCTGGGGTGGGCCATCGCCAGGCGGGCCCGCCTGGTGTTCCACGCCTGGCTCGATCAGCTCGACGCGGCGCCACCGCGGGCGTTGTAGACGATGACGTCGTCGCGGTTGCCATAGTCCGCGAAGACCTCCAGGGCCTCGTCGCGCAGGATGCCGGAACGCACGGTGATGCCGCGGTCGGCGAACTGCTGGGCCCAGTCGTCGCGCATGGGTCCCTCGTCGAAGCCGGTGAGCTGCTCGATCTCGTCGCCCTCGCCGGCGATGGTGAGGAGCTGGACGCCGGACCACATGGTGGCGCCGTAGCACATGACGCAGGGACGCCAGTTGACGACGAGCTCGACCGGGGAGCCGACGGCGCTGAGGTCCCAGAGCCCGAGCCTGGTCTGCGCGAAGGAGAGGGCGACGACCTCGGCGTGCATCGTGGACAGGCCGGTGGCCAGGACGAGGTTCACCCCGGCGGCGTAGATCTCGCCGGTGCCGGGGTTGGCGACGACGGCCGCGAACGGGCCGCCGTGGCCTTCCTGGTGGTTGCGGGCCGCGAGACGGTGCACGAGGTGCATCCGCTCCTCGACGTCGGGGAGCACGCCACCGGTCGCCCGGACCTCCTCGTCGACCCAGGCGGGCAGGGCGACATCGAGCGCGGTGGCGGCGCGGCTGGTGGGCGACGCGGGGGTGGGGTTCATCCGGGGGGCTTCCTATTCAGGCGGTTTAAGCATTTCAGGCGGTTCAGGCGGTTCAGGCGGTGAAGAAGTGGCTCAGGCCAAGTGCGCGCAGGCCGCGCCTATAGGCGACCGAGCTGCGGTCGGCGGCGATGTTGACCTCGATGCGGGGGTCGAGCGGGAGGTTCTCGGGCCGCTGCGCCTCGACGATGGCCCGGTCCTCCTCGAAGATCCGCAGATTGAAGTCGTAGATCTCCTGGTCGGGCTGGTGGATGTTGAAGTTCTTCGCGATCGGGGCGAACATCCTGGTCTGCCGGGCGGAGACGGGCGACGCGGCGTTCATGATCACGAGGCGGCCCTCGCCCGGAAAATGCACGACGAGCGTGCCGGTGAACGGCAGGTGCGCCTCGAAGTGACGCAGCCAGCGGAAATCGGGATCGCCCTGCGGGCCGCCGCGCGGGTAGTTCCCGACAGTGCTCCAGTAGTCGGCGGTGAAGCCGCTCTCGGTCGGGGTGAGCGAGTAGTCGGGCACCTCGCTGTTGTTCGGGTCCGCGAAAGTCGCGGTGTGCACGAACGCGAAGTGCGCGACGTCCAGGAAGCCCTCCAGCTGGCGGCCGGCGAACGCGGCGACCTCGAAGGCGGGGCAGGTCACCTGCTGGAAGCCGGGCTCGTCCCAGTGCGGCATCCGCGGGATGGCCGCCGCCGAACCGTCGGGAGCCGAACCGCCGGGAGCGAGCTCCTGGCCCGGGCGTAGGCAGGTCCAGACCAGCCCGTACCGCTCGACGGCGGGGTAGGTCAGCAGGGTCATCCGAGCGGGAATCTTCGCGGCCGGTTGCGCCGGGATGGCGACGCAACGTCCCGACTCGCCGAACCGCAGCCCGTGGTAGGCGCAGGCGATGGTCTCGCCGTTGCCGGTGCCCAGAGTCAGCGGGACGCCGCGGTGGGGACAGATGTCGCGGGCGACGACGACCGCGTCGCCGGCGCGGTAGACGACGAGCCGCTCATCGAGCAGCCGGGCGGCGACCGGCTGGTCGCGGACCTCGCGGGACAGCGCGACCGGGTACCAGTGCCGGGCGAGGATCGCCCAGTCGTCCGGGTCGAAGGAGCAGTCGGTAGGAAGCGCCGCCGGAGCGGCGAGCGCGGCGGGTGTGTCAGCCATCGGAATCCTCGGAAGGGTTCGGAAGGGTCGGGATCGCGCGCAACGGAGGCACGCGACAAAGGACTGGCGGGCTTTCTTCGGATGCGGCCCGACGAGGCGCCGGCCGTGGGGGTCCGCCCGCAGGGCAGGGGTCCAGCCGCAGGGCTCAGCCGTCCAAAGGGCCTGGGGACGGATGTCTTGGGCGCGGACGCCGCGGGCGTCAGGCGCCGTGCGCGATCCGGCCGCGGGTCCAGGCATGCCGGTGGACCTGGCGGCGCACGTCGACACGACGGTCCTGCCTCATCCGGCACACCTCCTTCCGCCCGTGTGGCCTCCCGACTATCCGCTGCCGCCGTTACGGGCCGATGGCGCCCGTCGAACAACGACGTGACTCCGGCGACCACCGGCGGCGGCCGGCCGTCCTGGTGGGGCAGGCTCGGGACCGCATCGCCCGGGCCGTCGGGCCGACGGGATATGCCGGCGAAGGACAGATTCCCGACCCGGCGCCGTCGATCCGCCGTCTCCGTCTACTGTGTCCACTGCGTGGTCAAGCAGGGCGCCGAGGGGGGTGGGCGTGTCGTCTTCCGTGTTGGCCATCACGCTCATCGTGGTGCTTATCGTCGGCGCTGTCGTCTTCGTCGTGCTGTCGTCCCGCTCTGGCCGCGCAGCCAAAGAATTCCGCGTGCCCCGCGGTCCCCGAGCCGGCCAGTGGTCTAGGGAACTGACCGATGACGCGGAGACCGGACTGGCGCCGGGTTTCCGTCCGCGTTTCACGCCCAGGTATCCGACAAACGAAGATCAGTGGGCCGATAACTTTCCCAGCGGATTTGACGCCGGTGTCACCGGTCCCGATGTGAACCGTGAGACAGAGGAGATAGCACCCCCGACGTCCCTCGCGGAGCATCCGCTTCGCCCGAATACTCCAGGGCAGGTCGTCCGCCCAGGCCGGTCGGAGCCGGCCGGAGATCCGGATCTCGCGCCGTCCGGACCTCCAATTCCTGGCTCATCCGGGTTGATCGCCGCGAGCCACGGGCGGGCCGGGCCGGCGTCGCTCCCGCCGCTCGAATCGTACGAACCCCGACAGCTGGGCGTATACCGAATTCTTGGACGCCTCGGCCAGGGCGGGTATGGAAACGTCTATCTTGGCGTGGATCCCGCCGGGCGAAAGGTGGCAATCAAAACCATCAGGGCCGAGTTCGCCGCGGCGGGTGACTACCGGGAGAGGTTCCGGAGGGAAGCTCTCGCGGCGAGCCGTGTCGCACGGCACTCGACCGCCGAGATCCTCGACTTCGACGGCCAAGGGCCGCTGCCATATCTGGTGACGGAGTACATCGAGGGCCCGACGCTGTCGGCGTGGGTGCGCGGCAACGGCCCCCTGCACGGTTCGACGCTGGAGCAGCTCGCCGTGGCGGTGGCCTCGGCTCTTGCCGCGATCCACCAGGCGGGCATCATCCACCGCGACCTCAAGCCCCAGAATGTCCTGATGTCGCATACCGGGCCCAGGGTGGTCGATTTCGGCATCGCCCGGGCGACGGACGCCAGCGAGGTGTTCAGCCGCGGCACGACGACGGTGGGCACTCCGGGTTTCATGGCACCCGAGCAGTTCCGGGGCCAGCCACCCGCGAGCCCGAAGACCGACATCTTCGCCTGGGGCGCGCTCGTCGCCTTCGCCGGCACGGGTGCTCCGCCGTTCGGTGGCGGCGACATCGCGACCATCATGTACCGGACGCTCGACGCCGAACCGGTGCTGGAGGGACTGGACGCAGCGCTGAGCCACCTCGTCCGGCGGGCGCTCGCCAAGGACCCGGCCGCTCGTCCCGACGTTTCCATGGTGCTGGAGCACCTGAACAAACGACGCGGCTGACCGGCGATCTTCCAGCGGCATATGGCGCCGGGAAGATCTTCCACCACTCACCCTCGATCAGTACTGAGGGCCGAGGCGCCGGATCAGGAGATGCCCACGGCGCACTCGCGCGTGAAACCGCGCTGATACCGCCGTAATCCGGCCAGGCCGCACGCTTCGCCGCATGTCACCTCACAGCTTCGCGCCGGCCATCTCGGCGACCGGGCTGCGCAAGGCGTTCGGCGAACAGGTCGTGCTGGCCGGCATCGACCTGGACGTGCAAGCCGGAACGATCTTCGCGCTGCTGGGACCGAACGGCGCCGGCAAGACGACCGCCGTACGGATCCTGTCGACCCTGATCCGCCCGGACGCCGGGCGGGTGTCCGTCGCCGGGCACGATCTGGCGACGGAACCGGACGCCATCCGCGCCGCCATCGGCGTCACCGGCCAGTTCTCCGCGGTGGACGGCCTCCTCACCGGTGAGGAGAACCTGATCCTGATGGCGGACCTGCACCATCTGGGCCGCCGCGAGGGCCGGCGCCGGGCGGCCGAGCTGCTCGGCCGGTTCGACCTCACCGGCGCGGCTCGCAAGACGGCGGCCACCTACTCGGGCGGGATGCGCCGTCGGCTCGACCTCGCGATGAGCCTGGTCGGCGACCCGTCGGTGCTCTTCCTGGACGAGCCGACCACCGGCCTCGACCCCAGCGGCCGGCGCACCGTCTGGGAGATCGTTCGAGACCTCTCGTCGACCGGGGTCACGGTCTTCCTCACCACCCAGTACCTGGAGGAGGCCGACCAGCTCGCCGACCGGATCGCCCTGCTCGACCACGGCCGGCTCGTCGCCGACGGGACCGCGGCCGAGCTCAAGCGACTCGTTCCCGGCGGGCATGTCCTCCTGCGGTTCGCGGACGGCGCCAGCCTGGGCGAGGCGGCCGAGCTGCTCGGCGCCGCGGAGCGGCGAGACGATCGCGAGCTCACGTTGCAGGTCCCGAGCGACGGCGGCGTCCGCTCCCTGAAGGCGCTGCTGGACCAGCTCGACGGCGCCCGCGTCGACGTCACCGAACTGTCCGTCCACACCCCCGACCTCGACGACGTGTTCCTCGCCCTCACCGGCCGCACCGACTCCGCGAAGGTGGCGTCAGAATGACCAGCCCGGCCCTCGCCCTGACCGACTCGGCGACGATGCTGCGCCGCAACCTGCGACACCTGCTGCGCTACCCGAGCCTGCCGCTGTTCATGGCCGGGATTCCGATCATCTTCCTGTTGCTGTTCGTCTACGTCTTCGGCGGCACGCTGGGAGACGGACTCGCCGGTGCCACGCCGTCCGGCGGCGGCGGACGCACGGCGTACGTCAACTTCGTCGCGCCGGGGATTCTCCTGATGACCATCGCGACCGCCCCCCAGGGCACGGCGATCGCGGTCGCGATGGACATGACCGAGGGCATCGTCGCCCGCTTCCGCACGATGGCGATCTCCCGCGCCTCGGTGCTCACCGGCCACGTCGTCGGCAGCCTGATCCAGACGATGATCAGCCTGGTGATCGTGCTCGCCGCCGCGCTGCTGGTGGGCTTCCGGCCCGATGCCAGCGCGCTCGAGTGGCTCGCCGCGGCGGGCGTCCTGGCCATGATCGCCTTTGCGGTCACCTGGCTGTCGGTCGCTCTCGGCATGGTGCCGAAGACCGTCGAGGCCGCGAGCAACCTACCCATGCCGCTGACGCTGCTGCCGTTCCTGGGCAGCGGCTTCGTGCCGACCGACTCGCTGCCCGCCGGGCTGCGGGCCTTCGCCGAGTACCAGCCCTTCACCCCGTTCATCGACACGATCCGGGGACTGCTGACCGGCACGCCGATCGGCGACGCCGCGATCATCACGTCGGCCTGGTGCGCCGGCATCGCACTGGTCGGCTACCTGTGGGCGAGGAGGTTGTTCGACCGGGACCCCTCGAGCTGAGGCGACGCCCGCGGCCGGTCGAACGCATGCGCGGCGAGCACGGCGGCCAGAGCGGCCACGCGCAGCTCGGCGGGGCCCAGGTCGGCGTACGAGGTGACCGCGTCCTCGTACGCCGACCGGTCGGCCGCCAGCACCACGTCCCGGGCGGCGGCCAAGGACATGGTCGGCTGGAACTGCCGGAGATACCCGAAGCGCTCGGCCAACGCCACCAGCCGCGCTCCCGACCCGGCGGCCTCGGCGTCACCGTCGCGCCGGCCCCGGTCCAGCGTCACCATCGCCAGCGCCAACGCCAACGCCCCGCACAGCGGCGCGCCGGTGAGGTAGGACGGCTCGAAGCTTTCGGGGTGGGTCAGCAGGTCCGGCAGCAGCTGGACCACCTCGTCGGTGGCCTCCGGGAGAAGGCCAAGCTGGCCGTGGCGCGCGTGCGCGACCACGGCCACCGCCTTGATCTCCAATGCCCACGGGGACAGGCCCGGGTCGGCATGGACGCCGGGCAGGCTGGTGCTGTTCGCGGCGTCGACGGCGAGCCGCCAGGCCGCGAGCGCCGCGTCGATCTCACCGCGGGCGAACAGGAACTCGCCTCGCACCGCGTGGTCGAACGAGCGGTAGGCCGCCGTGTCGGCGTCGGGGGCCGCTCGTGCCCGCGCGGGCAGCAGGCAGCGCTCCGCGTCGTCGACGGCCCCGGCCTGCAGGTGGGCGAGCGCCATCGCCCGTCCGACCCCGAAGGCGTCCGCGAGGTCCTCGATGCCGTCGGGGATCCCCGACGCCGCCCGAAGATGGGACAGGGCCTCGTCGCCCCGGCCGGAGTTCATCGCCAGCTCGGCCAGCCGCCCGTGGGCCATCATGCGGGCCCAGGGCAGCTCACCGACCCGGACCAGCTGGAGCGCTCCCCGGCCGGCGTCCTCCGCGCCGGCCAGGTCACCGTCACGCTCCAGGACATAACTGAGGACGATCCGGGCGATCCCCGCGACGAGCGGCTCCGCGCTGGCGCACAGCGCGGCCAGCCCCGCGGCGTCCAGCCGTGGCGCTGCCCGCAGCACCGCCGCGGCGGCGCGGCCGACCGTGTCCGCCGGCGCGGCGGGCAGCCGGCGCAGCACGACGAGGGAGCGGACCGCGCACGGGCCGTGGAACGAGAACAGATAGGCGGTGGCCAACGCCGCCGCCGCCCGGGTGACCTCCACGAGCGCGGGCTCGGGCCGGTAGTGCGACAGCAGCCAGGAGGTGTCGTCGATCAGCGCGGCGAGCGGCGTGTAGTTCGACTCGATCGTCCACAGCGCCGCGAGCACGCCCGCCGTCGCGGCGACCGTGGCCCCGTCGCCTGCCGCCAGCCCCAGGCGCAGCGCCCGCAGCAGGTTGTCCTGCTCGTCCCGGATCCGTCCGACGGCCGGCGCCGGCTCCGCGCCGAACGGGTCGGCATGGTGCGCGACCCCGAAGGCGCGGGCCCAGGCCAGGAACTCCGCGACCACCCGCTCGGTCTCCCCCGCGGCGTTCCGCCTGGCCTCGCCGAACTCCCGCACCGTCTCCAGCATGCGGAACCGGGTGCCCGACGGCGCGTCGTCGACCTTCAGCAGGGACTGGTCGACGAGGTGCTCCACCACGGCCGGGACCGCGTCGCCGCCCTCGCTCTCGCCGAGCAGGCGGGCCGCCGTCTCGGCCGTGAACCCGCCGGGGAAGACCGACAGCGTGCGCATCGCCGCCCGGGCGGGCGGTTCGAGCAGGTTCCAGCTCCACTCGACCACCGCCGAGAGGGTGTGGTGGCGCTCGGGCGCGTCCCGGGCCGTCCCGCGCAGCAACGCGAACCGGTCGTCGAGCCGGCGGCTGATCTCGGCGACGGACATGACGCGGACCCGGGCGGCGGCCAGCTCGACGGCGAGCGGCAGCCCGTCCAGGCGGCGGCACAGCTCCTCGACCGCCGCGGTCGACAGGTCGAGCCCGGGACGGGCGGCCCGGGCGCGCTGGCCGAACAGCTCGGCCGAGGTCGCCGGGTCCAGCTCGGGCAGCGGGTAGACCGACTCCGAGGACAGGCCCAGCGGCGCCCGGCTCGTGGTGAGCACCCGCAGGTTGGGGCTCGCGGAGACCAGCGCCCGCGCCAGGTCGGCGACTCCGGCGACGACGTGCTCGCAGTTGTCCAGGACGAGCAGCACGGTGCCGGAGCCGAGGGCGCGTGCGATCGCCGCCGCGGTGCCCGCCGGACCGACGGCGGCGGCGGTGGCGGTGGAGCTGCCGGCGGTGGCGGTGGAGCTGCCGGCGGTACCAGCGGTGCCGGAGCGGCCCGGCGACGTCCTGGGGTTCTCCGCGATGCCGAGAACGGAGGCGACCGCGGCGGCGACCTCGTCGTCGCCGCTGATCGCGGCCAGTTCGACGACGTGCACGACCCGCTGCTCGGCGAGGCGGCTCACGGCGTGCGCCAGGCGCGTCTTGCCCAGGCCGCCGGGGCCGACGATCGACGTCACCCGCGAGGTCGCGAGCAGGCGCGTCACCGCCCGCACGTCCGCGTCCCGGCCGAGCAGGGGGTTCGGCTCGTTGCGGACACCGCGCCGGACGGGGGGCGCGGCCTGCCCGAGCAGCTGGTCGTAGGCCGCGCGCAGCGCCGCGCCCGGGTCGACGCCGAGCTCCGCGCGCAGCGCGCGCCGGTGCTCCTCGTAGCGGGCCAGCGCCGCCGCCGGGCCCAGCACCGCCACCTCGCAGCGCAGCAGCTCCAGCAGCACCTCCTCGTCGCGCGGCCGGCGGCCGTACAGCTGCGCCAGCGGCCGGGCGGCGTCCGACAGACGGTCGAGCCGGGACAACGCCAGGGCGCGGGCGCGCGTGAGCGACCAGTACTCCGGTGCCCGCAGCGCCCGCAGCGCCGCCAACGGGTCATCCAGCCCGGCGTCGTCCTCCTCCGGAACCCCGTCCCACAGCGCGAGCCCCGCCTCCGCGTCGGCCAGCGCGGCGGCATGGTCGCCGGCGCGGGTATGACGTTCGCAGGCGGCGACGCGCAGCGGCACCACGGCCGCGTCCACCTGGTCGCTGCGTAACGTCAGGCAGTAGCCGGTGGGAGTGCGGACGACGGCCTCCGCGCCCAGTTGCCGCCGGGCCCGCGAGACCAGGATCTGCAACGCCTTGGCGGGGTTCTCCGGCGGTTCGTCCGGCCAGATCCCGTCCACGAGCCGGGCGAGGCCGCAGCCCGCCGCCAGGTCGCCGGCCAGCAACGCGAGCAGGCTGCGCAGCCGGCGGCCGCTGACCTCCCGATCACGGTAGGCAACCCGTGACAGCAGTGTCAGCTCGATGCTCACCCAGGCAGACTAACCCGGCCGCGGGAGCCCGACGATCACGATCCGGGCACCGGGAGAGCTGCCCGCAAAGCCGGCCTGTGACGAACCGAACAGATACGATTCCACCCTTCGGGTGATCGTCAGACGCGGCGGACAGAGCGCATGGGAGCGGGCGGGAGGTCACCTCGGACTCGGCGGAGCTGCTGGCCCCGGCCGACGACACGCGATTCCGAGACAGGAGCATGCTGATGTTAGGGCGCTCTCCCCAGCCCCAGCCGCGGGCAACCACCGGGGCAACCATCACCAGTCGGGAGAGGGTGCTGGCTCTCGCCCTCGTCACCGGCCTGACCGAGACGGGTGCGGGCGTCGGCGGCCAGCCGGAGATCAGAGTCAGCCTGCACGTCAGGGGATCGGACTTCTCGTTCGACACGGCGGCCCGGCTGCTTGCCGGCGAGGGCCGCAGAGCGAGTCTGGACGCCGGGAAGATCGTGGTGCTCGTCGATCCGGCCACGCACGCCGTTCAGATCGACTGGTCCCGCAGCGCGCTGGTGAACGGGCTCGTCCCCGCACGGTTCACCCTGGCCGAGGACGAGACGAGCTACGACCTCAGCGGGCAGACCGGGCCGCTGATGGAGATCCTCCAGCTTCTCTGGGCGGGCGGCGTCTCGCTGAACCGGGCGGTGGACGCCCACTGCGACCCGACCCTGCGCGAACGGCTCCAGGAGATAGTCCGCCGCACGGCCGCCGGGCAGCCGGGACCAGACCAGGCCGAGCCGACACCCGACGCCTGAGCGGGGCGCTCCCGCGAGGGTTGATGACGACGTGGACATTCACCGCGGAGGATCTCAAGGCGGCCCTCGACTACTCCGTCGGCCGGGTGGTGGTCGACTCGCATGACGAGCTGCGGCGGCTGGGCCGTCAAGCACCTCCCCGGCGTGCGCACCTTCGTCGCCGTCGACGGTGGCATGAGCGACAACCCGCGCCCGGCGCTCTACGGCGCCCGCTACACCATCGCGCTCATCGGCCGGCCGCACGCCGCGCCGGCCCGGCCGGTCACGGTGGTGGGACGCCACTGCGAGGCCGGCGACATCCTCGCCCGGGACGTGCCGCTGCCGGGCGACGTCCAGGCCGGCGACCTGCTCGCCGTCGCCTGCACCGGCGCCTACCACCACAGCCTCGCCTCGACCTACAACCTGGTCGGCCGGCCACCGCTGGTCGCCGTCGCCGACGGCGACGCCCGCCTCCTCGTCCGGCGGGAGACCGACGAGGACCTCCTGGCCAGGGAAGCCGGCCTCTGAGGCCCGCCCCCACTCTTCACCTGGCCGCCTGGCCGCCTGGCTGCCTGGCCGCCTGGCCGCCTGGCCGGGCGGCGTGGCCGATGAGCGCGGTGAGCGACGGGGTGAAGATGGGCACAGGTCTTGTCAGGACGACACAGGCCCTGTGGAGGTAGTCAGATGAGCTTCGACACGCAGAACGGCACCCGCGGCGCCCGGCAGCCTGGCAAGTGGGTCAATCTGCCGAACAAACTGATGGCGAAGAGGATCCGCAAGGGCGGCCAGGCGATGAACGCCGACGCCCTGGTCCTGACCACCGTCGGCCGCAGGACCGGCACCGCGCGCGAGACCCCGGTCGCGTGTTTCCCCGGCGGCGAGTTCAGCTGGTTCATCGTGGCGTCGGCCGCCGGCGCGGCCCGCAACCCGGCCTGGTACTACAACCTCGCCGCGCACCCAGACGAGGTCCAGGTCGAGACGGCCGGCCGCAAGGTGGCCGTGACCGCCGAGCAGCTCCACGGCAGGGCGCGCGACTCCGCGTGGCAGCAGATCACCGCCGCCTCCCCCCGCTTCGCCCAGTACCAGCAGAAGACCGACCGCGAGCTCCCGGTCATCCGCCTAATCCCCCGCGCGACCTGACCGCATCCGCCCTTCACCGGGCGCTCTGAGCCGTCTGTCGGATTGCTTACCTGGGGGGTTCTTTACCGTTCCCTTCTCGGCTTCCCTGCCTACACTCCAGCCACATTGCCGCGGCTGGGATCGCGCCCGTCCCGGCAGCCAGTCGGAGGGACCGGAGATCATGGCAGGAATGGGGCAGCCTGGGAGCCGTCGCGCCGAGACGGTGTGCTCTCTCGTCATCTTCGTCGGGTTGCAGACCATCGCGATCCTGTTCGTCGAGGACGGCGACAGCCTGTGGCAGGACGTCGTGGCCGCCCTCGTCGTCGCCGTGATCGCGCGTTCCGTGACGTGGCTGGCCTTCAGCCGTCGCCGGGCACGCCCGTAAGCGATCAGGGCTGACCTCGACCATCTATGTCGGACCGTGGCACCTCACCCAGCCAATAGGCCCACTCATCTGACACACACCGACAGCAGTGCCGCGAAGCGTGTCAGTTCAGGCTGTCCATGGGCTTGCCGAAATGCCACGATCCCATTTCGGAACCAGGGCTAGGTCGAGGGACACTCCAGACTGCCCGTGGCGCGACCCAGGCAGTCACACCAGCCGGCCGCGATGGGCCGTCAGCGGCCACCTCAGCCGTATCCTCTCGATTACTCCCCGTATACCATCGCTCTCGACGGCTCATGGCAGGACGAGGCGGATGGGTATGTGCCTGCCGCACTGGGCGCCACGCTGGGCGCCGCACTGGCGCTCGCCGGTGCCCTGACGCTGTGGTCGACGTCGCCGAGCGGTGGTCCGCCTGGCACGCCGTCGACAGCCTCCAGGTCGAGCGGACCCGTCGACGGCTCAGGCTTCTCGCCCTGCGGCGTCGCCGTCGGCAGCGGATTCGTCGGCAGCAGCAGGTCCAATGGCGACCGCCAGTCGGTCTGACGGCTGAACTCGGCCAGGGGACAGCCGGCCCCGGGCGCGTGACTGCGCCCGTGCGACATTTGTCGTCCGTCCACGCAACCATGCGCGACCGCTGTGGCCTCTTGTGGGGCGAGGAGGTCGGATGGATACCGAGGACGACGAATTCCGGGACTACTTCGTCCCGCGCCTACCTGGGCTTCTGCGCTTCGCCTACCTGTTGACCGGCGACTTCGGCGAGGCCGAGGACCTGACCCAGACCGCGCTCGCGCGCACGTTCCGGGTCTGGAAACGCGTGCGGTCGCATGACCGGCCCGACGCCTATGTGCGGCGGGTGATGGTGAACGCGAACGCCCGGCGGTTCCGTCGGCGGCGGCCACCACAGGTCCTCGTCGCCCAGCCGCCGGACCGCCCGGACCGCTCATCGGAGCTGGGGGCGGTGGAGGACCGCGCCGGCCTCGCCCAGGCGCTGGCCAGCCTGCCGCCGCGGCAACGCGCCGTGGTGGTCCTGCGCTACTGCGAGGACCTGGCCGACACCGAGGTCGCGAGTCTGTTGCGCTGCTCGGTCGGCACCGTGAAGAGCCAGGCATCGAGGGGCCTGGCGAAGCTGCGGGCCCACCCGGCCCTGATCGGCATTCGCCAACCATCACCGGGCGCGTTCGCCCCGCGACGGGTCACCACCACCAGGAAGGAGGCACAGTGAACAGCAGCTCGCGGCCGCGGCCGGAACGACAGGCTCTCGAAGACTGGTCTCGCGAGGAGGTCGCGGCCTGGGTCCGGACGACGGCCACCCAGGTCAGCGTCCGGCCACGCACCGCCACCTGGGCGGAGACCCGGGCGCGGATCGTCCGGGAACGGCGACGCCACGCGGTCCGACGCGCCGGGCTGATCGGCGCGGCGACGGTGGCGGTGATCGCCGTCGTCGCCGCCGTCCTGAGCGTCGGACCGCTGGATCAGCGAAACAAACCGGCCGCGGTGGTGCCCGCGGGCGGAGGGGGAACGACGCCGACACCGACGCCAGGACAGCAGCCAGCGGTACCCACCGAGGTACCCGGGGCGGCCGGGCAGCCACCGATCAAGATCCGGCTGGTGGACACTCCCCGAGCCGTGCCGCTGACCGAGGGCGACAAGGCGACCCTCAGCCAACGGTGCGGATTTCCGGGAGACACACCAGGCGACACTCGCCGGGTCCTCGGCGCGATTCAGGACAAGCAGGGAGCCGCTGCCCTGGTCGTGGCCGAGACCTTCATGACGCTGTGCACGATCCCCACCGGGGCGGACGGCCGCCTCGCTTTCGACCAGGCCACCGCCGAACTAGGGCAAGGCGCGAAACTCTACGAACAGTATCTACTCCCGCCCGATGGTCCGCTCACGTCGTTCAACTTCCAGGGCGGGGGCTGGTTGTACGACCGGTACGGTGCTGGGCGGGTGTCCCCGGACGTGGCGTTGCTGCTTGCCGTGTTCCCGACCGGTGAGAGCATCGTCGTCCCGATCCTCGACGACGGTGCCTTCCTCGCTCGGTTCAAGGTCGAGGGCGAGAACTTCCCCGCCTGGGACCAGCCCCTCGCGTTCTACGCCTTCGACGCCGCCGGGACGCTCGTCGACCAGCTGGCTGCGTGGAAGGATCCGACCGACATTCCTGAATATCCCTCCCCGGAACGCTCCAACGAGTTGCGTGAGGCGTGCCTCCAGGCGGCGAGCCGGGCTCCGAACCGGCCCGCGGATCTGTCGGACAAGGGTTATCCCACGGGTGCGCTGCTCCCCGCGGCTCCCGGCCACGACGGTTTCATTTTGGCCAACCTTGACAGAATTTCGATCAACTGTACCGGCCCCGTTGACGCGTCGGGATTCCCGATCCCCGAGAGACTGACATACCGCGCCTCCTCGACCGCCAGGCCGCCGGGATAGGGGTTCGGCTCCGCCGAGCCGGCCTTCCCGTCCCGCCGCCGGCTCGGGCAACTGCCCGAGCCGGCGGCGTGGTCTCCGCCCACCTCGCCAGTTCGTCCCCAGCCGGAATGGTCACGGCTCCAACCGGCACGACGCGGTGAACGGGAGCCGTGCCTATGGGAACAGCGGCGGACGGGAGGCCGGGCATGGGGGGCAGGATCCTGGTCGGGACCGCATCCTGGACGGACCCGACCCTGCTGGCGTCGGGATGGTGCCCGCCGGAGGTCACGACACCGGAGCAGCGGCTGCGCTACCACGCACGGCGGTTCCCGCTGGTCGAGGTGGACGCGACCTACTACGCGCCGCCGAGCGAGAGCACCGTACGCGCGTGGGCCGAGCGCAGCCCGCGGGAGTTCACCTTCGACATCAAGGCCTTCTCTCTGCTCACGCAGCATCCGACTCGGCCGGCGGCGCTCTACCCGGACCTGCGCGCCGCGGTTCCGGACGGCCGTAAGACCGTCTACGCCCGCGGCCTGCCCCCGGTGGCCGTGGACGAGGTGTGGGACCGTTTCCTCGCGGCGCTCGAGCCGTTGGCGAGCGCTGGCAAGCTGGGCTCGATCCTGTTCCAGTTCCGCGGTGGTTTCCCGTCGGCGCCGCGAACAAGAAATACATCCTGGAATGCCAGCGACGCTGCGCCCCACTGCCGATCTGCGTGGAGTTCCGGAACCGGACCTGGATGGAGGAGCGCAACCAACGCGAGACGCTCGACTTCCTGGCCTCCCACGCGCTGCCCTATGTCTGCGTCGACATGCCGCAGGGCTATCCCAGCTCGATACCGCCGGTCGCGGCCGCCACTGCCGACCTCTCGGTCGTGCGCTTCCACGGCCGGCGCGACACCTGGACCAGCAAGGACGTTCACGAGCGCTTCGGATATCTGTACGACGACCAGGAGCTGCGTGAGTGGGCGCCCAGGCTGCGCCACCTCGCCGAGGAGGCATCCACCACCCACGTCCTGATGAACAACTGCTACGCCGACTACGCACAGGTCAACGCGCGGCAGCTGGTCGACATGCTCAGCGCTGATACCGTCGCCGTGCCCGCCGAGGTGTAGAAGTCGGCAACGGGGACCGCCGCCGGATTCCGGTCCGAGTCCGAGTCAGCGTCAGCGTGGTGCGGCGTTCGCCCGCTCCGGTGGCCAGACGACCACCCGCCGCCCGTCCTGCCACTGCACCGTCAGTACCTGGTGCCCGAGCTGCCTTCCGGACTCGTCGACGCGAAACGGACCGAACAGCGTCGTGCACGTCAGCCGCCGTGCCTCGGCCCGCAGGGCGACGTCATCGGCCGAACCCGCCGAGCGCAGGCAGCGCAGGGCGACGAGTCCCGCGGCGAACGCCTGCGCGGCCGGGTACGGCGGTTCCACGCCGGCGCGCGCGCGATAGGCGGCGACGAACGACGCCGCGGTGGGCCCCTCGTCCGGTTCGGGCGCGGCTTCGGGCAGCCACTGCGCCGGGCCCACGAGGCCCTCCCGCGCGTCGCCCAGCTCGGCGAGCACCTCCCGCACCCCGGCCGCGACGAAACCGAGCACCCACAGCCCCGCGCGGTCCACCGTGCGCGCGAGCGCGAGCTCCTCGTCGAAGCGAGCCGCCACCAACAACGCGTCGGCTCGCGGCGGCGCGGCGGGCAGCACCGCCTCGCGGACTTCGAGGCCGTGCCGTTGCGCCCGTTCCGTCGCGCCGGCGGCGACGCCGCGGGCGAATCCGGTGGGGCCGTGCAGCACGCCGACCGTCCGGACACCGGGGAACCCACGGCGGATCATCTCCACCGTGCCGGCGAAGTACGTATCCGCGGCGGCGAGGATGCTCACCACGTTGGTCCGTGGCGGAACCTGGGCGCCCCCGTGGTTCCAGACCAGGCGGCGGGTGGTCGCGGTGACGTCGGCGGCCGGGCGGCTCCCGTACGGACCGAGGAACAGCTCCGGGCGAAGGTCCTCGGCGCGGCGGGCCGCCCGACGCACGTCCGGATGGGCGTCCACCACCTCGAGGGACACCCGGTCGGGCGCGACGAACTCCTGTGCCCACAGGGTGAGGGCGGTCGCGCCGGACCGGCCGTATTCCGCCAGGGGCCCGGACAGCGGCGTCACCAGTACCGCTCGCACCGTCGCCACCGGTCGAAGCCCTGTCGTCAGTGGTCGGTGGTCAGTGCTCGGCGGTCTGCATCCTTCGTCCGGACACCCAGCCGTGCCAGCTCGTCACCTCGATCCACGCGCTCACCCTCCCCCGGTCCCGGGCGGCGTACCGCTGGCCGGTGTAGTGCGTGGCGATCCGGTCGATGTCGACCAGGTCCGGATCGTCCTTCAGCTCCACCACCCGGCCCTGCAGGCTGACGTGCGTGTACCAGTCGTCTGCCTTGAGCACGGTGAGCGACACCCGGGGATCGGATCTCAGGTACTCGAGCCGCTTGCGACCTTCGTCCATGTTGACCAGTACCCGGCCGTTCTCCCACACGTACCAGGTGGCCACGGAGACTGGCTGGCCATCCGGCCGGATGGTCGTGATCACACACGGATTCGGTTCTGCCAACAGTTCGCTTACCTTCTCGGGCAACGGGGGCTTCGTCACGGCCAGATCCTCCCTCCGCGTCACCGACGCGCTCACGTCGCGGTGCGGCTTGGTTCTGCCCAGGGCCCGCCCATCGACACCGGGACTGGCGGGCCCGGCCTGGGCTGGCCGCTACCGGCCGGCCAGCGTCGTGACGGAGACGTCCCACAGCCGCGCGGCGGCCTCGGGGTCGAGGGCGTGGGGCGCGACGCCGTTGCGGGCGCTGAGCGCGCCGACCTCGGCCTCGTTGCAGTCCTCGAAGTAGCGTCCGCCGACGCCGTCGAGCAGGGGTGACGTCGCGACGAGGATCGACGTGGCGGCGCCCTGCTCGGGGGTCTTCCACTTCAGGTCGGCCCCGCCCGCGGCGGCACGCAGCCGCTCCAGGTCCTCCTCGGACACGTAGCGCTGCAGGTTGGTCCGGATGCCGCCAGGCATCAGCGCGTTGACGGTGATCCCGTCGCCGGCCCACCGCTTGCTGGCCTCGACGGCGAACAGCACGTTGGCGGTCTTGGACTGCCCGTAGGCGGACCACGGCTCGTACGCCCGGCTCTCGAAGTGGATGTCGTCGAAGACGACCGGCGAGCGGTGGTGCGCGCTCGAGCTGACCGACACGACCCGGGCGCCGCCCGGGGCCGTGAGCGCGCCGTGCAGCCCGGTGGCGAGGGCGAAGTGGCCCAGGTGGTTGGTGGCGAACTGCAGCTCCCAGCCTTCCGGTGTCCGCAGGAGCGGCGAGGCCATGATGCCGGCGTTGTTCACCAGGATGTCCAGCGGGCCGTCCCACTGGGCGACGAACGCGGCGACCGACGCCTGGTCGGCGAGGTCGAGGCGAGCCACGAGGACCTGCTTGTTGCCGGTGCTGGCGATGAGGTCGGCGGCGGTGCGGTCGCCCGCGTCGACGTCGCGAACGGCCAGGGTCACCTCCGCGCCGGCGCCGGCCAGCGCACGCGCCGTCTCGATGCCGATGCCCGAGGCGCCACCCGTGACGACGGCGCGACGGCCGGAGAGGTCGATGCCGTCGATCACCTCGGCGGCCGTCGACTCGGCGGTGAACGGGGTGATGATCCGATCGGTCATGACGCGCTCCCTCTCGATACTCGGTACGACTCGGTACGCTCAACCGGAGGAACCTCCGGCTCGTCGAACACTAACCGGAGGAGCCTCCGAATCTTTCCGCGAGGGAGGTGTGATGGCCACCACACGACCGCTGCGCGCCGACGCACGGCGCAATCGGGACCGGCTGCTGGAGGTCGCCGTCCGAGCCTTCTCGCAGGACGGGCCGGACATCGCACTCGAGGCGATCGCGAAGGAGGCAGGCGTGGGCATCGGCACGCTCTACCGCCACTTCCCTACCCGCGAGGCACTTGTCGACGCGGCGTACCGCAACGAGCTCGACCGGCTCTGCGACTCCGTCGACGGCCTGCTGGCCACAATGCCGCCCGACCAGGCGCTGCGAGCCTGGATGGAGCACTTCATCGACTACATGAGCACGAAACGCGGCATGGGCGACGCCCTGCGCGCGCTCATCGCCTCCGGCGGCGATCCCTTCTCCCACAGCCGCGACCGGCTGACCGGCGCCGTGACGGCGTTGCTGCGAGCCGGTTCGTCGGCCGGGACGCTGCGCTCGGACGTGCCACCCGACGACGTCCTGATCAGCCTCAGCGGCCTGTCTCTGGCGGCCGCGGACCTGCGGGACCGCGACCAGGCCGGCCGCCTGCTCGACCTGCTCATGGACGCGCTGCGCGCCCGGCCCTGAGCGCCGCTCACCAGGCCCTGAGCGCCGCTCGCCAGGGCCCGAGCGCGCCCAAAGGCTGGGCGAACGGACGGATGGGACGGGACGTCTCCTAGGGTCCTCAATATGCTCTCCCCTTCCCAGGGTGCCGCCGCCCTGCTCGCCGGCTACCAACCCGTCGGCGAGGTCGAGACGACGGACGTCACCAGGATCCGGGCGATGGTCGGTGACACCCCCGACCCGTGGTCGCGCGCCGTTCCGCTGCATCTCACGGCGTCGGCGCTGATCGTGCACCCCGAGTCCGGCCGGGTCCTGCTGCGCTGGCACGACAAGATGGGGAGCTGGCTGCAGGTCGGCGGCCACGGCGACCCAGGGGAGATCGACCCGCTGAGCGTCGCCCTGCGCGAGGGCCAGGAGGAGACCGGCCTGGCCGATCTGCGCCCCTGGCCGACCGGGGAGCTGCGGCACGCGGTCGTGGTCTCGGTACCCGGGACGCCCCGCGAACCCGCGCACGAGCACGCGGACCTTCGCTTCGTCCTCGCGACGGCCACCCCCGACGCGGCCACCCCGGAGAAACCGACCGCTCCCCTGCGCTGGCTCACCGTGCCCGACGCGCTGGAGCTCGCCGCCGAGGACAACCTGCGCGAGACCCTGGCGCGCACGCGGCGCCTGTTCGGCTGACCAACCCAACCCAACCCGACCCGACCCGGCCGGTTCGGATTCCGGCCCGCGCGCGCCTGGTGACGTCACGGCCCGCTGGCGGTGCCGATGGGCCAGGCCTGTGGTTTCCGCCCCGGCCGTAGGCTTTTCTTGTGAACTGGGAGCAGGAGCGTGCGCCGAGACCACGCCGTCCGGTATCCAGCCCGGCTTCCGCGGTCAGGGACGGTGCCACGCGGCTGGGTGACGCGCTGCGCCGGCCGGTTTCGCTGATCCATCCGCGACGCCGCACGTCCGGCCTGGAAGGACCGCCGCTGGGCTCGCGGAGCTCGGTCGTGGCCTGCGGGGTGTACCGCCAGGGTGAGCGCGACCCGCATCCGCACGGGTTCGACGCGGCGTTGCGCACCGTGCGCGCCGGGCGGGACAGCTTCCTGTGGCTCGGCCTGTACGAGCCGTCGGAGGATGACCTGGCCGCGGTGGCGGCCACGTTCGGGCTGCACCCGCTCGCGGTGGAGGACGCCTCCCAGGACCACGAGCGGCCCAAGCTTGAACGCTACGACGACACCCTGTTCGCCGTGCTGAAGACCATCCGTTATGTCGAGCACGACGACGTCTCCACGACCGCGGAGATCGTCGAGACCGGGCAGATCATGGTCTTCCTGGGCCGCGATTTCGTGGTCACCGTCCGTCGTGGCGCGCACGGCGAGCTCCAGACGCTCCGCGCCCGGCTGGAAGCCCGCCCCCAGCTGCTCGCCCGCGGTCCGGCCACCGTGCTGCATGCCATCGCTGACCACATCGTCGATGACTATCTGAAGGTCGCGGACCTGGTGGAAACCGACATCGACGCCCTCGAGAGCGCCGTGTTCGACCACCGGGCCCGGTTTCCCGACGCCGGAGCGGTCTACCTGCTCAAACGGGAAGTGATCGAGTTCAAGCACGCCGTCCTGCCGCTGGCCCCGGCGCTGCGGGTGCTCGCCGACCCGGACGGCGCCGCCGGCCTGGTGCCGCCCGAGGTGCGCAGCTACTTCCGCGACGTCGAGGGCCATCTGAACCGCGTCACCGAACGGATCGCCGGCTTCGACGACCTGCTCGGCTCCCTCCTGCAGGCCACCCTGGCCCAGGTCTCCGTCGCCCAGAACCAGGACATGCGCAAGATCAGCGCGTGGGTGGCGATCGCCGCCGTCCCCACCGCGACCGCGGGCATCTACGGCATGAACTTCGAGCACATGCCCGAGCTGCACCAGGTCTGGGGTTATCCCGCCGCGCTGGCGCTCATGGTCGCGGTCAGCGTTCTGCTCTACAGCGTGTTCAAACGCAACGGCTGGCTGTGAGCCGGGGCTGGTTCTAGGCCGGGGCTGGGACCTGGGCCCTCGGTGAGCTAGGACGAGCTAGGACGAGCTAGGACGTGGACTCGATCTGCGCGAGGAAACGGTTGGCGCCGGCCTGCTTGGCGTAGCCGGCCGTGTCCCTGACGCATTCCGGGCACCAGTGGCCGGCGGTGAGGATGAGCCGGGGACTGCCGGTGAACTCGTGGCCTTCGGCGCAGCGCCAGCGCAGTGGCGCGGCGACGTCGCCCGTCGGCACCGTTTCGGACAGCAACCGGCCGCCGCGGAAGTCGGCGGCCGCGGCGAGGTCGGCGCCGTTCCATTCTGCCGGGTCCTTCGACTCGTCGTAGCCGTGGTCCAGCAGGCGCGGGGTCCTGTCGGGGGCCGGCGGCTGGAAGGTGGACCAGTCCCCGATGGCCTCCCAGTCCGCGCGGGAACCGAAGTAGGCCTGGATCCGTGCCTCGTCGCCCGCGCGGATCCAGGCCATGGTGCCCCTCGGCTGCCGGGTGAGCGGGCCGATCACGAGATTCTTCACGACCGCCGCCGGGACCTTCCCCGCCAGCCGAACGGCGCGCGGGGCGGCCCGAACGGCGCGGGCCAGCGCGCCGTCGAAGGTGTCGCGCCGGAAGGGCACGAGGTCTTCCAGGGTGTCCGAGTCGGTGAACCAATGGCCGTGGAAGTTGCGAGTGGCGAACCAGCCGCGCTCGTACCAGCGGCGCATGTCCTTCACGCCGAGCGCCCTCGCCAGGCCGACCTGGAACTCCCAGTTGGTCAGCCGCCAGGACTCGCCGCCGCCGATGTTGTACACCCGGCCCCAGAACCGATCGGGCACACCGTCCTCGCAGATGTTGGCGACCAGGCGGGCGGAGTCCTCGGCCGACGCCCATTCCATCACCCCCGCGAACGGCACGTGGGTCACGATCGCATCGCGGATCTCCAGGACGCCGGGATGAAAGATCCCCGTCTGGCGCAGCCACACCCAGCGCGGCAGCCGGGACTCCACCAGCACCCGCTCGGCCATGATCTTGCTCTGGCCGTACTCGTCGAACTGGGAGACCCGCAGCGGGTCGCCGACCCGGCCCCAGTGGTGCGGAGGGTTGCGGTCGCCGGTCTCGGCGACCGACCCGACCATGACCACGCCGATCGCCGCGGGGTCCTCCTGGGCCAGCACCGCCCTGACGATGTTCTGGACGCCGCCGACGTTCACCCGGCGGGTGAGCTCGGGATGGTCGTCGGCCAGCGGCGAGACGACGGCACCCAGGTGCAGGACGTGGTCACTGCCGCGCACGCACCGCTCGACGGCGCCGTAGTCCGTCAGATCGCCCCAGACGACCCGCAGGTTGGGCAGGCCGGCGAACTCGCCGATGATCTCTCGTTCACGCCGGGTCGACGGCACCAGGGCGACGACGTCGAAACGGTCGGCGCGGTCGGCGAGCTCACGCAGGACGCAGCGGCCCCAGTTTCCGGTCGCCCCGGTGAGGAACACCTGCCGTCTACCGCTCACGCCCACCAACTCCTCGGCCCGAAGATGTCCGAGGATGTCACAGGGCGTCTGGAATCGGCCGGGCTTCCGGGGCCGACAGCCCGGGTCGGTAGACAGCGACCGTCCCACCGACCCGCTTCGCCTCGTACATGGCCAGGTCCGCCTGGTGCAGCACCGTCTCCGGCTCGGTGAGCGTGCCGGACTCCACGATGGCCAGGCCCACGCTCCCCCGGACCGAGTATGGCGTTCCGACGAGCAGACATGGCGCCGCGACGGCGTCGACGACCCGACGGCCGAGCCGGGCCGGGTCGTCATCGCGGCCCTCGAGCAGGATCGCGAACTCGTCGCCGCCGAGCCGGGCGACCGTGTCCACGGCCCGGACGGCCCCGACGAGCCGCGCGGCCGTGACCCGTAGCAGTTCGTCGCCCGCGGCATGCCCGAGCGCGTCGTTGACGATTTTGAAGTCGTCGAGATCGCAGAACAGCACGGCCAACGACCGCGGGTCGCCGCCTCGGACGCGTCTCTCGAGCGCGTCGCCCAGACGTTCGCCGAACAGTGTTCGGTTCGCGAGCCCGGTCAGCGGGTCGTGGAACGCCTGGTACCGCAACTGGCGCTGGCTCGCCCGATAGCGGGCCAGCAGGCTCGCGTTGTCCCAGAGCGTGCCCACCTGCCGCAATAACGCCATGGTCAGCAGGAAGAGGAGCGCGAACATCTCGCCTCGCTGCACGGGCGCCCAGCTGACCAGCTGCACCAGCGCGAGCACGCCGACCGCGCACAGCGGGAGGTAGGGAAGCATCAGGTGCGCGACCTGCAGGCGGCTCGGCCGGGCGCCTTCCCCACTCTCGCCAGAGTCGCACGCGGACGGGGGCGGCGGCGCCCGGGCCGGGACGACCGCCGCCAGCCCGATGAGCAGCAACGAGGCGACGAAGGCCGTCGAGATCGGCGACGGCACCAGGACCCAGCGGCGCACCGCGGCGGCGGCATAGGTGACCGCCACCAACGCCAGGAGGATCAGTCCCGCGGCGAGCAGGCCGAACGCGGGCCAGTGACGCGGTCGTCGGAACGTGCCGACCAGGAAGACCGCCACCGTGAGCACCAGCGCGCCCAGGGCGAGCGCCCACGCCATCAGGACGGCTACCAGGCTGAATCCGCCGTGCAGGACGACATCCCCCAGCACCAGCTCCCAGTAGAGCAGCGCCAGCGAACCGACCACGATCAGGCTGTCGAGCACGGTCGGGACCAGCCACCTACGGCTGGGTGCCTCAAGGTGCCGATCACCATGTCCACCACCCACGCGTCCGCCCGGCCCTCGATCGAGAGAGTCGGTCGGCATGGTCAGCAGCCCCGCCAGAGCCAACGCGTAGCAGGCCATATAGCCAAGATCGGACAGCTGTAACCGCGGCACGTTCGTCCCGGACACGGCGGTCGACCAGACGCTGAAGCTCACACCGACCATCGTCAGGAGCGCGGCACCGCAGGTCAGCCAACGCCATCGGCGCTCGGCGCCCCGACAGCGCCAGCCCGCGAACCCGCAGCAGGCCGCCGCCGCTCCGGCCGCGACCGCCCCCGCCGACGCCTCCACCTCGACCCCCAGGTGGGGCTCCAGCGCCAGGGCGGTCACCAGCACCACGACCAGGAACACACCCGCGCACGCCACCATCCACCCGAAAGCGCGCGCGCTCACCACCGAACCGCCCACCGGGCGCGGCCGCTCCCCCGCGGGCCTGGCCGATCTGGGAGCCGCCGGCACCACAGCACCGGCTCCCGCGTCGAGCATCGGCCGTCACCCCCTGACCACCAGGCGGTCACGGCTCGGGACCATGCGCCCAGGGAACACCACCATCGTACGACCTGTCTAACGAAGAGCATTTGATCGATCACACAAGGTACCTACGGCTTTGGTCGGCTCCGGGACCCGACGAGGTGGCGCGACGCGGTGGCCGGGGTGACGCCGTCCACCGCCACCAGGAGCTGACGGGGGCCGCGCAGGAGCGGGCTCGGCCGGTAGGGCGGCGGGTCGACGACCAGCCGCGGAGCCACCAGTCGCCGCACGAGCTCCGTCAGGGAGATCTGCGCCTCGAGCCGGGCTAGCGGGGCGCCGAAGCAGTAGTGGACGCCCCCGCCGAAGCCGAGGTGTTCGAGGTTGCGCCGGTCCGGGTCGAACCGGTCGGGGTCGGCGACGTGGTCGGGGTCGCGGTTGCCGGCGGCGAGGACCAGGGTGATGGGCGCGCCACGGGGGACGGTGGTGCCGGCGACCTCGAGATCGTCGAGGGCGCCGCGGTTCCCGAGGAACTGCACCGGTGGTTCGTAGCGCAGCACCTCCTCCACCACCCGGCCGGCCAGGTCGGGCTCCCGGGCCAGCCGGTACGCGACGTCGGGATGGCGCAGCAGGGTGAGCATGCCGTTCGCGATCAGGTTGACGGTGGTCTCGTGGCCGGCGATGAGCAGGAGCACGGCGTTGGCCATCAGTTCGCCGCGCGACAGCCGGCCCTGCGCCTCGGTGTCGGTGGCGAGCCCGGACAGGATGTCGTCGCCGGGGTCGCGCCGGTGGGCGTCGGCCAGGTCGCCGAGGTACTGCCCGAGCTCGGCCGCGGCCCGGACGCGCCGGCCGCGCCGGGTGGCCAGGTCACCGGTGGCCGGGTCGGTGGCCTCGACCACGGCGTCGGCCCACACCCGGAAGCGCGGTTCGTCCTCGCGGGGCACTCCGAGCAGCCGGCAGATGACCGTGACGGGCAGCGGGTAGGCGAAGTCCTCGACGAGGTCCACCTGGTCGCGCTCGGCCAGGTCGTCCACCAGGCCGGCGGCGATCTCGCTGATCTCCGGGACCAGCCGGATGATCCGACCGGGGTTGTGCGGCGGTCCGAAGTGACGGGTCAGCAGCCGCCGGACCCTGTCGTGCTCGGGCGGGTCGAGGGAGATGAACGCCTGCGGCAGCGTCCCGGCCGTGCCGTCCTCGGCGATGGCGGCGTAGTCGTCGCGGCTACGCGGATCCGAGCTGATCCGAGGATCGTGCAGCAACGCGACGATCTCGGCGTAGGTGCTCACGACGTAACCGCCGTCGTCCGCCCGGCTGACCGGTGTCCGGCGCAGCTGGGCGTACAACGGATAGGGGTCGGCGCGGTTGCCGTAGTCGAGAATCTGGTCGAAGACGCTGACCGGTGCCATGAGACGGCCCTCCGGGTGTCGGCGGGGTGCGGCCGGGTCAGCGGCCGGAGTGGACGAACCGGGCGCGCCGCTCGGACGGGTCATGCCCGGTCACCATGACCGTGGCCTCGCGGAGCAGCACTCGCCGGTCGGGGACCTCCATCGGCACGGGACGCCCGGTGGCCTGGTCGACGCACCGGAACTCCGGCGGGAACGGCGCCGCCCGCTCGATCAGGTCCTGGTAGAAGCCCAGCCATTTCCCCTGGTCGAAGGCGACCGCGGCGGTCACCCGGCCTCGGCGGCCGTAGACGGCGACGAACCGGCGGTCCGCGGTGGAGCCCTGCGTGATGATGACCTCGTCGGCGAAGGTGGGTACGCCGACGGACTTGATCTCGATGCCGAACTGGGTCGACCAGAAGCTGGGCACGGCCAGGTGCGGCCAGCGCTCCGTCTGCGGACTGATCATGTTGTGCGCCGCGATCTCGCCCTGCGCGACCGCGTTGCCCCAGTGCTCGAGCGCGAGGAACTGGTAGTCGTAGAGCGGGTGCGGGAACCGCGCCACGTCGCCGGCGACGAAGACGTCGTCGCAGACCATGCCGTCGACGGTGAAGGCCCGCGCCCCGGTGTCGCAGCCGACGCCCCACGGCCCGGCCGCGAGCCCCGAGTCCTGGAGCCATTCGACGTTGCGGACGCTGCCGAGCGCGGCGACCGCCACGTCGACGTCGAGCGACGTGCCGTCGGACAGGTGGGCGCGGCGAAGGCGGTCGGCCTCGTCCCCCTCGAGGGCCGTGACCGTGACGTCGCAGCGCAGGTCGACGCCGTGGTCGCGGTGCAGGTCCGCGGCGACCGCGCCGACCACTCGACCGAGCGCCCCGACCAGCGGCGCGGGGCCGCGCTCGGCGACCGTCACCGGCAGCCCCAGCCCACGGCACGAGGAGGCGACCTCCGACCCGGTGAAACCCGCGCCGATGACCAGCACCCTGCGGGGCCCGGCGGCGAGCCGTTGCCGCAGCCCGGCGGCGTCGTCCCGGCCGCGCAGGACGAACATGCCGTCCAGCGCGGCCTCGGCTGGCTTGGGCCACGGTCGCGCCCGCGCGCCGGTGGCGATCAGCAGCCGGTCGAACTCGACCTCGGCGCCGTCCGCGAGCAGGACCCGCTTGCGGGCCAGATCGAGCCCGGTCGCGCGCACGCCGAGCCGCCACTCGGCGTCGAGGTCATCCGGCCGGGGCAGCGCCGTCCGCCTGCCCGGCACCCATCCGTCGAGGACCTGCTTGGACAGCGGCGGACGGTCGTAGGGCTCGCACGGCTCGTCTCCGATCAGCGTCAGCGAACCGGAGAAGCCCTCCCGCCGCAACGCCGTCGCGGCTCGCAGGCCGGCGACCGAGACGCCCACGATGACGATCCGCGCGAAACGCCTCATTCCGTCGCCGTCGCCGGCGCTGCCATTCGTGCTGGCCCTGCCATAGACGCCGAAGCCGCCATTGACGCTGAAGCCGCCATTGACGCTGAAGCCGCCATTGGCACTGGCGCCGCCATTGGCACTGGCGCCGCCATTGGCGCTCGCGCTGGAGCCGCCATGGACGCTGGCGCCGTCGCTGGCCGATGTACGCGCGTCGACGCCGGGGCGCCGCGCCTGGATCGGCTCGACCCGCAGGGCCTGGACGGGGCAGGCCGCCGCCGCCCGGAGAACCTGCTCCCGCTGGGTGTCGTCGGGCTCCGGGTCGTACCAGAGCGCCTCGTCTCCCTGCATTCGGAATACATCCGGCGCGAGGAAGGCGCACTGCGCATATCCCTGGCAACGCGTGAGGTCGACGACGAGTCTCACGAGACATCCCCCCGGGTCACATCGGATCGGGGGCGACCGTGACCCCGACGCAGCCTGTCCCTTCCCCGGCGCCGCCCGTAAAAACCCTGGCCAGCAGCGCTTCCAAGGCCTCCTTGTTCCCACAGCACCTGCTCGTCGGCCGAGACGGAAAGCGACCTTGGTGACCGGCGATATTTTATCGTGGTATAGCGCGCCGTAACGGCGATGATCCCACCTGACTCATGTGAAAACCCCGGGGATCGGCCCGCCAATTTATAGCTCAGACCTTGCCCGAGGGTATGCATTTCACGTAACGTGGCGTAGTTCATGGAATACAGGCGGCGATCTCCATGGAAACCTGGACGTCGGCGCCTCCGGAGTCGGAGGGGGCACGGCCTCGACCAGGATGGTCTCGGCTAGCCCGTCGGCGAAGCCCGCCGGCGCGAAGTTCTCCGCCTCTTCCTGGACACGCATCGCGACGGCGCTGGCGCGCAGGCGGCAGACCGACGGCGGCCCCGGCGCGTGTGCAGTCGCCGGGCACGATGGCGATCAGGGCGACGATCATGGTGGTGGCCGCCACCACGGCGGCGATGACTGCTCAGACCAACGGCGACGGAGCCGTCCGTGGCGCGCGGGCCGGCTGGGTCGGGCCGCGCCACTCGTCACCGGCGCCGTCCTTGCCCTGTTGCTCGCGCTCGCCGCCCTGCTGGTCGGGCGCTGGCAGCTTGGCCACGCCGAGCATGGCCGTCTCGCCAACCGGGTCGACCTCGTCGAGAGCATCGCGAACTACCGGTCGCAGACCGACGACCCGCAGATTCTCCAGACGATGGTCGACGGCGCCGGTTTCACCCTGACCGACCCGGCCCACGACGCCGCTCTGCTCTCGGCCTTCGACCTCACGCCGACGGGCAACCCGACGGCGGCCGTCGCCCTCCTGGATCCGGCCGGGCGGGTGATCGCGGCGCGTCCGGATGGCGCGGTCATCTCCACCGCCGAGCTGGGCAACGCCTGGACAGAGGCCCTGCGCGGCCAGCCCGGCTGGTCCTCGGCGTTCGACCTGGATGGCAGGGAGGTCCGGGCCGCGCTCGCCCCGGTCCACGCCGGTGGCGTCCCCACCGGGGGCGCCGCGTCCGGCAGGGACGAGCCACGGGCCGTCCTGGTCTCGCTGTCCATCGACACCGCCGGTGAGCGGTTCCAGGAGCGGCTCGGCGTGCTCGCCAACGGACCCGATACCGGCGGGCTGTCCCAGGTGGACCGCAACGGGGTCGCGATCTCCTCGTGGTCATCGACCGAGGTGGGCAGGCGCATCGTCGACCCGGCCCGGGTGGCGGCCCTGCGACCGGGCCATGCCGAGGTCTGGCAGACACATGGCGCCGACGGCCACGAGCAAACCGTCATCGCCGCCGTGCAGCGGACCACCGGCTATGTGACCACGTTCGAGGCCTCGAACGCACAGCTCTACGGGGACCTGCGCAACCAGCAGGCCAGCCGCAACCACACGCTCATCGGCGTGCTCGGCGGTTCGGTGTTCGGGCTGGTTCTCTTCGGCGCGGTCCGTGAGCTGGGAGCACGCCGGGCCCACGCCCGGCTGCACCACCTGCTCGGCAACACCCATGACGTGATCATGTTGGTCCGCGACGACTCGACCGTGGTGTTCATGAGCCCATCGGCACGATGGTTGCTCGGCCAGGCCGACGCCGAGTGGGTGAAACGTCCGCTGCTCGACCTCGTTCATCCCGGCGACCGCGATCGGGTGGCGGCGTCGCTCGCCCGCCTTCCGCCCGGCGAGACGACACTCGTCAACGTCCGATTACGCGCTGGGACCGGCGCCGAGCGCGCGCCGACCCGGATCAGCGACACCGACCCGGAGACGACAGGCGACGCCGAGGCCACCGGGGGCACCGAGGTAACCCGGGACGCCGAGGCAACGGGGGACGCCGAGCCAACCGGGGATGCCGAGCACTTCCGTTGGTTCGACCTCACCGCCGTCGACGAACGCGGCCCTCACGATCTGGGCGGCGTGGTCATCACCTGTCACGAGGTGGGCGAGCGCAAGGCCCTCCAGGACCGCCTCGCCCACCAGGCCCGGCACGACCCTCTGACCGGGCTGCCCAACCGCGCGACCTTCCTCACCCACCTCGCCGGCGCGCTCACGACGTCGGCCGCCGACGGCACCCGGGACGCGCTGCTGTTCATCGACCTCGACGACTTCAAGCCGATCAACGACAGGCACGGCCACGCCGCCGGTGACCACGTGCTGCGCGTCGTCGCCCAACGCATCGTCGCCGCCCTGCGCCCGAACGACCTCGCCAGCCGGTTCGGCGGCGACGAGTTCGGCGCGCTGCTGCGCGCGGTCGACCCGGCGACCGCGCGACTCATCGCCGACCGTCTCGCCACGGCCATCGCCCGGCCGATCAGCATGCCCGCGCCGGACCCTCCAGACGCGGCGACCGCGCCGGACGCCGCCGTGTCCGCGTACCGGGCCGTCCGCGTACAGGTGAGCGCCAGTATCGGTATCGCGCTGAGCACGCCGTCTCCCGACGGCCGCGCGACCCCCGCCGATGCCGGTGCCCTGCTGCGCGCCGCGGATCAGGCCATGTACGAGGCAAAGCGATCCGGCGACGGGCCTTGCACGGTGTCCGCGCCGGACACCGTGCTGGTCACCGGCCCAGCCTCGGCCGTCTCCGCGGCCCGCATGGCAGGCACGGGGAGTGCGGCGACCATCCCGCCGTCACCGCGGGCCGGGTCCGCGCCGGCATCGGGGCCGGCGGCGCCGACGTCCCGGCGGACCTGGCCCGCCTGGTTACGGTCCCTCGCCCCGATCCTCGCGGTCGCGGCGCTGCTGCTCGGAATCCTCGGGATCGGCCTGCGCCAGGAGGCCGACGCCCGGAGCATCGCGCGCGCCGTCGCCCTGACCCAGAACCGTGCCGTCGCGGCGGCGTTCAACGACTCCGCCTCGATGATCCTGGAGCCTGCGCGGCTGGTGCCGTTCGTCTCGGCCGCGCCGTGGACCTTCACGAATCCCGCGGTCGACCGCGGGATCCTGCGCGGGTTCGCCGCCTCCGCCATCGGCGGGCCGGACACGGATCTGCTGCTGACGTCGCCTGACGGGCAGGTTCTCTCGGCGCTGCCGGCGAAGGCGACGCTGCCGGTCGACACCCGAAGCGCCCTGTGGCGTTCGGTGGTGGCGGGCCGGGCCCAGTGGACGCCGGTGGTCGCCGACTCCGCCGGGGTCGAGCGGGTGTACGGGCTGGAGCCGGTGATGCGCGGGGACAGGACCGTCGCGGTGCTGGCCATCGGCCGCTCGGCGCGCCATGGGTTACCGACGGTGATCTTCCAGTCCCTCGCTCCGCTGGGCTCCCTGGAACTCGTCGACCAGAACGGACGCGTCGGCTTCGGCTCGGACGTCACGTTCATCGGTCGTCGCGTCGTCGACCCCGCAACGCTGCACAGGCTCCCCCCGCAGGGCGAGGCGGCCTCCGTCCGCTCGGCCGACCCGGGCCTGATCTCGTTCGCGATGCCGACGGGCACGATTCCCGGCTACTACACGCTCCTGCAACGAAGTCGGACCGTGGTCTTCGACGACCTCGGCAGCTCGCTGCCCGGGCTCGGGCTCCTGCTCGGCATCGTCGCGTTCACGCTGATCGCCGTGGCCGCCGCCGACGACCGCCGCCGGCGCGCCCTGCGCCGTGACGTCGACCGGTTCGAGGCACTGCTGCGCGGCGCCCACGACATCGTCGCCGTCGCCGCCCCAGACGGCCGGATCAGCGTGGTCGGCCCGTCCGTGACCCGCCTCCTCGACCAGCGGACCACCGACTGGGCCGGCCACGACGTCGGCGACCTGGCCCATCCGGACGACGCCGCCCGGCTGCGCGCCTTCGTCCAGACCACCGCCGGCCGGCGGGCGCCGTCGCGACCCGTCACGGCGCCGTCGCCCCCCACCTCGGGGAGACCACCGCCGGTTCCGGCGGCGGAGCCACCCGGTCCGCGGACGCTGCAGGACGTCCGGCTCCGTACCGCCGACGGCCAACACAGATGGTTCGACGTCACCGCGTCAGCGCTGACGACCTCGGCCGGCTCGGCCGTGTCCGGCGTCCTGCTGACCTGCCACGACATCGGCGAGCGCAAGGTGCTCCAGGACGAGCTGACCGCCGCCGCGTATCACGACCCGCTCACGGGTCTGCCCAACCGGGCCTCCTTCGCCCAGTGCCTCGACGCGGCCACCTCCCGGGGCACCCATGGGGCGGGCATCGCGCCGTTCGGCGTCCTGTTCGTCGACCTGGACAACTTCAAACCCGTCAACGACACCTACGGCCACCCCGCCGGTGACGAGGTTCTCGAGATCGTCGCCCTGCGGCTGGAGGCCACCGTCCGCGCGGGCGACCCCGTGGCGCGGCTCGGCGGCGACGAGTTCGCCATCCTCGTCGAGAACACGGACGAGGGCGAGCTTGTCGAGCTCGCCGAGCGGATCCTCGCCGCGCTGCGTCAGCCACTGCGGACCCACGGGGCGGTCCTGACCGTCGCGGCGACGATCGGTGCCGCGCTCTCCACCGCCTACCCCGACCCGGTGCGGGTCGTCCGCGCCGCCGACCTCGCCATGTACGACGCGAAACGTCGCGGTCGCGGGAGCGTCGTGCTCGCCAAAGCCGACGGGTGCCTCCCGCGCCGACCGGCCGGCGACCAACGACCTGGGGATGCGTAACCGGGCCAGATGGCCAGGTCATCGCGCACCCAGACGGGCGTTACGATCCGGCGTAGTTCGCGTCGTATACGTCGCAATCGGGGATAGGTTACGAGTCAGGGCGGGGCTCGCCGATGATCGGATCGGCGGCGTCGGTGCGGTGCGCGGCGCGCGGGGCGGCGCGCGGAAGAGTCCGACGGGCGCAGGAGAGGAACGGGGAGTCAGTGACCGACAGCGACGGTGCTGGAGACGGATCGTGGAACTTCGAGTCGGTGGTCCCAGCGGGCGGGTCGGTGCTCGGGTCGGACGGTGAGCCGATCGACCTGCGCACCGAGGTTCCGCACATCGCTCGGGTCTACGACTACTGGCTCGGTGGCAAGACCAACTACCCGGCCGACCGGAAGGTCGCCGAGGCGGTCATGGCGGCCATGCCCGCCGTCACCGAGAGCGTCCAGGCCAACCGCGCCTTCCTGCGCCGCGCCGTGCACCTGCTCGCCGCCGAGCACGGCGTCCGCCAGTTCCTCGACATCGGCACCGGCCTGCCCGCTTCGGACAACACCCACGAGGTCGCCCAGCGCGCCGCCCCGGACGCCCGGATCGTCTACGCGGACAACGACCCGATCGTGCTGGCACACGCGCACGCGCTGCTCACCAGCACACCCGAGGGCAGCACGACCTATGTGCATGGCGATGTCCGCCGGCCGGACGAAATCCTCGCCAAGGCCGCCGAGGTCCTCGACTTCAGCCAGCCGATCGCGCTGATGCTGATCGCGATCATGCACTGCGTACCGGAGGATCAGGACCCGTACTCGATCGTGCGCACCCTCGCCGACGCGATGCCCCCCGGCAGCTTCCTCGTCCTCACGCATCCGGCCGTCGCGACCGACGCCCCCTCGGGAAACGTCCCGGCGGAGGACCTGGCGGCGGCGTACGCCCTGATGCAGGAGGCGTCCACCGGCAGCTTCCACGCGCGGACGCAGGAACAGATCGGCCGGTTCTTCGACGGCTGGGACCTGCTCGAGCCCGGCGTCGTGCTGGCGACGAAGTGGCGCGCCGACGAGCCCGAGTCCACCGTGATCTGGGTCGGGATCGGGCACAAGCCCGCCTGACCCGACCGCCAAGGCGCCTGCCAGCCGGCGTTTCGTCGGCGCGCGGCCGGTCGAGCGTGGTAAGTAAGCGCCCGCTCAGCAGAAGTGGCCCCGTCGCCGGGTGCGCTGGTAGCGTCCGCGGCCATGCGCGTGCTGGTCGTCGGTGGTACCGGCCCGTCCGGCCCGCACGTGGTGCGCGGGCTCGCCGAGCGCGGCCATGAGGTCACGATCTTCCATCGCGGCACGCACGAGCCGCCCGAGGCACGCGACCACGAGCACCTGCACGGCGACCCGCACTTCCGCGAGTCCATCGACGAGGCGCTGGGCACCCGGACGTTCGACGCCGTGCTCGCCATGTACGGCCGCGTCCAGCACCTCGCGCCCGCGCTGCGCGGACGCTGCGACCAGTTCGTCAGCGTCGGGGGCGTCCCCGTCTACCGCGGCTACTTCCCCCGACCGGGCTCGAGGCTGGCCATCCCGGTCGAGGAGGACGACCCGCTCGTCGACCCGGCAAGCGACGATCCGGCGCTCCGGTTCTCCGGACGGCTGGCGGAAGCCGAGCGGGCGGTCTTCGCCGAGCACCCGCGCGGCACCGTCCTGCGCTACCCGATGCTGTACGGGCCCAACAACGCCCGGCCGCACGAGTGGTCCGTCGTCCGCCGGATCCGGGACCGGCGCCCGTTCATGATCCTCCCCGACGGCGGCATCCAGGTGCACACCCGCTGCGCCGTCCGCAACGCCGCGGCGTTCGTCCTGGCGGCGGTGGACCGCCCGGCCGCCGCGGCCGGCCAGGTCTTCAACTGCGGCGACCCGGTCAGCTGGTCGTTCCGCGACTGGGCGCAGCTGGTCGCGCGGCTGATGGGCGCGGAGCTCGACATCGTCGCGCTGCCACGCGACGTCGCCATCGAGGCGACCACCTCGATCCTGCCGCTCGCCGGCACCACCGCTGAGCACTGCGTCCTCAGCACGGAGAAGGCCCGCCACGTCCTCGGCTACCAGCCCGCGGTCGACCCGGTGGCGGCCATGGCGGAACTGCTCGCCTGGTACGACGAGCGGCCGGACTTCGAACCCGGCGCCAACCCGTCGTTCACCGACCGCTTCGACTACGCCACCGAGGATGCTCTCGTCGCCCACTACCGGGCGGCGCTGCGCCGCCTGGGCGACGCCGTCGAGCAGCGCCCCGCGGCCCCGGCCCACTCCATGCCCCACCCACAGCGACCCGGGCTGGTCGACGACCGCGGCCGGTGACGCACCCGTTTCGGCCGCGCGGCGCCAGGCCGTGTCTGACGGCCTCCGGCCACGCGAGGCTCCGCCATCATCGCCGCGGGGGTCCCCGGGAGGTCGGCGCCAGCCGATCTTCCGGGGGAGCGACTTTGGCCTAGCCCTCCGCGAACGGGGCTGAACAGGCCGCGCAGGTCGCGGCGGGGCTGGCGGTGGCCGAGGCCGCTCGAAGCCGCCGTGACGGCGGGCGGCCCGCGCGGATCTGGCTGAGGACGGGCGTGCCGATCTCGTTGATGACGACACGCGCGCCGTCGTGGCGGCGGGCCCGGGTCCAGCTGTCGAGCAGTTCGTAGGCGGCGTGGTCGAGGTAGTCGACCGCGAGGTCGAGCTGGACCGGCGCGGCGGCGGGCAGCCGGGCGAGCTGGCGGGCCAGCCGGGGCAGCGACGGGAAGGCCAGCGTTCCCTCGATGACCACCCGCCACGGCGAGCCCGCGCCAGCCGGCGGGTGCACGTGGACGGGCGCGACGAGCGCGCGCCGCAGCGTCTGCAGCACCGCGACGCCCACGCCGAGCGCCACTCCTTCCAGGAGGTTGAGGACCACGACGCCGCCCGCCGTGACGAGGTAGGTGGCGAGGTCCCCGTGCCGGGACAGGACCCGGACTCCGGCCAGGTCTACGAGCTTCACGCCGATCACGACGAGCAGCCCGGCAAGGACCGCGAGCGGGATCTGACGCAGCAACGGCGCGAGCAGCAGGGCGAACGCGGCCATCCACAGCCCGTGCAGGATGGCCGACGCGCGGGTCCGGGCGCCGGCCCGGACGTTGGTGGCGCTGCGGACGATCACGCCGGTGACCGGCAGCCCGCCCGCGAGCCCCGACACGGTGTTCGCGGCGCCCTGCGCGACCAGCTCCCGGTCCAGGTTCCCGCGAGGACCGCCGTGCATGTTGTCCACGGCGACGGCGGACAGCAGGGACTCGATGCTCGCGATCAGCGTGACGGTGAGGACGGCGGTCGCGATTCCCGTCATCGACCCGCCAGGCAGCTCCGGCAGCGCGAGCGAGCCGAGAATGTCATGGGGCAGCCCGACCCGGGGCACGTCGGAGGCGAGCGACGCCACGGTCGTGAGGGTCACCGCCGCGAGCGGCGCCGGAATGCTCGCGAGCGGGCGCGGCAGCCGCGGCCACACCAGCATCAGGACGACGGTCGCCAGCCCGAGCACGGCCGCCACCGGGATGTGGACGGTCCCGAACTGGCGGCCGAGCTCGACGATGTTGTCGAGCGCCGAGGACCGCGCGGCACCACCGAGCACGACGTGGACCTGGCCGACGACGATCGTGATCCCGATACCCGCGAGCATCCCCTGCACGACGGCCGGGGAGATCGCGAGCACGCCGCGGGCGACCCGGCTGGCACCGAGCAGCACCTGCAGGACGCCCGCGGCGGCGGTCACGAAACAGGCGGCCCGCCAGCCATAGGTGGCCACGACCGTCGCGACGACGGAGATGAGGCCCGCCGCCGGGCCCGAGACCTGCAGGGGCACGCCGCCCAGCGCGCCCGCCACGACACCCCCGACGACGGCGGCGATGACGCCGGAGGCGACCGGCGCCCCGGAGGCGACGGCGATGCCCAGTGAAAGCGGCAGCGCGACGAGGAAGACGACCAGCGACGCCTCGACGTCGACGCGCCAGCGGGAACGCGCGTCGCGACGGCCGGGGCTGGCCAGTGATCGGGACTCGCGCGGGTCGCGCGTGTCGGGCGCAAAGATCTCGTCAGGCACGTGCGGACTCCAGTCGTAGGCCGGCTGCAGACACCCACGACAACGCGTAGCCATAAAGCTACGTTCCGAGGTTGATTGGGTTGGTGGTGTCGAAGATGTGGGCGCACAGTGGCCGAGTGTCGACCGTTTGTCGATCACACATCCGGGCACACCGGCCCGCGTGGCGGCATGGGACAAGCGAGCTGACATGATCGTTTACGAGGAGGAGCCGTTCAACGCGGAGCCTCCCGCGGCGGCGCTCGCCGACAGACCGGTCACGCCTCTGGACACCTTCTACAGCCGCAACCACGGCCCGATCCTTCAGATCGACCCGGACTCGTGGCGCCTGCGGGTCGACGGAGTCGTCCGCCGTCCCCTGGTGCTCTCCCTGGCGCAGCTTCGTGCCCGTTTCCCCGAGCGGACGGTGGTGGCGACGCTGCTGTGCGCCGGCAACCGCCGGGCCGAACTGGCCGCCGTCCGCCCCATCCCCGACGAGGTCCCGTGGGGACCGGGCGTGGTCTCCACGGCACGGTGGACCGGCGTCAGCCTCGCCGACGTGCTGGCCTCGGCGGAGCCGTGGCCCGACGCGGCGCATGTCGCCTTCGGCGCGGCGGACGTCTCCGAGCTCGCCGATCCTCCGCAGCCGTTCGGCGGGTCGGTGCCGATGTCGAAGGCGATGGCCGGCGAGGTCCTGCTCGCGTGGGAGATGGACGGCGCACCGCTGCCGCCGGCGCACGGCGCCCCGGTCCGGGTGGTGGTGCCCGGCTACATCGGCGCGCGCAGCGTCAAGTGGGTCGAGCACATCCACGTGCAGGAACGGCCGTCGGACAACTACTTCCAGGCCACCGCCTACCGGCTGCTACCGGCGGACGCGGACCCGGCGGACGCGCCCGGCACCGGGTTGTCCCTCGGGCCGCTCGCCGTCAACGCCGCGATCCTCACCCCCGGGCAGGGCCAGACGCTGCCGCCCGGGCCGAACCGGATCAGCGGGTACGCCATCGCCGGGGACGGCCGCGGCGTGGCACGCGTCGACGTCCGGGTGGAGACGCCGGGACCGGGCCGGGACACCGGCACCGGCACCGGCCCGGACGCGAACGGTGCCAGCCCTTGGCGGCAGGCCGACCTCGGCCCGGCGCCGAGCCCCTGGGCCTGGCGGCTGTGGGAGACGACCGTGCGGATCCCGCCCGGGCCGGTGGACATCGTCGCGCGCGCCTGGGACACCAGCGCCACCGTGCAGCCGGAACAGCCCGCGACCCTGTGGAACCCGAAGGGCTACGGCAACAACGCCTGGACCCGGGTACGGGTCACCGGCCGAGCCGCCTGACCGAAGCGGAAGGGCGCGTCGGCGGCCTCAGGCGCAGGTGGCCCGGTAGGGCAGGTTCGGGAGGTAGCGGGTCCACTCCGCTTCGGTGAGGCGGTCGGTCGGGATGGCGCAGGCACGCTGGGCGAGCTCTGCGGGGTCGACGGTCCACAGCCGGACGGTCCGGTCGGCGCTGGTGGTGGCGAGGTGCCTGCCGTCGGGGCTGAACGCCACCCCGTAGACGTGGTCGTCGTGACCGGCGAGGGTCGCCAGCGGCCGGGGCTGGCGGGGGTTGGCTACGTCCCACAACCGGGCGGTCTGGTCGCGGCTGGTCGTCGCCAACGTCTTGCCGTCCGGGCTGTATGCCACCCCGTAGAGCGCGTTGGTGTGGCCGGTGAGGGTGGACAGCGGCGCCGGCTTCCGGAGGTTGGTGAGATCCCACAGCCGGATGGTCCGATCACCGCTGGTGGTGACGAGGACCTTGCCATCCGGGCTGAACGCCAGGTCCAGGACGAAGTCGGTGTGGCCGGTGATGGTAGCGAGCAGCACCGGATTGGCAGGGTCGGCGATGTCCCACAGCCGGGCTTTCTGGTCGGTGGCGGCCGTGGCGAGGGTCCTACCGTCCGGGCTGAACGCGACACCCCAGACGGCGCCGGTGTGGCCCGTCAGGGTCGACACCGGCGTCGGCTGGCTCGGGTTGGTCACATCCCACAGGCGGGCCGTGCGATCGAGGCCCCCCGTGCTCGCCAGCAGCCGGCCGTCCGGGCTGAACCTGACGCCGTACACGTTCGCGGTGTGGCCGGTGATGGTCGCGAGCGACACCGGCTGGCTCGGGTTGGTCACATCCCACAGGCGGGCCGTGTGGTCGGTGCTGCCGGTGGCCATCGTCTTCCCGTCGGGGCTGAACGCCACCCCGTTGACCTCGTCGGTGTGCCCGGTGAGGGTGGCGATCGTGGTCGGCTTCTCCGAGTCGGTCACGTCCCACAGGCGGACCGTGTGGTCGTCGCTGGTGGTGGCGAGCACCTTGCCGTCGGGGCTGAACGCCGTGTAGATGACGTTGTCGGTGTGGCCGGTGAGGACCGACAGGGTGGCGAGCGGGGTGTCGGCGGCGGCCAGGAGCGCCGCGCGGGCCTCCTGGGTCGGGGCCAGCCGGTAGGCGGCCGTCGCCAGCCGGAGCGACAGCCCGCGGTCGGTCGGTTCGGCCGCCGTGGCCTGCGCGGCGAGTGCCCGGGAGCCGGCGGCCAGGTTCTCGGTCGACGGGCTGTTTCCGTCGCCCGAACGGTTGAGCAGGGCGACGGTCGTGACCGCCGCGGCCACGGCAAGGGCGAGGCCCGCCGCGACCAGCATCCGGCCGCGGCGTCGCCGGCGGCCCCACGGGACGATGCCGTGCCGATCGGTACCCGCGGGTGCCTGCGCGCCCTCGGGCCGGCCGGCCGGAGGGACCGAGCCACCCGGCGGGACCGAGCCACCCGGCGGGACCGACATGGTGAGTGGCGGGATGGTCGGCGGCGGTGTCCGCGGTACGGCCGAGATGAGGGTGGCCTCGGGTTCGGCGTCCCCTGGAAGTCGCGGCGCGGCGCGCTCCGGCACGACGGGCACCGACGAGCCCAACAGCATGCCGTAGAGCTCGGCGGCCGTCGGCCGGACCGCCGGGTCCTTGCGCATCGCCATCTCGACGATGTCCCGCAGCGGCGTGGGCAGGCCGGACAGGTCGGGCGGCTTCGTCTCGATACGGTAGAAGATCACATCCGTGGGACCGTCCCCGAAGGGCAGGCGGCCGGTGCCGGCATGCACGACGATGCCGCCCCAGGCGAAGATGTCGGCGGCCGGCGTCAGGTCCGTGCCCGCGACCTGTTCCGGCGCCATGAACGCGGGGGTGCCGACGCGCCTGATCTCCCGGGACAGGGCGGTGGCCGCGTCGAGCGCACGGGCGATCCCGAAGTCGATGACCCGCGCGCCGGTCGACGAGAGCAGGACGTTCTCCGGCTTGAGATCCCGGTGGACCACACCGGCGCTGTGGATGACCGTCAGCGCCGTAGCCACGCTGATCGCCAGCTGCTCCAGGTCTGCACGGGCGAGCGGCCCGCGCTCCCTGATCGCCTGGGCGAGCGTCGGGCCCTGGACGTAGTCGGTGACCAGGTAGGCCAGCTCGCCGTCCGGGTCGGCGTCGAGAACCTCGGCTGTGCAGAATCCCCGGACTCGGCGGGCGTTCGCCACCTCGTGGCGGAACCGGGCTCGGAACTCGCGGTCGGCGGCGACCTCGGGACGGATCACCTTCACCGCGACCGGGCGTCCCTGCGGGCTGAGGCCGTAGTAGACCACTCCCATCCCGCCGCGGCCCAGCCGGCGAAGCAGGGTGTAGGAGCCGACCTGGCGCGGGTCGGTCTCGGTCAGGGGCGCGCCAGCCGTGCCGCTCCCCGGCGTGTCCAGGGTCACCGCGACCGCCGCCGCGCCGCGCCGTCCGCGTCCGGACTCGTGCCCACCTTGTCTCCCTGCGTAGCTCGCTACGCGGACATGCTGGCAGGAATCGGCGGACTCCCGGCGAGGGTGGAAACTTACTGACATCCCAGTGCTGGCCGGCCATCCCAGTACTGACCGGCGACAGGTCGATCGCGACGAGGAGTGCCTGTCGGCGGCGGTCTCAGGAGCAGGTGGCGCGGTAGGGCAGGTTCGGGAGGTAGCGGGTCCATTCCGCCTCGGTGAGGCGGTCGGTCGGGTCGGCGCAGGCACGCTGGGCAAGCTCGGCCGGGTCGACCGTCCACAGGCGCGCGGTCCGGTCCGCGCTGGTGGTGGCCAGATGCCTGCCGTCCGGGCTGAACGCCACCCCATAGACGTGATCGTCATGGCCGGCGAGGACGGCCAGCGGCCGCGGCTGCCGAGGGTTGGCGACGTCCCACAGCCGGGCGGTCTGGTCACGGCTGGTGGTCGCGAGCGTCCTACCGTCCGGGCTGAAGGCCACCCCGTAGAGCGCGTTGGTATGACCGGTAAGGGTCGCCACCGACACCGGCTTCCGGAGGTTCGTGACGTCCCACAGGCGGATGGTCCGATCGCCGCTGGTGGTCGCGAGCGTCCTACCGTCCGGACTGAACGCCAGGTCCAGGACGAAGTCGGTGTGGCCGGTGAGCGTCGCGAGCAGCGCTGGGCTGCGCGGGTCGGTCAGGTCCCACAGCCGGGCCTTCTGGTCGGTGGCCGCCGTGGCAAGGGTCCTGCCGTCCGGGCTGAACGCGACGCCCCAGACGGCACCGTCGTGACCGCTGATCGTCGCCAGCGGCGTCGGCTGACGCGGATTGGTCACATCCCACAGCCGGGCCGTGTGGTCGAGGCTGCCGCTACTCGCCAGCAGCCGGCCGTCCGGGCTGAACTTGATACCGAACACGGCCTCGGTGTGGCCGGTGAGGGTGGCCAGCGACACCGGCTGGCGCGGGGTGGTGACGTCCCACAGCCGGATCGTGTGGTCGCCGCTGGCGGTGGCGAGCACCTTGCCGTCCGGGCTGAAGGCCACTCCGTTGACCTCGCCGGTGTGCGCGGTCAGCGTGGCGATCGTCGTCGGTTGGCCGGGACCGGTGAGATCCCACAACCGGGCGGTTCCGTCGTCACTGGTGGTCGCGAGAATCTTCCCGTCCGGGCTGAACGCCGTGTAGATGACGTTGTTGGTGTGACCGGTGAGGACCGCCAGCGTGGTCAGTCTGCCGTCCACGGCGGCCAGCAGCGCCGCGTGGGCCTCGGACGTCGGCGCCAGCCGGTAGGCCGCCGTCGCCAGCCGGAGCGACAGCCCACGGTCGGTCGGTTCGGCCGCCGTGGCCTGCGCGGCGAGCGTCCGAGAGCCCGTCGACAGGTCCTCGGTCGGCGCCCCGCCCGCGCCTCCCCCGCGGCTCAACAGCACGACGGTCGTGAGCGCCGCGGCCACGGCGAGGGCGACGCCCGCCGCGACCAGCGTCCGGCCGCGCCGGCGCCGCGGTGGCGTGCCGGCGCCAGGAGGTCCGGTAGGCGGAGGATGACTCACAGCGCCGGGTCGGCTGTCCCTGGCCGGAGAGACCCAACCGGCTGGGCGGATCGGACCGCCTGGAGAGATCGGACCAGCTGTCGGAGCAGCTGGAGGCACCGAGACGCCAGAAGGCACCGGCGGGGCCCAGGGCGGGATGGTCCACGGTGGTAGGCCGGGAAGGGCCGAGATGACCGTGGTCTTGGGCTCGTCGTCCGCGGACGACTCAGGCGGCTCCGGCGCGGCGGGCACCGAGGCCCCGAGCAGCATGCCGTAGAGCTCGCCGGCCGTCGGCCGGACCGCCGGATCCTTGCGCATGGCCACGGCCACGATGTCCCGCAGCGGCATGGGCAGGCCGGACAGGTCGGGCGGCTTCGTCTCGATGCGGTAGAAGATCACATCCGTGGGGCCGTCCCCGAACGGAAGGCGACCCGTACCGGCATGCACGACGACACCGCCCCAGGCGAAGATGTCGGCGGCCGGCGTCAGATCGGTGCCCGCGACCTGCTCCGGCGCCATGAACGCCGGCGTGCCGATACGCCGGATCTCCCGGGACAGCGCCGTCGCCGCGTCGAGCGCGCGGGCAATTCCGAAGTCGATGACCCGCGCACCCGTCGGAGAGAGCAGGACGTTCTCCGGCTTGAGATCCCGATGGATCACACCGGCGCTGTGGATGACCGTCAGCGCCGTCGCCATGTTGATCGCCAGCTGTTCGAGGTCGGCACGGGCGAGCGGCCCGCGCTCCCTGATCGCCTGGGCGAGCGTCGGGCCCTGGACGTAGTCGGTGACCAGGTAGGCCAGCTCGCCATCCGTATCGGCATCAAGGACCTCCGCCGTGCAGAATCCCCGCACCCTGCGCGCGTTGGCGACCTCATGGCGGAACCGCGCCCGGAACTCCCGGTCGGCGGCGACCTCCGGGCGGATCACCTTCACGGCGACCAGGCGTCCTTCGTGGCTTCGGCCGTAATAGACCACACCCATACCGCCGCGGCCCAGCCGCCGCAGCAGCGTGTACGAGCCGACCTGACGTGGGTCAGTGGCCAGCAGGGGCACGCCAGCGGTGCCCCCCGGCGTGTCCAGGGTCATCGCGACCGCCGCCGCGCCGCCCCGCCCGCCTCCGGATTCGTGACCAACGTGTCCCCCCGTGTCACCGCGTTAGGAACATCGTCGCAGGACACCGACCAGACGTCGACGGAGTTGGAAACTCGCCACCGCCACCTCGGGTGTGCCAGAGGGGCCTAATGTCCCCGCCACCCGGTTTGCTACTGTTACTCCTGTTCCTGGGGAGGGGTGCCCGAGGGAGTGTTCTCATGGCCTCTGTCTCCAGAACCTTTACCGGCCTTGCGGCCGCCGTCGGCTTGGCCGCGGTTCTTGCCTCCTGCAAGCCGGGTTCGTTCCCGCCCCCATCCGGCGGTGGAAACCCCCGCCCGACGGCCACCGCGAGCCCGGCGACCTCATCACCGGCCGTGAGCCTGTCCCCCACGAGCTCACCCTCGTCCGCCCCGACGCCGCCGGCCACGTCGCCCGCCGCCCCGCCGGCACCGACGACGACCCCGCCGAGGACGGTCCCCACCACCCGGCCGCCGACGACCCGACCGGCGACGACGTCACCCGCCGCCCCGCCACCCCCGCCCGCCACTGGCACGAAGGCCGACGAGGTCGTCCGGCTCACCAACGTCGAACGGGCCAAGGCCGGGTGCAAGCCGCTCGCCGTCGACGCCCGCCTCACCAGCGCGGCACAGGCGCACACGGCGGACATGGCCCAGAAGAACTACTTCAGCCACACGAGCCTCGACGGCCGCTCGTTCGCCGACCGGATCCGCGCGACCGGCTTCCCGGGCACCTCCATCGCGGAGAACATCGCGGCCGGCGGGACCACGCCGGCGCAGACCGTCGAGATGTGGATGAACAGCGAGGGGCACCGCGCGAACATCCTCAACTGCTCGTACACCCACATCGGCGTTGGCTACGCCGAGGGCGGCTCCTACCGCTTCTACTGGACGCAGGACTTCGGCCGCCTCTGACGCCGGACTTCGTCGGCGACCGCTGACGTCACCCACGCCGTTCCTCGACGGCCGCCCGTGTTCGCGACCGGGGCGGTCGCCGAGGAACGGCGCCAGCGGGTGACGCCGGCCGAGTCACCCGGGCCGGGTCACGCCAGCCGGGTCAGCGGAGAAGCGCTGTCAGGTCCAGCCTCCGCAGCCGGTCGGGGTCGGCGAACACGTCGATCTCGGTGATCCTGCCAGCACGCACCACGAAACCGAGGATCGCGGACGGCGTCATGCCGGTCGGGACGACCACGATTCCCGGGGCTCCGTTGACCAGCGCCGGGCGCCCGAACGGAGCCATCGGCGCGAACGTCGACACCTGGGCGGCGACCGCCCGAGCGCCGCGAACCTCGCCCGACGCACCCAGCCGGTTACCGCCGTCGGCGCGCAGCACGACCTCCGGGTCCAGCACGGCGAGCAGGCGGTCGAGGTCGCCGTCGCGCGCCGCGGCCTGGAACGCGTCGACGAGCTCCCGCTGCCGGGCGCGGTCGACGTCCGAGGCCGCGCCGGCGCCCCGCACCCGGCGCCGGGCGCGGCTGGCGAGCTGCGTCGCGGCGGCAGGTGAGCGCTGGACCACCCGGCCGACCTCGTCGAACGGCACCCCGAACAGGTCGTGCAGCACGAACGCGATGCGCTCGGCGGGGGTCAGCGTGTCGAGCACCACCAGCAGCGCGAGCCCGACGGCGTCGGCGAGCAGCACCTCCTGCTCGGGGTCGGTGGTGTCCTCGCGGCTCACCAGGGGCTCGGGCAGGTGGACCCCGAACTGGTCCTCCCGCCGGGCCCGGCGCGCCCGGAGCATGTCCAGGCAGATCCGCGCCACCACCGTCGTCAGCCAGCCGGGCAGGTTCGCCACGTCCGCGCGGTCGGCGCGGGTGAGCCGTAGCCACGCGTCCTGCACCGCGTCGTCCGCCTCGCTGAGGGAACCCAGCATGCGGTAGGCAACCGCCCGCAGGCGTGGCCGATGGGTCTCGAACTGTTCGGTGAGCGGGTCGCCGCCGCCGTCGGTCATGGTTCCCCCTCTGGATCCGTCATACCGATGACGAACCGCGATGGGCGGAGCTGACACGTCTGGGAGTGACGATGAAACTAGCGATCTTCGCAGCGACCGGTGGCATCGGACGGCATCTCCTCGCGCAGGCGGCGGCCGCCGGCCACGAGGTGACCGCCGTCGTGCGCCGCCCGGACGCGCTGCCGCCGGTCCCGGCGCGGGTCGTCGCCGCCGATCTCGCGACGGCCGATCCCGCGACGCTGGCGGACGCGCTCGCCGGCGCGGACGCGATCCTGTCCGGTCTCGGCGCCCGGGGGAAGAAGGACGCCGGGGTCGCCTGGCGGGGCACGACGGCGATCGCCTCGGCGATGCGCGCGAGCGGCGTCCGGCGCGTCGTCGTCGTCAGCGCGGCGCCGATCGGCCAGGTCCCGTCGCCGGGCCGGCCGCGCCCGCCCCGGCACGACCCCGGCGACGGTTTCTTCACCCGTTTCCTGCTCTCCCCCGGCATCAGGACCGTCCTGCGCGCGCACTACGCCGACCTCGCCCGGATGGAGGAAGTACTGCGCGACAGCGACCTGGACTGGACCGTCGTCCGGCCGCCGCGGCTGACCGACGGCCCGTCGACCACCGCCTATCGCACCGCCCTCGACCAGAACCTGCGCGGCGGCGTCTCCATCTCTCGGGCCGACGTGGCGCACTGCATGCTGGGCGCCCTCGACGAGCCGCACACGATCAGGCACACCATCGGCGTCGCCGACTGAGCCCGCCGGTCACAGGTAGCCGCCGCAGGTCGGGACGCCGGGGATCGCCTGGTTCCGGCCGCCCTGGGCGGCGGCGGTGGCTGGCAGGTACCCCCAGGCGCGCGTGTAGCCGAAGGCGTTGTCACGGGCGACGTCGCCCTTGGTGTAAAGCCACCAGGTGTTGGTGTCGCCCTGGATCGTCGGGTTGGCGCGGCCCTGGTACTGGCAGATCACCCACGCCTGGCTGGCGGCATTCATATAGCCGGAGTCGTCGAGCGGCCCGTCGCTGGTGCTGACGTTCGCGTAGACCGCCGAGCCGGCAATGCTCTGGCAGACCGTAGCGGCTGGTCCAGCTCCGGCCCAGGTAGTCGATGGTCGTCACCGCCGACCGCGCGCAGGCCTCGCCGGCGGACGCCGTCGCGGGTGGTGACGCGGACGGCGACGTGGGCGGCGACGCGGTTGCCGCCGATGGCCCGTTCCCGCCGTTCTTGGCCGCCGCCTCGGCCGGGCTGTCGGTCACGCCCCCGCCGGCCGGTACGTCGCCGCCGTCCGTCCATGGCCGCATCACCAGGACGGCGACCAACGCCGCGAGCGCCGCGACGGCGACGGCTGGCAGGACGAGGGAAAGCGCGCGCCGGCGGGTGGCTCCGCCCGTCCAGCCCGCGGCCGACGGATCCACTCCCGACGGATCCACCTCCGGTCGAGTCGGCCTCGGGCCGGACGGATCGGCCAGTGGCACCCGGCCCGCGACCGCCGCGCCGCCGGATCCGTCGATCCCGGTCAGCGGGACCAGCCGAGCGGAGACCTCCTCCCAGCTCGGGCGCTGGCGAGGATCGGCGGCCAGCAGCGAGCGCACGAGCGCCGCGCCGTCCGGCGGCAGATCCGGACTGTCGAGGGGTGCCATGTCGCCGGCGAGGATGCGCGGCAGGACCTGGAAGACCAGCTTTCCCGGAAAGGGCGGGCCGGCCGTGAGCAGGGCGAACAGGGTGGCGCCGAAGGCGAACAGGTCGACGGCCGGACCGAGCTGGTCGCCGGACAACACCTCGGGCGCCGCGTAGCCAGGGGTGTAGGCCGTCGACATCGTGGCGGCGCTCTCCGCGTCGAACACGCCCGCGATGCCGAAATCAGACAGGACCGGGTCGGCGGGGCCGCGCAGCAGGATGTTGGCCGGCTTCAGGTCTCGGTGCAGGATGCCTGCCTGGTGGGCGGTCGCGAGCGCGTCGGCGATCGGGAGCATCAGGCTGGCCGCGGTCGCGACCGGCAGCGGTCCCCGCGCCCGCAGGGAGTCGCCGAGCGAGCCGCCGGGAAAGTACTCCATCGCGAGATACGGCCGGTTCTCCCTGGTGGTGCCGGCGTCGAACACGGTGACGATATGGGGATGCCCGGTCAGCCGGCCCGTCGCGCGGCACTCGCGCAGGAACCGGCGCCGCGCGTCGTCGTCGTGCAGGTCGGCATGCAGGACCTTGACCGCGACCTGCCGGTCGAAGACCTCCTGGTAGGCGCGGTAGACGGTACTGAACCCACCGCCCCCGACCCGCTCGAACGAACTGTAGCCATCAATCACGGAGTAACTCCACGCGGTGACCGGTTCTCGCCGATCACGCTATACCGGCCCAGGTAGGTCTATACCGGGCGCGCCGCGCGCCCTCTTCGCTCGACCGGATGACGGACGCCTCGGCGCTGGCGGCGCGGCGGTCCGGTCGATCGGCGCGCCGATGGCCGCACCCCGGGAGATCAGGTGGCGAGGACACCTGTCAGCGCGTCCAGGAACGCGGCCGGCCGGGTGCAGGCGCAGAAGTGGCCGGCGCCGTCGATGAGGATCAGCTTCTTCGCCGGCGCCCGCACCTGCTCGAAGTAGGCGACGGCTGGCGCCGTCAGGGTGACCACGTCCTGGGCACCCTGGATGAGAAAGAAGGGCACCTCGAACGACGTGCCGACCAGGCGCGCGTCGAACCGCATGAACTCCGTGAACATCGCGTCGCGTATCTCGCGGAATCCACGCAGCCAGTTCCAGGCGTCGACGAGCGAGTAGTCCGGGTTGCGCAGCAACAACGGGAAGATCAGCTTGAAGATCACGTTGGGGCTGGCCGGGTCGGTCGCCATCGACCACTGCATCCGGGTACCCCACTGCTTCACCGTCCAGCGGGCCGGGTCGTCGCCGATCCGCTCCAGCGCGGCGACGCCGCGGCGGTTGCCCGCCGCCTGCAGCCGCTCATGGGTGTCCCGCCACCCGAGGCGCTCGTTGGCGACCATGTCCACGTAGAGATCGGTGCCGACGTACGCCGAGAACAGGTCGGGGCGCCGCAGCGCCATCGGCAGGCCGAGGATGGTCCCCATCGAGCCGGCCATCAGGACGATCTGCTCCTTGTCGAGACGCCGGCGCAGATGCTCGGCGACCTCGATCCCGTCCGCCACCTGCTGCTCGAACGTCAGTTCCGTGAGCTCCGCCCGTTTCGGCGCGCCGCCGCGGCGCCTGGTCCGCCCGCAGCCGCGACGGTCCCAGTGGACCACCGTGAACGTCCGCTCCCAGTCCCGCAGCACCGGAGTGAACACGGAGTAGGGCGAGCCCGGGCCGCCATGGACCACCAGCAGCACCGGATTGGACCGGTCCTCGCCGCGGATCTGCAGCCACTGCTCGACACCGTTGATCGTGGCGTAGTGGTCGTCCCGCACCGCCACCACCTGAGAACCGGTCACCTGGCTCCGCATCGTTTCCTCCTCCGGTCGCCGATGTCCCCGCGCCACCAACTGTACGACCGTCTTGCACAGATGTACAAGACATTCGTGCAATACATATGTGCCAGACGTTCGTCTCAGACGTAGGGTGAGTGCGTGGGCAACCGGGAGAAGCTGCTGGACGGAGCGCTCGCCTGCCTCTTCGAGAAGGGCTACGCCCGGACGACGGCACGGGACATCGCCTCGGCCGCGGGGGTGAGCCTCGCCGCCATCGGCTACCACTTCGGCTCGACCGAGGCGCTGCTGAGCACCGCCCTGCTCCAGGCGGTCCAGCGGTGGAGTGAGGAGTTCGAACACGCGCTGGTCGACGGCGACGACGCCGCGCTGCCGCCCGAGGCGCGGCGCGCGGCGATCTGGGGCCGCGTCATCGCGTCAGCGCACGCCAACCCGGCGCTGTGGGCCGTGCAGTTCGAGCTCGTCACCGAGATACGCCGCAGGCCCGACCTGGCGGAGCACTTCGCCGGCGCGCAGGTCGCCGCGCGCGAAGGACTGGCGGCGCTGTTCGACGGGATAGACCCGGTGGCGGAGCCGGAGCGGGCGCGACGCGTGGGTGCGTTCTACCAGGCGCTGCTCACCGGCGTGGTCGCCCAGCACCTCATGGACCCTGCGCACGCCCCACGCGCCGAGGATCTCGCCGCCCAGTCCGACGATCTCCACCCGCGGTGACCGGCCGCCTTACCGAAGAACACAGGCCCCAAGGCCGGTCGCCCCGCCGCGGGCCATCCGTCCGCCCGCGGCGGCCGCAGCCGGTCCCGTCAGCCCGTCAGCCCGCCGGCCGTCAGCCGCCGGCCCGTCCGTCAGCCGTCGTCCCCGTAGTCGTGGTCGGGATGGTTCGTGGTTCCGAGCCGCCAGTAGCCGCGGGTCGTCAGGGCGCTGGCTGGGACGCCCTTCTCGGTCAGTAGGTGCCGGCGGATGGTGCGGACGGCTCCCGTCTCGCAGGCGGCCCAGGCATGGGTGCCCGCGGTGAAGGCGGAGCTGGCCGCGGCCTCGACCAGTTCGGCGCCGTATGCCGTCGCGTCCCGCCGCTGGTGCCAGGTGACGGACGTCCGCGCCGGGCCTGGCAACGGGATCACGTCGGCGTCGGCCGCTATCTCGAGATGCACCTCGACCTGGGCCGTGGGCGCAAGCGCCTCCAGCAGGGTCGCGACCGCCGGAACCGCGCTCTCGTCGCCGGCGATCCACCAGCGCTCCGCTCCCGGGTCGAGCTGGAACCGCCCGCCTGGGCCGGCGACGGCCACCCGGTCGCCCGCCTTGGCCCCCTCGGCCCAGGACGCGGCGGGCCCGGGGCCGTGCAGGGCGAACTGCACCTCGAGCGTGCCGGTGGCCGGGTCGAACCGGCGCGGAGTGTAGGTGCGCAGCACCGGTCGCGGAGCGTCCGCCGGCCAGACGAGCCCGTCCGACCCGGGAGTGGGCAGCACCAGGGCCTCACCAGGCGGCGGGATGAGCACCTTGATGTGCGCGGTGGGCGCCTCGACCGCGAACCCCGCCAGGGCGTCGCCACCGAGCGACACCGACAGGAGCCACGGCGCCAGGCGCTCGACGCCCACCACCTCGACAGGTCGCGGCGGCGGGCGCCGCCGCCCCGGGCCAGGCGGCCCCGCGCGCCTGGTCTCGCCGCTTCCGCTTGGCCCGCTTCCTTGCGTCACCATGGACGACCTCCATCGCTCAGCCGCCAGTCCTCAACAGACGACATGCTCACGATATATCGCGAATGCGGTCACGGGAGAGGCCGAGCGATGTCCTGTGAGGAGCGGCTCAGCGGCGCCGGGGGCGGTGCGGTCGGCGCGCGTCCGGAGGTGTGCGCGGCGGGCCGTTCGCCGTTACCGGTCCAGGCGCGCGATCAGGCGCCGGGTTCCAGCGCCGAGACGTAGGTGCCGGGATGGGTCGCGCCGTCCTGCCGCACGAGCGGCCCGCCCTTCCACGGGACCACGAGCTGGGTCCGCTCGTCGGGCGGCGTCAACGCGACGGTGGCGGGGGTGAAGGCAGGATTGCCGGTGCCGTCGGAGGGGCTCGTCGGCAGATAGGTAAGCGTCGCGTGCGCCCGGTCACCGGGAGCCAGGACGATCAGTGTGCGGGCGACCAGCGGCGACCGCACGAGATCCCAGACGTCGCCGCCCGCCTCCCTGAGCTCAACGCCGGGATATCCGTACAGGCTGCACCGGGCCGAGGAACGGTTCCGAAACGTCACGTGCACGGTGCTCTGCGACGTCCCCGCGGGCGGGGGCGCGGAGAGGGCGGCGGCGAGATCCGCCGTCCCGCACCGGCCGACGGCGGACGTCGGGCTCGGGCTGGGCGCCGTGGACGCCGCCGCCGTCCCGGTCTGCCCGCCGGCCGGCGGGGCGTTGCCGCCGGTGTTGCCGCCGGCGGAGCTGGCGGGGCTGTCACACGCCGACAGCCCGGCGACGGTCGCGAGCGCCAGGCCCGCCACCCATCGGTGACGCGGCACGAACGGCACCTGGCGCACAGGGCCTCCATCCGGAACGACGGCCGGCGACCGAGGCGGTTGCCGACCGCGCCATCCTCACGACCGCCGGCGCGACCGCGCAACCTGGGCTCAGGGACCCACGATCGGGGGTTGGGTGCTCCACGGGAAGTTGATCCACCGGTCGGTGCGCCGCCATACGTACTCGCACTTGACCAGCGAACGGGGCTTCTCGTAGACCACCGCCGACCGCACCTCCGCCACCTGGTGCTGAATGAAGTCCCGCACCAGCACGAGCGTCTTGCCGCTGTCCGCCACGTCGTCGGCGATCAGCACCTTCTTGGCGGAGAAGTCGACCGTGCTCGGCACCGGCGGCAGCATCACCGGCATGTTCAGGGTGGCGCCGACGCCGTTGTAGAACTCGACGTTCATCACGTGCAGGTTCTTCACCGACAGCGCGTAGCCGAGCGCCCCCGCGACGAACAGGCCGCCGCGCGCGATCGACAGGATCAGATCCGGCCGGAACCCGTCGTCGGCGACCAGCTGGGCCAGTTCCCTGGAGGCGACACCGAAGGTCTGCCAGTCCAGAACCTCACGCTCGTCCGTCATGCGATTGAACGGTACAGATCTGTCCGCCCAGACCGAGCGGACGGCGGCGACGCCTCCGGGGATGCTCAGGTCCGGGCGGCGGCGGCGAACGCCTCGATCTCGGCAGGGACGTCGGGGCCGGACGGCGTGTAGACCACCTCGGTGACACCCGCGGCGCCCGCCTCGCGCGCCCGGGCTCGGATCGAGGCGGCGTCGCCGGTCCAGCCGGTGCCCAGGATGGCCGGGCCGGCGGCGGCTATGCCGGCACGATCGGCCTCGGTGAGGGTGACGACGTGCCCCTCGTGCACCGCGAGGTGGCGCTGGTCAGCCGGCCGGCTGGCCTCCATCGCGGCCCGCCACTCCGGACCGCCGGGGAGGCTGTCGAGGACGTCCGGGTAGAGCTCCCAGACGCCGTGGAAGCTGGTCGCGAACCACGGCCCGACGGCCTCGACGAGCCGAGGGCTGGTGTGGTCCTCGCCGGGGCGCAGGACGGTTCCGTGCGCGAGCAGCGCCCGCGACTTCCAGTCGGTGAGCGGTACGTCGGGAACGCCGGGGAAGATGACGCCGTCGACGCCGAGGTCCCGCGCGGTCGCGAACCCCTTGGGGCCCATCGGCGCGGCCCACAGCGGTGTGGCCAGCGGGCGGGGCGGCCCCCAGCCGGGAGGGTGCAGCATCTGCGCCGGCGCTCCGTCGATCTCGGTGACCTCGCCGGCGAGCAGCGCACGCACCTGGCGGACGTAACGAGCGAGGTCCGCCCACCTCATCGCGGGGCGGCCCAGCGCCACCCGGGCGGTGAAGCCGGTCCCGAACGCGCAGGTGAGACGCCCGGGCGCGAGCTCCTCCACCGTGGCGATGGCGGCCGCGGTGACCATCGGATGGCGCAGGCTGGGCACCGCCACCCCGGTTCCGAGCCCGATGCGTTCGGTCGCCTCGGCGACCCGGCCGAGCGCGATCCACAGATCGCCATACAGCGCGGGCGAGTCGAACAGCCACAGCCGGTGGTAACCGAGCCGCTCGGCCAGCCGGGCGTACTCGACGACCCGGACGCTCGGCGGAAGCCCGAGCGACAGAACCGGCTCGGCCTGCGCCACCTGCGCCACCTGCGCCACCTGCGCCGTCGACTCCTCGCCGTGCATCGGTGTCTGGGACATGGACGTCGTCACCTTCCGGCGTGCCAGCGGGTCGGCTCCGAAGTCTGACACAACGGACCTGACGGCGCGTCAGATCGGCTGCCCGGCGCCGCTCCGCCGATGGCTGCCCGTCAGCCCGCGACCGTAGATCACCAACTCCGGGTCGGCACGGTTGTGAATCCGGTCAAGTCGCAACCGTGACAACAGGTCCGTGGCGATCATGAATGATCGGACCTCCGTCAGCGGCGGGCGGCGTAGATCCGGCGGACGACGTCCTCGATGTCGGGCTCCTCGACGGTGAAGTCGAGGACCTCGACCCGCTCGGCGATGGCCGCGAACACGCGGGCGGCGGTGGTCACCTCCGCGTCGAAGGCGAGCCGCTGGCGCAGGCCGTGCGCCTCGCTCGACACGTGCCGGGCCGCGGGGATCCCGGTCAGGTCCGGGGACGGCCCGCTGAGGTCGACGACGAGCACCCGCTCGGCGCCGGTCGTCCGCCCGAGCCCGGCCAGGTCGCCGTCGTAGGCGAGCCGGCCATGGTCGATGACGAGCACCCGGTCGCACAGGCGCGCGACGTCGCCCATGTCGTGCGTGGTCAGCAGCAACGTCGTGCCGTGGGTACGGCGCTCGGCGACAAGGAACTCCCGCAGGCGCTGCTTGGACAGAACGTCGAGGCCGATGGTGGGCTCGTCGAGGATCACCAGGCGCGGGGCGTGCAGCAGCGCGGCGGCGACCTCGGCGCGCATCCGTTGGCCCAGCGACAGCTGCCGGACCGGGGTGGTGAGGAAGTCGGCCAGCTCGAGCCGCTCCACCAGTTCGTCGGTGCGGGCACGCTCGGTGGCGGCGGGCAACGCGTGAATGGCCGCGAGGATCCGGAAGGACTCACGGACGGGCAGGTCCCACCACAGCTGGGAGCGCTGCCCGAACACGACGCCGACCTGGCGGGCGAGCCGGCGCCGGTCCTTGACCGGACGCAGGCCGCAGGTGGTCACCGTGCCGCTCGTGGGCACGAGGATGCCGGTCAGCATCTTGATCGTGGTGGACTTGCCGGCCCCGTTGGCGCCGATGTAGCCGACGGCCTCGCCGGGTTCGATGCGCACGGTCAGGTCGTCGACGGCGGTCAGCCGCCGTCGGCGCCGCCCGTCACGGACGAAGAACTCCCTGGTCAGCCCCCTGGTCTCGACGATCGCGCTCATCCGCTCATCCGCCCGCCGGCCATGCCCTCGTCCGCCTCCCTCATCCGCCGCCACCGCGGTAGTGCCGGACGCCCCAGCGCCAGCACAGCAGCGCCATGGCCCACGCCCAGAGCGCGGCGAGGGGCCCGCACCACCCCAGCCAGCTTGGCAGCCACGCGGGCGCCGGCAGATCGAGCAGCCGCAGCGTCGGCAGGAAGCCGGTGAAGGCCATCGGGAAGACGAACCCGAACACCACCTTGAGGGGGCGCGACCACACCGACGCCGGCTGGGTGGCGGCATAACGGCCGCCGTAGACGAACGCGTTGGTCATCTCCGCGCCGTCGATGAGGAAGAACTGCAGGGCGCCCGCCCAGACGAACATCGCCGCGAACGTCGCGCAGCCGCTGACGAACGCGACTGTCAACAGGGCGACGGCGCCGACGTCCCAGGCGATGTCGTTGACGGCGAGACCGGCGATGACCGCGACCAGGCCGACGGCCGCGCGGGCCAGCCGCCGCAGGGTGATGTCGCTGGTGACCAGCTGCAGCAGCAGCGGCTGCGGCCGCAGGTAGAACACGTCGAGGGTGCCGGCGCGCACGTAGGCGGGCAGGTTGTCGCAGTGCCCGACGGCGAGGTCGGCGAGCGAGAAGGCCAGGTCGGCAAGACCAAACACCAGCAGGATCTGGTGGAACTCCAGCCCACCGAGCCGGGTGACGGCGTGGAACAGCACCCAGACCTCGGCCAGCTCGACGAGGGCGGCCAGGAACGAGCTGATCAGGTCGAGGGCGAAGTTCGCCCGGTAGGAGGTCTGGGACCTGGCCCGGGAGGCGAGCACCGCCCGGTAGGGCCGCAGCCGGGCCCGCGGCGCAAGCCCCTCAGCCATGCTGTACCTCAGGAGGCCGCGCCTGCGCCACCCTGCGCCTCATCCGCCCTGCACCTCCAGATGGCGCCGGCCGGCGCGGGTCAGCATCTGGCCGAGGCCGCCGATGGCGGCCAGCCACGCGGCCTGCGCCGCGAGCAGGGTCAGCGCGCCCGTCGGGCCGACCCGACCCGCGAGGATGTCGATCGGGTACATCATCATCGACGGGAACGGCGTCGACTGAGCGGCGAGCTCCAGCCAGCGCGGAAACAGCCGGATAGGGACGAACAGCCCAGCCAGGAATCCCGAGACCACCATGTAGCAGATCTGCAAGCCACGGGTCTCCACCAGCCAGAAACCTGCGACTCCGACAAGGTAGGCGGTCGCGATGGAGATCACGATTCCGAGCAGCAGGCTTACCGCGCCGAGCGGGTACGCCGTGGCCGAGGCGGGCAGCGCCATCCCGACGAACGTGCCGATCACGAGCATCGGGATCCCGCGCGGGACCAGCGCGAACAGTGCTCGCCCGAGCTCGGTCGTGACCTCGGCGGCCTGCACGTCCAGCGGGCGCAGGAAGTCGACCGAGACCTGGCCATTCTTGATCCGTTCGGCGATGTCCGTCCGACCGGAGAGGTTGATCGAGCCGAGCAGCGCCTGGGAAAGCCAGATGTAGGTGCTCATCCGACCGATGTCGTACCCCGCGACGTCACCGCCCGCCGCACGCACCGTCGCGAACAGGACCGCCACTTTGAGAAGCCCGAACGTCGCGTTCGCGACGAGCCCGCCCAACGCCGCCAGACGGTAGGTGGACTGGCGACGAAACCCCGCCACCAACAGACGCCAGTACACCCGGGCCATCGCACGCATCGGAGAGCGGACGGTACGACCGGTCGCGACCATCCCACGACCCGGCGCAGCCTGGCCGGTTGTCAGTCTGATGGCCCGCCGCCTACAGGGCGGCGGCGATCCTCCGGAGGACCTCGATCGTCCGTTCCGGAGTGCAGCTGTCGAGGCTCAGCTGGTTCATGGCGATCGTGTACCGGTCCACGTCCTCGCGCTTGTCCAGGTAGGCGGCGCCGGACAGCCGTTCGAGGTAGACGACATCCGTCATGTCGACGTCGGGGAAGCGCAGGATGCTGAACGCCCCGCCGTCGGCGGCGTGGCTGCCGACGTCGAACGGCATCACCTGCAGGGTCAGCTGCGGCTGGTCCGTCAGTTCGAGAAGATGCTCGATCTGCGTCCGCGCGACCTTCGCGCCGCCGATGGGTCGACGCAGCGCGGCCTCGTCGATCACGGCCCACAGGCGCGGGGCGTCCGGCCGGGTCAGCAGCTTCTGCCGGTTCATCCGGACGTCGACGCGCCCGTCGATGACCTCCCGGGGCATCCCCCGGTTGCCGCCGGCGATGACCGCGCGCGCATAGCCCTCGGTCTGGAGCAGGCCGGGAACGAACTGGAGCTCGTAGGTCCGGATGAGCGAGGCCGACTCCTCCAGGCCGATATAGGGCTGGAACCAGCTGGGAAGGACGTCGGAGTAGGGCTGCCACCAGCCCTGCTCGTTGGCCGCGCGAACCAGCGCCAGCACCTGCTCGCGCTCGGTCTCGCCGGTCACGCCGTAGAGCGTCAACAGGTCCTCGACGTCGCGTTTCTTGAAACTGACGCGGCCCAGCTCCAGCCGGCTCATCTTCGACTCGGAGGCACGGATGTGGTACCCCGCCTCCTCGCGGCCGATCCCCCTGCTCTCCCGGAGCCGCCGCAACTGGGAACCGAGCAGGATGCGACGCACGGTCGGCCCGCCACCCCCAGGAACAGACACGGCCGCTTCCCTCGATCCCGATCGCCCAGAAGTTCAGGTGTCAGCATATCGGAATGCCGTGGTTCCCCGTTGTCACCGGTACACCGGAAGTGGTGGAAACGGCGCCGTGTTCACAGCATGACGGGCCGGGGGTCGGCGAGAGCCGCGCCCGATCGCGGGAACGCACCGGTCCGGCCGCGGGAAGAAATGAGCCGCGCGGTTTCGTTCCGCAACTTCGCAGCACACGACACAAATACTGTGCGTGCAATCACAACGCGCGACGCGTGTTCACGCGCAGGGCCGCTCACGCAAGTGCCGGAGGTCCCGCCACACCGTCTCCGCTGGCCACGCAGCGTCGACCGGCCAAGCGCTGTCAGCCATGGACGCGACGCGCTGGGCGTCGGTACAGTCGCTTTCCGGGCACCTGGTGACGCAAGCGGGCGCGCCAGGCCTGTCGGCACGTCCCGTCCCCAGCACTGGAGCGGTCCATGAGCACCGACGAGCGGACGGCCGTCGAGGCCGACCCGAGCTACGACCCGCACATTCCGCACGGCGCCAGGATCTGGAACTACTGGGTGGGCGGGAAGGACAACTTCCCGGCGGACCGGGAGGTCGCCGAGGCGGCCATCGCCGCGTACCCCGGAATCGTGGCGATCGCCCGCGAGTCCCGCAACGCGCTGGCCCGGGTCGTGCGCTTCCTCGTCGAGGAGGCGGGTATCCGCCAGTTCCTCGACGTCGGGACCGGGCTACCGACCGAGAACAACACGCATGAGGTCGCCCAGCGGATCGCCCCGGAATGCCGGATCGTCTATGTCGACAACGACCCGCTGGTACTGAGGCAGGCCCGCGCGTTGTTGACCAGCACACCCGAGGGTACGACGACCTATCTCGAGGCCGACGTGCGCGAACCCGAGACGATCCTTGAGCAGGCCGCCGCGACGCTCGACTTCGAGAAGCCGGTCGGCCTGATTCTGTTCGGCGTTCTCGGGGCGGCCGTCAAGGATACCGACGAGGCCTACGGCATTGTCCGTCGCATCCTCGCGAGCCTGGTCCCGGGAAGCTACGTCGCCATCAACGACAGCGTGCACGGCGACGCGGACAAGGCGGCCGACGCCGTCGCCGAGGGCGGATATGAATACACCGTCCGCGACTACCAGGAAATAATGCGTTTCTTCGACGGCACGGAGCTCGTCGAGCCGGGCCTGGTTCCGAACCCCCAGTGGCGACCGGACGTTCCGGGCGCCGAGCCGCTGCCGTCCCACTGCGGGGTGGGACGCAAGCTCTAGGCGGCCGCCGGGGGCGGACCCGGCGGTTCTCGTCCGCGAGCAGGTCAGGCGGAGACGAGCTCGAAAAGCCGGGCCGCGACGTCGACCGGCGTCGGCATGGCGCGCATCTCCGCCCGGACCTCCTGGGCACGCCCGCGCAGCTGCTCGTCACCCACGAGCGCGTCGAGGACGCTGGCCGGCAGGTCGGGGTCGACCGCCAGGTCGAGCGCCATGCCCACGCCGCGCTTCACCACCAGGTCGGCCGTGTGCTGGTGGTCGAACAGGTGCGGGATGACCAGCTGCGGTATGCCGGCGTCGAGCGCGCCCATGCAGGTGCCGGCACCGCCGTGGTGGACGACCGCCGCGCAGGTGGGCAGCAGCTGGGTCAGCGGCGTGTACCCGATGACCCGCACGTTGTCGGGGAGCTTGCCGAGAACCCCCGGGTCGAGCGCGCCCAGTGCCAGCACGAACTCGGCGTCGACGCTGTCCGCCCGATCGATGATCCGCCCGACCACGCCATGCTCGCCGGACCGCACCAGCTCCGGAATCAGGTTGCCGAGCGTCACGGCCACCCGGGGGCGCGACGGCGGCTCGCTGAGCCAGTCGGGCACCCGGGCGCCGCCGTTGTAGGGGATGTAACGCATCGGCCAGCCCTGTGGCTCCTCGAGAAGCATGCTGGGCGGCGCGACGTCGATCGCGTACCGGCTCGCGGGCAGGTCCACCCCGTGCCGGTCGAACACCTCGCTGCCGAGGGTCCGCAGCAGCGGGTCGATGCCCGCGGTGCGCAGGAATCCGAAGCCATGCTCGACGGCGGGGACGTCCAGTTTCGCGGCCGCGGCCAGCGCACCGACGGTCATCGGCCCGTAGACGATCACATCGGGCCGCCACTGCTCGGCGAGCGCGACGAAGCGATGCATCATCTCGAAGAGCTCGGCGATGTCCGCCTCGGGCAACAGCTCGCTGACGCGCGGCAGGAAGCCGGCGTACGAGGGAGCCTCGGCGAGCGGGTCCGGCGTGGGCGTGGGCGTGGGTGCCGGCGACGGCGCGGCGGGCCCGGTCCGGGCCGACGGCGTCTCGGCGGGCCTCGGCTGGGCGGCCTGCCCCTGCTGAGCGGGCGGGTCCGCGTCCGGACCGCCGTCTGGAGCGGCGAGCGCGGACAGGTCGAAGGCCCTCAGGAAGTCCGCGATGCCACGGCCAGGCAGGAGATCGGCCATCGGTAGGCCGGCTTCGGTCACCTTCACCACGTCGCCGCCGCTCGCCACCAGAACGTCGGCGCCGGCAGCCCGCAGTGCCCAGCACAGCGGCACCGTCGGAAGGGCATGGCTCAGCTCGGGAAGTGTCGCCACCAGCACTCGCATCTTTACCTGCCGTCTGTCCCGGTTCGCATCGCTACCACCACCGACCCTATGAGCAGCGCCGCGCCGGCTCACACGGGCCTCCGGACACCGGCGCGGGCCGCAGCGAGGGCCGGATGCGCACCGCTCTGTCGACCATGGAAAGATTGGCACGCTTGACCGTTTTGTGAGTGTTCGCGCCGAAGGGGCATCGCCCCCGGGGCCTGGGGTCGGCCGGATGCACAGCCAGTTCGTCACCAAGGTGAGGAGAGGCTATGCAGGAAAGCGATGAGTCTGGCACCCGCCCGGAGCGCGCCGCGGACGGCGCACAGGAGCTGCCGGCAGAGGGCCGCGTCGTGCCCGCGACGGCGCACGGGACGCGCGCCCGGCCTCGCCGGCGCTGGTCGGGGCAGGCCGGCGGGGCTCGGCTGGGGCTGAGCGCCGCCGTCGCCGCCGTCGCCATCGCCGTCGCGGGGTGCCTGCCCAGCGCCGGGACGCCCGGTGGGTCAGGCCCGGGCACGACGACCACTCCCGGCGGTACGGGGTCGGCGCCGGCGGCATCCGGCACCGCGCCGGTCCCGGCAACCTCGTCGGCGGGAGCCACGCCGCCCGGCTCGGCTCCGTCCTCGGCATCCCCGACGGCGTCGGTGAAACCGACCGCCCCGGCCCCGAGCCCCTCCACCGCCGCCCCTTCGCCGGCGCCCCCCGCCGCGGGCTCGGCCAGGAAGGGCACCAGCATCTGGAACTTCGGTGGCCTGCAGAAGGCGCTGGGCGATGTGGGAGTGTCCTGGTACTACAACTGGGCCGCGGCTCCGGGAAATGTCACGGCTCCGGCGGGAGTCCAGTTCGTGCCCATGATCTGGGGCGCGGGGTCGGTGACCACCACGACGCTGCGGCAGGCGTCCGCCCAGGGCGACACCCTGTTGGGCTTCAACGAGCCGGACCTCGGCGGCCAGGCGAACATGACGGTCGAAGCGGCGTTGGACCTCTGGCCGCAGCTCCAGGCGACCGGCAAGCGGCTGGGCAGCCCGGCCGTGGCCTATGGCGGGGCGGACCAGGGCGGCTGGCTGGACCGCTTCATGACCGGGGTAAAGCAGCGCGGCTATCGGGTCGACTTCATCACGCTGCACTGGTACGGCGGTGACTTCAACACGTCCCGCGCGACGGATCAACTCCGGACATATCTGCAGGCCGTCTACAACCGTTACCACCTGCCGATCTGGCTGACCGAGTACGCATTGATGGACTTCTCCAGTGGAACCGCCAAGGCACCCTCGACGCAGCAGCAGGCGGAATTCGTGACCGCCTCGACGACGATGCTGGAAAGCCTGCCGTTCCTGAGCCGGTATGCCTGGTTCGCCCTTCCCGCGACCTCGGGCAGCCTTACCGGCCTGTACGACGAGCAGGGCAACCCGAACGCCGCCGGACTCGCCTACCGCCGGGCCGGTTCCACCGGGTAGCCGGCCGGGAGCAGGCGGGCGGCGATCCCGTCCCGGGATCGGGAGGCTGGCGCCGGAGCCGGAGCCGGGCGCGATGAGTTCGGGCGTCCGACGGAGTCGAAGGAGTCATGGAAGCCACCAACCTTGCCGACCTGTACGAACTGCCCACGCTCGACTGGTCCGGGATCGAGGCCCGGCTCGAGGCGGGACTGAGTCAGGCCCCGGGAAGCGGGGGCCCGGACCGTCACACCTGTTGGCTGGCCACGATCAACCCGGATGGCAGTCCGCACGTCACCGGCCTGGGCGCGCTCTGGGTCGACGGCTGTTTCTGGTTCGAGACCGGCAAAGGCACTCGCAAGGGCCGCAACCTCGCCCGTGACCCGCGCTGCGTGCTCAGCGTGGCCGCCCGGGAGTTCGATCTCACCGTGACGGGTGAGGCCGATCTGGTCACCGATCCGGGGACCGTCGCCGATCTGGCGGCGCACTGGGTGGCGCAGGGCTGGCCAGCCCGGGTCGACGACACGGGTCTGGCCCTCACCGCCGAGTTCAGCGCGCCCTCGGCCGGGCCACCCCCCTGGCACGTCTACCGCCTGGCGCCACGCGCGGCGACGGCGCTGGCCACCGTCGACCCAGGCGGCGCGACCCGGTGGCGGTTCTAACCAAGGTCTCGCCGCTCTGGCCAAAGTCGTCGCCCACTCAGTCGGCGCTGGCGCCGACTGAGTGGGCGACGACCAGCCGGCCCTTGCCTTTGCGCTTGGCCGCGTACATCGCCGCGTCCGCACGGCGCAGCAGATCCTCGGCGTCGACCGGCCCGGGACCATCCGCGACGGCCAGCCCGACACTGACCTGAACCCGGCAACGCCGGCCACCGATCTCGAACGGCCGGCCCATCGCCGCCACGACCCGCCGCGCCACCCGCGCGGGCAGGTCACCCTGGACCTCAGCACCCGCCACCACACCGCCCACGGCACCTACGGCGTCCGCGGCGACCGCCATGTCGCGATCGGCCAGGACCGTCGCCCCGTCGCCGACGATCGGCGCCTCCCCGCGCTGACCACGCCGGCGACGCCCGGCCCAGGTCTGGCCCGCCGGCGCCACCTCGGCGGGCCCGGCTCACGCACCCGCCGTCCCGTAACCGCCATGTCCCCACGCTTGGCGCTTTCGGGCCGCTGGGCAAGCCGACCCTGGACGGACGCGGATCAACGCGGCGGACCGGCCTCGGCCAGCCACCGAGGTCCGCCCGGTTCGGTATCGACATCCCGCATATCCCCGCCTGGCCGGGCCGGCCACCATCACGACCAGTCGTACGGCCCCCGGCCACCGTACGACTGGCCCGCTACAAGGAGGCGATGGCCGCCGGATCACCCCGGAGCTCGACCCTCGCCGCCGAGCGGCGGCCGAAGGCGTGCAGCAACAGCTCTTCCGGCAGTCCGGCGACGACGACGGTCGAGGCCCCGCGCCGAAGCACCCGCCGGGCGCCGGTGTCGGTGCGTTGCGCGACCACTTCCGCGTCGGTCCGCCGATATCCAGTCCGGCCGAGCAGCCGAAGCGCCGACCAGATGCGTTCCCGGACGACCGGGTCGACCTCCCGTGGCGTGAATCCCGGAACGACCCGGTCCACGTCGGCGTAGTGGACGTAGAACTCGTTGACGTTCGTGGCGTCGTCGAACCGGCGAAGCCGGGCCGGACTCCATCGTGGTGGTCCGGCGCGGAACGTCTCGACCAGCTCCGAGAAGGAGTGCGCCCGGCCCGTCGACCGCTCGGCTCGCTCGGTGAGGCCGTGCAGCGCCGGGATCACGAGCCCGGGCCCGGCGTAGGGGACGCGCTCCCGGGTGACGAGGTGGGCGACGAGGTCGTGCGTGGTCCACCCGGCGCACAGCGTCGGCCGGTCCGGACCAACGTCGGCCAGCAGGTCCGCCAGCAGCGCGCGCTCGGCGCGGGCGTACCCGGCGCCACCCGCGCCACGGGCGCCAGCGGTGCCAGCGTCGCGCGCGGGCCCGGCACTCTCCTTGGCGGTGACCGCGGCGTCCTTGGCGGTCACGGCGACGTCGTCGTCAGACGACATCGAGCGTGACCTCCACGTTGCCCCTGGTCGCGTTCGAGTAGGGGCATACCTCGTGTGCCTTGCGGACGAGCGCCGTGGTGGTCTCGAGGTCGAGTTTGGGCGCGTGCACGACGATCCCGACGGCCAGGCCGAATCCACCCTGCGGCAGCGCGCCGATGGACACGCTGGTGGAGACCTGCGAGTCGGTCAGGTCGGCCGACTCGGCCTGGCCGACGAGCTTGAGGGCCGAGTGGAAGCAGGCCGCGTAGCCCGCGGCGAACAGCTGCTCGGGGTTGGTCGCGCCGCCGGGGCCGCCCATCTCCTTCGGGATCCGGACGTCGAGCGCGAGCACGCCGTCGTCGCTCTCGGTGCGGCCGTTGCGGCCGTCGCCCGAGGCGGTGGCGGTGGCGGTGTAGAGGGCGTCCATCAGGTCCAGCTCCTTCCCAGATATATCGTGCGCAATACTATTGCGTGCTATCTGACGGCGCAAGAGGAGCCTGCTACCGTCTGACCATGGCGGATCGCCTGCCCCAGCTGGAACTCACGAACCAACTCTGCTTCGCGCTGTACAGCGCCAGCCGGGCCTCGATCCGCGCCTACGGCCCGCTCCTCGCCGAACTCGGGCTCACCTACCCCCAGTACCTGACCATGCTCGTGCTCTGGGAAGCGCCCGAACCACTCACGGTCGGTGACATAGGGACGCGGCTGCACCTCGACAGCGGCACCCTCACCCCGCTGCTCAAACGGCTGGAAGATCTCGGCTTGGCCGACCGGGCCCGCGACCCGGCCGACGAACGCCGGGTCCTCATCTCCCTGACCGAGCCGGGACGGGCGATGCGCGCGAAGGCCGCCGGCATACCCGAGCGCGTCTTCCCGCTGTACGGCATCGACGTGGCCACCGCGCAGCGGCTCATCCGGGAGCTGACGGAGATCGCGAACTCGCTGAAGCACCCTCGGTAGAGCTCGACGCCGCGGTGCCGATGCGCCACAGTGCCGATGCGCCAATGCGCCGGCCGATGAGACCGATGAGTCTGGATGGGTCACCCGGTCTGAGTAGGTGAGCTTGCCGGCGTAGCGCCGGCGGGCACCTAGACAAGAGCGGGAGCCGCACGATGGCCAGCGAAACCACCGCCAGCAAGGTCAAGGGACCGGCGTCCTACTTCCCGTCGATCGAGAAGAAGTACGGCCGGCCCATCGCCGAGTGGAAGACGATCATTCGAGCCAGCGACCGCACCCGGCACATGGAGCTGGTCAACTGGCTCAAGGCGGAGTACGGCCTCGGCCACGGACACGCCAACGCCCTCGTCGCCGACACCCTCGCGGAACGGGCCTGACACCCGTCCGGGCGTCACCCGGTCACGCAACCGTCTCCGCCCCAGCGCCACCCCCGGCCGGCGGGTCGAAGTAGAACACCTCTTCCCGGGTGATCCCGCCGTCGGCGACGGTGTAGAGGCACATCTTCATCGCGGTGCTCCGGCGTCCGGTCGGTGTGTGGGTCTCGTCGAAGGAGAAGCGGACGGCGAACCTGTCGCCGTCGAGGAACGGCCCGTCGACCTCGACGCCATGGATTCGCAGGTTCTGGTTGAGCCGCTCGCTGTTCGCCATGATCTCGGTGAGCCCGCGCAATTCCCGGCGCTCACCACCGGTCTCCATCGGCGCCACCCGCACCACGCCGGGGGACATCAGTCCCAGGGCCACATCCATCCGTCCCTGCCGGAACGCCGACACGTAGCGCTCGGCGATATCGGGCACGGAGGTCGGCCGCAGGTCGCCGGCGTGGTCGCCGGCCCACTGTTCGAAGGTGCGGGCCGGCGCCCCGGTGAGCTCCTCGACCGTCCTGGTCACCGGTTCCGGGGTGTCGACCAGCGAGGCCCAGTAGCTCAGCGCGGTGTCCGCGAAGTCCGCGTCGGCCCAGGTCAGCATCGAGGCACGCGCCTCGGCGGGCGCGATCTCCTCGACCCGCGCCGGCTGGCCGGCGACCACGCCGAGAACGCGCACCTGCTCGGCCTGAGTGATGGCGGCGGGGCCGGTGAGCAGATACACGGCCCTCGCGTGCCCTTCCTCCGTCAGCGCCCGCAGCGCCACCTCGGCGATGTCCTTCTCGTGGATCAGTGACCTCGCCGCGCGCGGGTACGGGACGCGGACGGGCTCGCCGCCCCTGACGGCCCCGGCCCAGGCGAGGGTGTTGGTGGCCAGCCCGCTGGCCCGCAGGAACGTCCAGTCGAGGTCGGTGCGCCGGATGGCGGCCTCGATCTGGCCCCAGACCCCGTTCGCCGCCGGTGCGCGGTCGTCGCGCACGTTGATCGCCGAGACGTAGACGACGCGGCGGGCGTGGCGGGCGATGGCCTCGACGACCGCGGGCGCACCGTCGGCTGTCAGGAACGGCCACGGCAGAAACACCGCGTCCACACCGGCGAGCGCGTGTTCGAAGGTGTCCGGAGCCGTCAGGTCACCGACGACGGTCTCGACGCCGGCCGGAAAACGGCCCGCGGCCGGAGAGCGGGACATCGCCGCGACGGCGGCACCGCGGGCATGGAGTCCGGCCACGACGTGGTGGCCGATGTTTCCCGTGGCGCCGACGACGAGGATCTTGTTGGAGTCCGTCATGCCACCAGGCTCGAACCTCAACCAAACTTCAAGTCAAGCGCCGACGGTGGCGCGAGGTCACGGCCGGCGGCCGGCCGGCCCCGTGCTCGCGTCGACGACGGCCGCCAGGCGCGACAGCAGCCCACGCCAGCCGAGCGCGGTCTGCTCCGCCTGCTCGGGTGCGACGCCATCGTCCAGGAGCCTTACCCGGCTGCCACCGGCCGTCGCGCTGACGGTGAAGTCGTGAGCCCGGCCCTCCTGGCCCGGCGCCGCGCCGAAGCGGAACCGCGACGGCGGCGACCACTCCACGATCGGCATCGTGCCGGCGGCACCCGGGGCGAACGTAAGAGTCACCGATCCCGCCGCTCCGGGCTCGACGGTCGCCGACACGAACCAGGCCGACAGCCCGGGGCCGGTCGCGATCCATTCCCATGCCTCGTCCGGGGAGGCGGACACCTCGACTGACTCCTCGATGCTGGCCACGGTGTTCAGATCCCTCCCCTGCGTGATGTGCCAACATCATCCCACCGGCGCCGCCCGCGCGGCCCGCGGCCGGGGTCAGGTGCTGGCCACCAGCAGGTCCTCGCCGCTCGATGGGCGCAGGCCGTCGGCCCGGTCGGCGAAGTAACGCGTGCCGAGCAGCGTTCCCGCCACGTGCCGCACGTCCCTGAAACCGGCCTTGCGCCCCAGCGCCAGCATCTCGGCTGGGGCGTAGAAGCTCACGAACGGTGTTCCTGACCCTTGCGCGCCCTTCTTCGAGGCCTCCAGCCCGGCGCGATCGGCCTCGTCGACCAGGTCGATCGGCAGCAGGAACGTCATCGCGAACGTCGATCCGGGGGCGAGCGTGGCGATCTGGCGCAGGGTCGCCGCGGTGGCCTGCCTGGTGAGGTACATGGTGACGCCGGTGGAGACGACGACCGCCGGCTGGCCGGGATCGAAGCCGGCGACCGACAACTGCCTCAACCAGTCCCCGTCCACCTCGAAGTCGACCGGCACCAGCCGCAGCCAGTCGGGGATGCCGTAGCCGAGCTCGATCAGGCGCCGGCGTTTCCAGGCCTGAGGACCGGGCCGGTCCACCTCGAACACCGTCAGCCGATCGGCGGCCGTGGGCTCGCGCTGGGCGAAGGTGTCCAGTCCGGCCCCCAGGATGACGTACTGGGAGACACCGTGGCGGGCCCGCTCGGCGAGCAGGTCCTCGATGAACCGGGCACGAGCCACCATGGACGCCCGGAAGCCGCTGGTGGCCCGCTGGTCCATGTCCGGGCGGGCACGCCAGTCGTCACCGGGAGCCACCAGTCGCAGGCCGACCTCGTCTGCGAGCACATGCGGCGGCGCGTCGACCTGGACGTGCATCGCCCGCCAGAGCGCCGTCCGCACCGCGGTGCTGTCCGGCTCCTCGGCCTGAGTGTCCGCCATGACGACGTCCCTCCTCTCTTCCGACGTCTCCTCGCGGGTCAGTTCCTGACAGGGGCCTGAAGGCTCCAGAGCCGCCCGTCGGGATCCCGGACGGTCATCATGGTGGTCCCGAAATGGGTCTCCTCGAACGGAGTGACCACCTCGACGACGGGGTCGGGCCGGAATGTCTCCGCGTCGGGCACCTTCAGCACGACCTGCATCTGGGGCTCCCGGTTCTCGGGGATCTCCGCGATGAACACAGAGGGGCCGTCGCCGTTACGGAGCTGGCCGGAGTTGTGGTCGGTCGAGAACTCGAGCTCGAATCCCAGGGCTTGGAAGAATTTCGCCGCCTTGCCCCAGTTATGGGTCTCCAGGAACACGGCCTCAATACCTTCGGTCGTCATGTCAGGTCTCCGTTCCAGACGATTGCTGTCGTGACCTCTGGGCGTCGTCGAGGTAGGCACGCAACGCTTCGGCGACCAGTGCCGACAGGGACAGGCCCGATTCGATGGCATGGTGCTTGACCTGCTTGATCAGCCCGATCGGCAGGTACACGTTGAACTGCTTGACGTCCTCATCGCCCACAGGTCGATACTAGCATGCTAGCAACCTAGGTAGTCGACGTCGCGGCGAGGCAACGGCCGGTCGGCGGCCTCAGACGCGAGCGGGCTGGTCGTCCAGCTCCGGGGCCAGGACGGCGGCGAGCAGGCCCGGGAAACGCGCCTCGAGATCCTGATGGCGGATCGTGACGACCCGGCGGCGCCCCTCCACGGTGGTCGTGGTGAGGCCCGCCTCGCGCAGCACCCGGTAGTGGTGGGAGATCGTCGGCGCGCCGACCTCGATCCCGTCGGCGACGGCGGCACAGTCGTCCGCGCCCGGTCGCGCGTACATCGCCCGCATCAGCGTGAGCCGGACCGGGTCGGCCAGCGCCGCCAGGATCGTGATCAGGTCGAGCGAGTCACGGCTTGGCTGCGGAAGCTGTCGAGGCACGGTGGGCCGCCCCGGTCAGCCGCTCGGTCGGCCGATGCGCCGACCCAAACACTTTGACATCCATCGAACGTTACCCCTAGCCTCACACTGTGACGATTCGACAAGCATCGAATGAACGTGCCGCCGCCCCCGCCGACGGCGGGCTGCGCGGCTGGCAGCTCGGCGTGCTGGCGGCCGGCACCTTCGTCCTGGGCGTCGACGGGTTCGTGCTCAGCGGCCTGCTCCCCGGGATCGCCACCGACCTGTCCGTGAGCGTGTCCACGGCCGGCCAGCTCACCACGATCTTCTCGATCACCTACGCGCTCGGGTCGCCGGTCATCGCGACCCTCACCGGCCGCTGGGACCGGCGTGTCCTGCTCGGAGGCGGGCTGGCGCTGTTCCTGCTCGGCATGGCCGGCCAGGCGCTGGCCACCTCGTTCGCCGTCATGGCCGCTGGTCGGGTCGTCGCGGCCGTCGGCGCCGCCGCGTTCCAGTCCAACGCCTACGTCATGGCCGGCCTGCTGGTCAGTGCGCAGCGGCGTGGCCGCGCGCTGGCCGCCGTCACCGCGGGCACCTCGCTGTCGACGGTGCTGGGAGTCCCGTTCGGCGTACTGATCGGGCAATGGTGGGGATGGCGGGTGGTGCTCTGGACCATCGCGGCACTCGCGGCACTCACCGCGGTCGCCGTGCCGAGGCTGCCCAGGGCGCACGTCCCGCCGACGTCGATGCGCACGCGACTGGGCGTGCTGACCCGGCCGGCGGTGCTCGCGGTCCTGGCCGCGACGGTCGCCGTCGTCGCGCCGGCGTTCGTGCTGCTCTCCTATCTTCCCGCGGTGCTCGGCGGGTCCGGCACGGGCGGCCGGCTGGTGGCGGTCCTGCTGGCGTCCGGGCTGGGGGCCGTGCTCGGCAACCGGCTGGTGGGAGGCCTGGTCGACGGTCGCGGCGCGCTGCCGGTGCTGCTGGTCGGCGTCGGTGGGGTCGCCGTGCTGGACGGTGCGCTGACGCCGGCGCATTCCTGGTACGTGCCGGCACTGGTTCTCATCTTCGCCATCGGGGCCTTCGGCGGGCTGACCATCACGCCGCAGCAGCACCGGCTGTTCGTCGTCGCCCCGGACGTCGCCACCGTCGCCCTCGGGCTCAACGGGTCCGCGATCTACCTCGGAGCCGCGCTCGGCGCGGCCATCGGTGGCGTGACCCTCGACCTGGCGGGCGCCTCGGCGCTACCGGCCGCGGCCGCGCTCCTCGCCGCGGCGGCATTCCTGCTCATAGCCGTCACGGCCCCGGAGCGGCGGGTGCGGGCTGTCCAAAACCCCGGAAACCCCGGCGCGGAGCTGGCCGGACCGGCCGTAACCGCGCCGCCGGCGAAGCTTCCATGAACCGACCAGGCTTCCGTGAAGCCGGGCCGGCGGCCGTGAAACCGTGCTGAGGTCACGGTGAAACCGGTCGCCCACAGAGTCGTTCCCAAGGGCCGGCCATCAGAGCACGGTCCGGAAGGAGCATCTCCATGACAGCCGCGGTCACCGCGCATGGCCTGGTCAAGGCATTCGGCGACGTCCGAGCCGTCGACGGCATCGACCTCGATATTGGTGAAGGTGAGATCTTCGGGGTGCTCGGCCCCAACGGCGCAGGCAAGACGACCATGCTGAAGATGCTGGCCACGCTACTCAAGATCGACGAGGGCGACGCGGCCATCTTCGGCGTCGACGTCCGCCGCGAGCCGCACCGGGTCCGGCAGCTGATCGGTGTCACCGGCCAGTACGCCTCCGTCGACGAGAACCTCACCGCCACCGAGAACCTCTGGATGTTCGGGCGCCTCCAGGGCCTGAGCTCCCGGAGGTCTCGCGACACCGCGGCCCAGCTGCTCGAGCAGTTCGGCCTCACGGACGCCGCGGACAAGCGGATCGCCCAGTTCTCCGGCGGGATGCGGCGCCGGCTCGACCTGGCCGCGAGCCTGATCACCCGCCCCCCGCTGATCTTCCTCGACGAGCCGACCACCGGACTCGACCCCAGGACGCGCGGGCAGATGTGGGAGACCATCCGCGACCTGGTCGCCGGCGGGTGCACCGTCCTGCTGACCACGCAGTACCTCGACGAGGCCGACCAGCTCGCCGGCCGGATCGCGGTGATCGACCGCGGCCGCAAGGTGGCCGAGGGCACGCCCGACGAGCTGAAGACCTCCGTGGGCAACCTGACGCTGCAGCTGCGGCTGGCCCCCGGCGCGGACTTCTCCCTGGCCGCGGACGTGGTGCGCCGCCAGCTCGGCGAGGAGCCGGTGCTCACCCCGGAGTCCGGCCAGCTCAACGTCGCGCTCGAGACGGCCGACCGGGTGGCCGACGTGCTGATCGGGCTGCGCCAGGCCGGCGTCCACATCGCCTCGGTCGGCGTCGACAAGCCGACGCTCGACGAGGTGTTCCTCGCTCTCACCGGCCACGACACCGGCGAGGACGACAACAAGAGCGAGCAGACGCAGGCGGACGCGACCGTGCCCGGCCCCATACACAAGGAGACCCCCCAGGAGGTGGCCCGATGACCACGATCACCATCGACTCCCGCGCGGCGGTCGCCCGCGCCCAGAGCCGGCCCAGCCCGGCGGACACGCTCCGCCAGATCATGACCATGGCCTGGCGCGCCACCAAGAAGATGCGGCGCAACCCGGAGCAGTTCTTCGACGTGACCCTGCAGCCAATCCTGTTCACGGCGATGTTCGCCTACATCTTCGGCGGGGCGATCTCCGGCAGCGTGAAGAGCTACCTGCCGCTGATGATCCCCGGCATCCTCGCGCAGACGGTCCTGACGACCAGCATGGCCACCGGCACCCAGCTGCGCGAGGACATCGACAAAGGCGTCTTCGACCGGTTCCGGTCGCTGCCGATGGCCCGGATCGCGCCGCTGGCGGGGCCGATGGTCGCCGACCTGCTCCGCTACACGATCGCGGCGACGATCACCTTCGGCATGGGCCTCGCGCTCGGCTACCGGCCCGGCGGCGGCGTGCTCGGCGTGATCGGGGCGATCCTGCTCGCGGTCTTCACCGGCTGGTCGCTGGCCTGGGTGTTCACCTGCCTCGGCACCGTCGCGCGCAGCGCCCAGAGCGTCCAGGGCATCTCCATGATGATCATGTTCCCGCTGACGTTCCTGTCGAACGCGTTCGTGCCCGTCGACACGCTGCCCGGCTGGCTGGCCGCGTTCGTCAAGGTCAACCCGGTCTCCCACCTGGTCTCCGCCGACCGGGACCTGGCCAACCACGCGCACGTGTCCGTCGAGGCGGGCTGGACGCTGGTCGCCTGTGTGATCGTCATCGCGGTGTTCGCGCCGCTGTCCGTCAAGCTCTACAAGCGGCACCTCTAAGGGCCAAGGGTGCGCGAAGATGCTCTGCCTTCGCGAACCCGGCGGCCGCCTCCGCCCGAGTCACGGGAGGCGATGGTGCCGGGCTCAGCCGACCTGACCGACGAGGCGACGTGCCTCGTCGGTCAGGTCTGGCCCGCGCCGGGCGCCGTACTCGGCCCGCAGCTCGGCGATCCGGCCCGGCGCGCGCTCCTCGGCGCAGGACGCGATCTTCTCCCAGGACATCGTCGGAATGGTCCGGCTGTAGGCGAACCGCTCGGCCAGCACCAGCAGCCGGACCGCCTCGGCCGGTGGCGTCGCCGACCGCAGCAGACCCCACACCCCCAGGGCGAACAGCGCCATGCCGCACACCGGGTAGTCGAGGTAGGGGTCGACCAGGCCCAGGACGCGTTCCGTCCGGGCCAGGCACGCGCGGAACACCTCCGCCCCCTCGGCGACCTCCTCGCCGGTGCCGTGATACGCGAGCGCGGTCAGCAGGCTGGCGTCGGCGAACATCAGCCAGGGCTCCACGCCGGTCCGCTCCTGACCCGGAAAGACGAAGGCGCGCATGCGCGCGGAGGCCCGCCGGAACGCCGCCAGCCCGGCGACCACGTCGCCCCGCGCGAGCGCGATCTCCCCCGCGACCGTCCCGAGGGCCAGCAGGCCACCGAGGACGTTGTCCGACTCCAGCAGTCGGTCCACCACGTGGACCTGCTCATCAGCCTCGTCAAGGCGGCCGGCGGCGACCGCGCACAGCCCGAGCACCGAGCGCAGCTGGATCAGGTCGTCGAGGGCGCCGAGCCGTTCGAGCACAGGCAGCGCGGCCCGCGCGTGCGGGCGGGCGACGGCCGGACGCCCCAACTGCATGTGCAGGCCGGCGAGGTGCGCGTGCAGCATCGCGACGGCCCACGGGCCCTCAGCCGTCCCCTGCACCAGTGCGAGCGCCCGCTCGGCCGCGTCGATCGCGGCGGCCGGGTCGCCGGCGTTCTCCAGCAGGTAGCTGCGCCACTGCAGGGCGGCGACCGCGACGCCCGGATCCGCCGAGGCGACCAGCTCGTCCAGCCGCTCATCCAGGCAGGGCTCCGCGTCGGGCTGGTCCGGGTCGAACGCGAGCAGCACCGTCATCATGGCGTTGATCCGCGGGTCACCGCGGTCGTCCGTCCCGAGTTGGACGAGCAGGTCGCGGACCGGTCTGGCCCGGTCCCCCGGCGTTCCGATCATCGCGTTCTGCAACACGATCACCATGGCCGCCCGGGTCGTGTCGGCCAGCTCGTCCGGCGGCTGCCAGCCGGCCATCGTCTCCGCGACCGTGCCGGCCAGCGTGGCCACTCTGGTGTGGTCGCCGCGCAGCGACCACAGCCCGCCCAGACCGCGCAGCACCTCGACGACGACCTCCCGGTCGGCGTGCGCGAGCGCGTGGCGCAGGACGTCCGCGAGGTTCGCCTCCTCCTCGGCGAGCGCGTCGATGCCGGCGAACTGGTCCGGCCCGAACAGCAGCCCCGCCGCGGCGTCGGCGTGACGGATCGCCCAGGCCCGCCGGGCCGCCAGCGCCCGTTCCTCCTCGCCGGCCTGCGCGAGCCGCATCCGGCCGAACTCGCGCACCGTCTCCAGCATCCGGTACCGCACGCCGGCGCTCGTCTCGGCGACGGTCAGCAGCGAATGGTCGACCAGCACCTGCACCGCGCCGAAGGCGTCCGCGCCGAGCACGTCCTCGGCCGTGGCCAGCGTCACCCCGTCCTGGAAGACCGACAGCCAGCGCAGAGCGCGGCGCTCCCGCTCGGCCAGCAGGTTCCATGACCAGTCGATGACGGCGAGCAGGGTCTGGTGCCGGTCCGGGGCGTTTCTGACCCCGCCGCGCAACAGCGCGAACCGGTCCGCCAGCCGTCGGCGGATCTCGTCGACGGACATCATCCGCGTCTTCGCGGCGGCGAGCTCGATCGCCAGCGGGAGGCCGTCCAGCCGGGTCACGATGTCGGTCACGGCGTCGGCGGGAAGCTGCGCGTCGGGGCGGGCCGCGACGGCCCGTGCCCGGAACAGCTCGACCGACGCCGTCGGGCCGAGCGCGCCGAGCGGGTAGACCCGTTCCGCGCTGATCGCCAGCGGCGACCGCGACGTCGTCACCACCCGCAGGTCGCCGGTCGTGGCGATGAGGAACGCGACCAGGTCGGCGACGGCGTCGACGACATGCTCGCAGTTGTCGAGGATCAGCAGGCTCGGCGCCGAGCCGAGATGCTGGGCGATCCGCCCGCGCACGTCGGCGAGCTGCTGCGGGGTCAGCGTCCGCCGGCCGTGCACCGAGTCGCGCACCCCCAGCGCCGACCCGACCTCGCCGACGACGTCCTGCGGCGACGTGACGCCGACCAGTCCGACGAAATGCACGATCGGCCAGTCGACGGACCGGCCGAGGACGTGCGCGAGCCGGGTCTTGCCCAGTCCGCCCGGGCCGACGATCGAGACGACCCGGGACGTGTTGACCAGCTCGGTCAGCGCACGGATGTCGTCCATGCGCCCGAGCAGGGGGCTCGCGTCGAACTGCAGTCCGGCGCGTACCGGTGGCTCGTCGAGGCGCAGCAGCTCCTGGTGCACCCGTTCGAGGTCGGTGCCGGGGCTGACGCCGAGCCGGTCGCGCAGGTCGGCCCGGTACCGCTCGTACCGGTCGAGGGCCGCGGCCGTGCCCCGGACCGCCGCCTCGCTGCGCAGCAGGCAGATCAGTATCGCCTCGTCCGAGCCATCCCGGTCGAACGCCTCCACCAGCCGCGGCAGCGCGGCGGTGTGGTCGCCGGTCACGCACAGCGCGCGGCCCAGCAGCCCGGCGAGCTCGGCGCGATGCACGGCGGCCCCGCGGCGCAGCTCGGCCAGCGGATGGTCGTCGTCCTGCGGCGCCGCCAGCGCCTCGGCGAGCGCCAGCGCCTCCGTCGCCACGGCGCGGACCTCGAGCACGTCCCCGGCCGCGAGCAGGCGACGCGCACGCAGGGCGAGGTCCCGCAGCTGTAACGCGTCCACCTCGTCGATGGCGACGCCGAGCCGGTAGCCCTCACCGTCGCGGACGACGGCGTCCGGGCCACACTGGGCCCGCGTCCTGGAGATCAGGACCTGCAACGCCTTGCCCGCGTTCCCCGGGCCGTTCTCGCCCCAGACCGCCTCCGCGAGCCGGTCACTCGGTACCGTCTGCCCACCGCCGACGACCAGGGCGGCCAGTAACGCCTGCGGCCGCTCACCGACCACCGGCCGGCCGCGCCAACGCACCCGGTCGAGAACGGTCAGGACGATCGGCACCCACTCAGTCTAGGGACGGCGGACCGGCCCGGAGCCGGCCATGTGGCGGCCCGACGGGCGCCGAGGGCCACGCCCGCAGAGGCAAACACGGAGAGCGAGCATTCGGATGCGGCTGAGCCAGCCGCTGGCGGTCGAAACCTAGGCGCCCGGTGCGATCCCCTAGGGCCGACTTAGGTCAGCGCGCAGGCTGCGTCGCGGCAAACTCCGAACCGTGTCGCGCCATTGAGTCTATGGACTCACTGAGCCGACGCACATCACCAAGCCTGGGCCGAGGTGTGTCACGCCAGCGAGCCCATAGACGGGCTCTTCTGACTCGATTCGAGGATAGGACCGCGGCGGACCACAGCCGGTCAGAGACCCGGGGCCGGCACCGGCTCCACGAGACGGGCGAAGTAGGCGGCCATCGCGTCGGTGTGCGTCGGGAACACCAGCGGCCGCGGCTCGGTGAGCACCAGCCACTCCGTCGTCTCGTCCGTGGCCACCACCGGCGGCAGCTCGGCCCACGGCCGCTCGGGCAGCAGGCCGAACACCAGCAGAACCCCGCCGTCCCGGCCGCTGTGCACGTCGAACAGGCGGACGTCGGCCGGGTCCGCGAGGATGCCCGTCTCCTCGCGCAGCTCCCGGACCGTCGCCTCCCGCCAGACCTCGCCGACGTCCATGAAGCCGCCGGGCAGCCCCAGCTCACCGCGGCCGGGGTCGATGTCGCGGCGTACCACCACCAGGCCGCGCTCGCCCGCGGGCATGACGACGGGCAGCAGCGCCACCGCGACCGGAGTCGGATTGCGGTACGTCGTCTCACCGCAGGCGGCGCACACCCGTGGCCACGTCGCGTCGGGCCCATACCTCGTACCGCAGTACGAACAGAACGAGTTCTGCATGAGCCTGGACCATAATCGGTCAGCGCCCAGCGCGGCGACCGACCTCATGGTCGGAACACCTAGAGCTAGAGCCGGGCCAGGGGCGCGGTGGAAGCCCGTCGGGGCTCCGGCACGCCATGGGCGGCCAGGTACTCCAGGAGCTCGGCCGCGCGCTGCTCCCGGCCGCAGGCCTCGATCTCAGCCCGCAGCCGGCGGGCGGTGGTGGTGAAGGCGGGATCCCCGAGCACCTGCCGGACGGCGGCGCGAACCCGCTCGGCACCAGGTGTCTGGGTGCGCAGGTCCACGCCGACTCCGGAGTAGGCGACCCGGGCGTTGACCTCGATCTTGTCCTCGGTCTTGCCGGCGCCGACGATCGGGACGCCGTGGGCGAGGGCGAGCTGGACCCCGCCGTACCCGCCGTTGGTCACGAACACGTCGACGTGCGGCATCAGGTTGTCGAAGGGGATGAACCGCTCGACCCTGGTGTTCGCCGGCAGCGGCCCCAGCACTGCCGGGTCGGGACCACCGGTGACGGCGACGACGAGCAGGTCCTCCTCCCCCGCGAGGGCGGAGATCGCCGGGCGGATCAGCTGGTCGAGGTCGGTGGCGACCGTGCCCTGGTTGACCAGCACCACCCGCCGGCCGCCCGCCAGGTCGTCCCACCAGGACGGTGGCCGCCAGGTGAGGTCTGGCCGCGGGCGCGGCGGGCCGACGAACCGCACCTGGCCCGGAATGTCCGGCACGGGATATTCGAAGCCGGGTGGACTGAACTGCAGGTACAGCCTGGTCGCGCGCGGGAAGTCGAACACGGAGTCCCGGGTCGGCCGCAGGCCGAAGATCTGCCGGGCCTTGTTGACCTCGGTGGTCATGGGGCGGAACAACAGGTTCCGCATGGCGGCGTCCATGGCCCGGTTACGGACCCGGCCGACGGGACCGCCCACGGGCCGCAGGCCGAATCCGAACGGCGCCAGATCCCGGCTCGGGAATGCCAGGACGCTGATTCCGAAGCCGGCGAGCGGTGGCCCGCCAAGGTCCTGGACGAGGGTGCCGCCGATGAAGGCGGTGTCCCCCACCAGGACGTCGGCCGGCTCCTCGTCCAGCAGCGCCATCAGGTCCCGCACCTGACCGGCCACCGGAGCCGCGAACACCTCGGTCAGGTCGAATCGCAGTTTGCGGATGCCGGACAGTTCCCGGCGCCGCGGGTAGTGGCCGTCGAGGCCCCGCTCGCTGTAGTCGTGCTCCGGGTTGGTGATCGGGTGAAAGGTCGCGCCCGTGGCGGCGATCCGGTCCGCGGACGCGACACCGGTGTACCAGCGCACCGAGTGGCCGCGCGCGACCAGCTCACGGGCGATCGGCAGGGCGGGCGCGGTATGGCCGACGGCGGGGACGGTGGCGAACAGAAAACGAGCCATCTGATGGCCTCACCTTTCGAGGAACAGCGGGGCAGGGGTGGCGAGAGCGGCGAGGGCGGCGGGGGCGGTGAGGGGGAGGAGGTGGTTGTGACCGGGGACGATGGTGGTGCGGGTGTCGGGGAGCATCGCGGCGAGGTACTCGACCAGGCGGTGGGTGAACAGTGGGCTCTCGCCGCCGGCGACGAGGTGGACCGGTTGTTCGATCCGGCGGGCCAGCTCCTCGTCGAAGTGCCACCCGACGAGCGAGGGCACCTCGCCGGCGAAGCAGTAGCCGCAGTCGCGTTCGGCGCGTTCGAGACCGGCCTGGCCGAGGGTGGACGCGATCACGGACCGGAAATCCGGTCCGCACAGCGCGGCCAGGAAGGTGTCGAAGGCGGTGCGCAGGTCACCCTGGGCGGCGGCGCCCATCGCCGCGCCGATGGCGGGGCCGATCGCGGCGGCGACCGGCACCCGATCCGCCGGCGGCAGGAGCGGGTCGATGAGCGGCGGCTCGACGAGGACGAGCTCGCCGACCAGCTCCGGGTGGTCGAGCGCCAGTTGCAGCGCGACCACGCAGCCGGAGGAGTGCGCGAGCACCCGGGCCCGCTCGATTCCGAGGCGGCGCAACAGGTCCGCGCACTCGGCGGCGTGGTCGGCCACCGACAGCGGCTCGGCGGGTGCGGGGTCCGAGTACCCGGTGCGGGTGACGCGGATCCGGCGCAGGCCGGCGGCGGCCGGCTCGCGCTCGAACGGGACGAACCAGTCGGCGAAGGCCGCCGCGTGGATCAGGACGATCGGCTGGCCGTCGCCGCCGGAGTCGGTGTATCGCATGGAGCTTCTCCTTCTCGGTCTGTGGTCGGTCTGGGTTCGGTCTGGGGGTCGGGGTCAGTCGGCGTAGAGACGGATTTCGATGCCGTCGGGGTCGTGGAGGCCGACGAGGACGGTGCCGCCGTGGTGGCCGGTGACGAGGCCGCCGTGCTTCTGGTCGATCGCGGCCAGGTGGTCGGCCCAGGCGTGGACGCCGTCCCGGGTCGGGACGCCGAGCGCGACGAGGTCGAAGCCGGCGAGGGCGGCGGCACGCTCGGGGTCGTGCCGCAGCGCGATCGAGGTGGCGCCGTTCGGGGACGCCAGCGCGACGCCGCGCAGCTCGCCGTCCTCGGTGAACTCGATCGCCACCTTCAGCCCGAGCACCCGCAGGTACCACTCGCTGCTGGCGCGGACGTCGCTGACCGGGATCTTCACGTGGTGGATCGGTGCGAGGTCGGGCATGGGCTCCTCCATTTGACTAGAGCTGACTCTAGCGACTCACTGGAGTACTCTCTAGCGAGTGAGTGACTCCGTCAAGGACAGCCCGAGTCGGGTGAAGGACAAGCCGAGCCGGGCCGAGAAGACGCGGCTGACCAGGCGGCGGATCGTCGCCGCGGCGGCGGACCTGTTCCTGGACCAGGGCTACGGCGCGACGACGCTCGACCAGGTCGCGGCGCGCGCGGGCGTCGCCGTGCAGACCGTCTACTTCCACTTCGGGAACAAGGCGACGCTGCTCAAGGAGGCGCTCGACGTGGCCGCCGTCGGCGACGACGAGCCGGTCGCGCTGCTGGACCGGCCGTGGCTCGAGGAGCTGACCGCCGAGCCCGACCCGGTCCGGGTGATCGAGATCTGGACGATCGGCGGCGCCGAGATCATGGGGCGGGTGGCGCCGTTGCTCGCCGTCGTCCGCGGCACGGTGGGCACCGATCCCGACCTCGCGGCGCAGTGGGACGTGAACGAGCGCCAGCGCCGCACCGCGTTCCGCGCGCTCGCCGACCTGCTCGCCGACCGCGCGGCCCTGCGCCCCGAGCTCACCGTCGAGGACGCCGCCGATCTCGCCTTCCTGATCACCAGCGCCGAGAACTACATCGTCGCCACCGGCACCCTCGGCTGGTCACCGGAACGCTGGCGAACCACCACGGCCACGCTGCTCGCCCAGGCCCTGCTCGGGGGGGCAGCCTAGCGACGGAGAGGGCGGGTGGGCCAAAGCGATATGGCCTCGGCGTGGACTACCTACGCGCCGCCGGGCGAAGGTCGGCGGTGTCGGGGCCGTCGATCTCGGCCAGCAGGAGGCCGCTGCCGGCGTCGCGACGCAGTGCCGTGCCGAGGCGCGTCGCGGCCAGGCGGTAGTCGGGGTCGGCGAGGACGCGGCGGACGGTGTCGGCGATCTTCGCCGGGGAGGCCGTGCGGGCGATCGACCTTCCGGCGCCGTGATGCGCCACCCGTGCGGCGTTGTCGGGCTGGTCTCGCCCGTGCGGCAGGATGACGACCGGCACCCCCGCCGCGAACGCCTTGACGAGGGTTCCGTGCCCGCCGTGCGTGACGACGAGCGCCGCCTGGCGCAGGACCGCCGCGTGCGGCGCGGCCGCGACGACCGTCACCGAGGGGGGTGCCGTGATCGAGGCCGGGTCGATGACGGGGCCGGTCGTCACCAGCCCGCGGACCGGCAGCGTCGCCAGCGCGTCGACGACCCGTTGCAGGCAGGCCGCCTGGTCCTGGAACGTCGTCGACATCGACACGAGCACGAGCGGCTCGTCGCCGGGTGGTGGCTGCCACGAGCCCGGTGCCCACGCCGGGTCGTCGAGAACCGGCCCGACGTAGCGCACGGACGGCGGCAGCTCCGCCGGGAAGTCGAACTCGGCGCTGGTGAGCACCAGCTGGCGGCGGGCGTGGTGCACCTGGTCCTGGTAGTGCGCCACCGGGCTCAGGCCGTACGCGCCGCGGACCTCGTTGAGCCCTGGCAGGGCCGCGCCGTCCCACAGTCGTTGGGACATGACGCCGAAGACCCGGTCCCGCAGACCGCCGAGCGGACCGCGGGCGAGCCGCAGACCCGGTCCGAACGGCGGCAGCCCGGGGGCCGGCAGCGGATAGATGTTCGGCATGAGCACGTCGAAGGGCGTCTGGGCGGCCTGGGCGGCCACCATCGCGCCGAACGCGAAGAACGACGTGAGCACGAGGTCCGGCCGGTCCGCGCGGATCGCGTCGGTGACGTCACGCGCGTAGCCTGCGGCCGGGCCGACGACGAGGTGGGCGATCATCTGCCGCACGAGCGTCGTCGGGCTGCGCAGCGCCCATTCCTGGTATGGCGCGTGCTCCGGCAGGTGGTCCGGCCGGTTGAGCCCGTGGCGCCATCGTTGGAAGGCCGCTCCGGTCGCGGCGACGGCGGGTGCCATCGAGTCCTCGGCGAGGACCGTGACCCGGTGGCCACGGTCCACGAGCCGGCGCGCGACGCCGAGCTCCGGCGCGACGGTGCCACCGCCGCCGTCGGTGAGGGCGAACAGGTAGGTCCTGCTCATCGGTCATCCTGCTTCCTGTCGAGCACGCCGCGCACCAGCGCGGTCATCGTGCGGATGGTCTCCGGCCGGCTGAGGGCGAGGTCGCGGCGCAGCAGCTTCCAGGTGTAGACGTCGGTGGCCGCGTGCAGGGCGTTGACCGTCTGCCGACGGGCCGCCGGCGTGGCAGGAAGGCTGGCGGCGAATGTTTCTTCGAGCCATCTCTGATGGGCGGCGCGGGCGTCGTCGAGCAGCCCGGCCAGGCGTCCCAGCCGCTCAGCGGACATGGCCCAGTGGACGTTGAGGTCACCGAACCGCTCGTACTGCTCGACGAGGACCTCTACCGCGTGCTTCGGGTCCCCCCTGCGGACTGAGATCCGCAGTTGCTCGGTCTCCGTCCGCAGCAGCTCGATCGCCGCGAGCGTCGCGCCTTCCTTCGACTCGTAGTGGTTGAGCACGGTCTGGTGCGACACCTCCGCGGCGCTCGCGATATCCGCCAGCCGCACGTCCTCGTAGGCCTTGTCGAGCAGCAGCCGCAGGACCGCTCGCGCGATCCGTTCCCTGGTGGCCGCCAACGCGTCCGCCCTGTTCCCCATCCGCGCCCCTCCAGCCAACTCGCTTGAGTGCCAGTCAAGCATTTCGATTGAGTGGCGCTCAAACTTTGTCGGCAGCGCGACGCCCGGGGCGGCGTGCTGGTCGCCAGCGTCAGTGGACTGGCTGGCCGAGGACGACGGTGGGCAGTCCCGTGCCGGCCGACGCGCGCACCCGACCCTCACCGAGCGCTACGTTGCACTGAGTCCAAAAAGTGCCTCGGGAGGCGATCGTGGCTGAGCAGATGTCCCAGTTCGAGGGACGCGTCGCCGTCATCACTGGTGGTGCGCGTGGCTTCGGCCGCGCGTTCGGCCGGGCGCTCGCCGAGCGCGGCGCGCACACGGTGCTGACCGACATCGACGAAGCCGAGGTCGACAGGGCCGCCGCCGAGATTCGCGAGGCCGGCGGCCAGGCGTCGGCCTACCGCCTCGACGTCGCCGACGACGCGGCCTGGGACGGCGTCCTCGCCGATGTGGTCGCCCGGCACGGCGGTGTCGACATCCTCATCAACAACGCCGGCCTGCACTCACTCGAGTACGGCGTCGACTGGGCGCGGCTCCCCGTGCCCAAGCTGCGGCGCCTGTTCGACGTGAACGTGATGGGCGTGATGATCGGCACGCTCACCGCGCGCCCGCACATGCAGGGCCGGACGGGTGCCAACATCGTCAACATCTCGTCGTCGGCCGCGTTCAACGGCATGGGCGCCTATGGGGCGACGAAGGCGGCCGTGCGCGCGCTCACGCTCGCCTGGGCACGCGAGCTGGGACCCGAGGGCATCCGCGTGAACGCACTGGCACCAGGCCTCCACGTCACCGACACCATCCGCGCGGAGTTCTCCCCGCAGATGATCGAGGGCCACCGCCACCATCAGTTCCTCGACCTCGAAGGCAGCGAGCAGGACATCGTCGACGCGATGCTCTATCTCTCCTCCGAAAGGGCTCGTTTCGTCACCGGAGAGACCATCCGCGTCACCGCCGGCTACGCAAGCTCCCTCTGACGAGAGACGAACCGCCTGAGAGCGCGCGGGCTCCGCAACACGTGCAGGGCCGCGTCGCCGGCGTTCGCCGCGATCGCCGCGATCGCCGGCCCCACCCGACGAAAGGGCATTGACGCGCCAGATCACGCGCGCCACTCTGAACGCATGTTCAGAACGGATGTTCAGAACGTGGAGGCGGCGACCGAGCCGTTCGACGTGGCCGTGATCGGCGGTGGTCCGGGGGGCATGGCGACGGCGCTGCGGCTGCAGGCCGCCGGCCTCTCGTCGGTGGTGCTCGAGGCGCACGGCCATGTGGGTGGATGCGCGGGCTACTACCGCAAGCGCGGCTTCTCCTTCGACGTCGGCGCCACCACGCTCGTCGACTTCACGCCTGGCGGCGTCGGCTCCGAGCTGCTCGAGAGCGTGGGCATGAGTCCGCTCGACGCCCGGGAGCTGCCGGGCTACGTCGCCCACCTCCCCGACCGCGAGATCGTGCTGCACCGGGATCCCGAGCTGTGGCACGCCGAGCGGCTGCGCAAGCTCGGCAGCACCGACCGGCATCGGGACTTCTGGTCGCTGCTCGACCGGTTGGCGCACACCTTCTGGCGGGCGAGCCGGTCGGGCGTCCGCCTCCCGGTACGCGGGCCGGCCGACGCGCTGCGCGACCTGCGAGCCGTCGGGGTGGCCGGCGTGCCGCTCGCCCGCTACGTGAACTGGACGCTCGGGGACGCGCTGCGCCGGTACCACCTGCGCGACGACGCCGCGCTCGTCGGACTCCTGGGGATGCTGGTCGAGGACACCGTGCACGCGGCCGTCGACGACGCGCCACTGATCAACGCGGCGCTCGGCGTGACGATCCGAGGCGCTGGCCTGAGCCGCCATGCCGGGGGCATGCATGGCTTCTGGGTTGCGCTCGTGAGGCACTACCGGGCGCTGGGGGGCCGGCTCCGCGTCGGAGCCGCGGTCTCGCGGGTGGAAGGCGAGGCAGGCGGCTACCGGGTGACGACCCGCCGGGGCACGGTCGACGCCCGCCGGATCGTGTGCGCGCTACCCGCCGCCGCCACGGCCGCGATCTGCGCGGGGCTCCCGGTCGCCGGCAGGCTGCGGGCCTACCTGGAACGCGACGCGGACGCGCTCGGCGGCGCGTGCGTGGTGTTCCTGGGCGTACCCGAGGACGAGGTGACCGGGCAGGAGCTCACGCACCATCAGTTCCTGCGGTCCTACGACCAGCCGCTGGGCGACGGAAACAACATGTTCCTCTCCGTATCCGAGCCCGGGGACACCCTCAGCGCGCCACCGGGGCACCGAGCGGTCATGATCTCCACACACACCGAGCTGGCCGGCTGGGCGGGGCTCGAGGAGACCGAGTACGAACAGCGCAAGAAATGGATCGGCGAGCTGCTCGTCACCGGTGCGCGGCGCGCCTACCCGTCGCTCGGTGAGCGGGCGGTGATCGCTCAGACGGGCACGCCTCGCAGCTACGAACGGTTCGGGTTCCGCCCGGCGGGCGCCGTCGGGGGCGTACGGCAGAACCTGCGCAACACCAATCAGCGCGCCATCCCGCACGACCTCGGCGGCCGCGGCCTCTGGCTGGTCGGCGACTCGACCTGGCCGGGCCTGGGCACGGTGGCCTGCGTGCTGGGCAGCCGCATCGTCGCGGAGGGAATGCTGCGGGAGCGGGGATTCGGCCGATGACCCCGACCGGTCCGCATCCGCTCCCCGCTCCCCCTGGACCGCCCGTCCTGGCGGACCTCGGGGCGGATCTGCTTGTCACCACCCGCCGGCAGCGGTGGATCGCGCTCGCCCGTCCGTTCGCCGGCGTGCTGTGCTTCGCGGCCGCGGCGTGGGCGGGCTGGTGGTGGCTCACCCCGATGATCGTCTTCGGGATCTTCGTCGCGGTCGTCACGGTCACCCACGACGCTGTGCACGAGACACTCGGCCTTTCTCGACGCGCCACCGACTGGGCGCTGTTCGCGATGGGCCTGGTGCTCCTCGAGAGCGGGCACGCCTACCGCGCCACGCACACCCGCCACCACCGCTTCTTCCCGCACCCCGACGACCCCGAGGGATACCCGGCCGAACTGTCGCTGGTCGGCGCGGCCTGCTACGGCCCGATCTTCCTGCCGCGGCTGTGGTGGTGGTCCTACCGCCAGGGGCGCGACCGCGGTTGGCTGCTGGTCGAGGCGGCGGCGCCGATCGCCGTGCTCACGGCGGGCGCACTGGCCTGGCCGTACGCCCAGGGCCTGCTGGTCTACGCGGTGATGGTGATCGCCGGAAGCTGGGTGTACCCGCTCCTGACGGTGTACCTGCCGCACCACGACTACGGCGACACTCCCCTGACCCAGACCCGCACGCTGCGAGGGAGGATCATCCCAGCCGTGTTCCTCGAGCTCACCTACCACCTCGAACACCATCTGTACCCGCAGGTACCCAGCCACCATCTCGCCGCGCTCGCCCGCCGGCTCGACGGCTACCTCGCGGCGAACGGCGTACGGCCGGTGCGCGTTGTCTGACACCCGAGGGCGCGTCCTCGACGCCACCCTGGCCTGCCTCGTGCGCCAGGGCTACGGGGGCACGACCGCGCGGGCGATCGCGCAGGTCGGCGGATTCGCCCCCGGCGTGATCTACTACCACTTCACCGACCTGGACGACGCCCTGGTCGCGGCCCTCACCCACACCTGCGACCTGCGCATCCAGCGGTACCGGGACGAGCTGTCCGGCATAGACCGGGCCGGCCGGGCCGTGGAGGTCCTCCGCCAGCTCTACCTCGAGGACACCGAGGTCGGCCACATCGCCGCCGTCCAGGAGATCTACGCCGGCGCGCGGCCGGGATCGCGGCTGGCCGCCCAGCTGACGCTGGAAACCCGGCGCTGGGAGGAGGTGGCCGTCGAGCTGCTCGCCACGCTCCTGGACGGCAAGCCGTTGGCCACCCTGGTGCGCCTGCCCGTGCTGGCGAACGCCGCCGTCGCCTTCTATCTCGGCGCGGAGACGCTCGCCCACCTCGACAACGACTCCTCACGGGTGATGGAGTTCTTCGACCAGGCCGCCAGGCTCGCCGGGTACTTCGACAGAATCCCCCGGCTGCGCAAGCGCGGCCACCAGCCCTTCTGACGCCGATCCCGGCACCGGGCGGCGAGGCCCACGGAGCCGCGAGCGGGTTTCCCTCCCCTACCGGCCGGAGGCGGCGCGGATGTGGGCGAGGTGTCCAGCGACCGTGGCCGTCAACGGATGGTCGGTGTCCAGCAGCCGTTGGCAGTCGGTCAGCGTTGCTTCCAGCAGGTTGATCGCCTCATCCGTGCGTCCCGCCGCCTCGTAGCCGAGGGCGAGGTTCCTCCGGGACGTCAGCGTCGCCGGATGGCCCGAGCCGAGCACCCGCTCCCGGTCGGCGAGGGTCCGCTCGTAAAGCGCCAACGCCTGCTCGACATGTCCGGTCACCAGCTGGGCGTTCGCGAGGTTGTTCCGTGAGGTCAACGTGTCAGGGTGGTCCGCGCCGAGAGTTCGCTCCCGGTCCGTGATGGTGCGCCGGTGAAGCTCGATCGCCTGGTCGAGCCGTCCGGCGGTTCGGTAGGCGACGGCCAGATGGCCCTGCGCGGCCAGCACGGACCGGTGGTCGGCACCAAGTACCCGCCGCAGGCTGGCGAGCGCGCGTTCGTGTAGCTCGACGGCCTCGTCCACCCGCCCGGCGGCGCGGTAGACGCCTGCCAGGTTGGTCAGGGAGATCAGCGTATCGGGGTGCTCGACGCCGAGTACCCGTTCTCTGCGGGCGAGCGTCCGCTCGTGCAGGTCGATCGCCTCGTCGACCCGGCCGACGATCTGAAACGCGGCCGCCAGGCTGTTCGTCGACGCGAGCGTGCTGGGATGATCCCGGCCGAGCAGCTGCTCGCGTTCCGCGAGGTTGCGTTCGTACAGCGGTATCGCGGTCGCCAGCTGCCCCTGCTCCTTGAGGTAGGCACCCGCGTGGTCCACGAGCCAGCACCGGTCGTCGAACGCCGGACCGGGGCCAGGCAGCGGGTGGCCGGCGGCGGCCAGGACATGCGGCAGGAGGACCTGCCAGACCGGCCACCCGCCCGGGTCGCCCGTGACCTCGTCGGGGGCCGCGTCGCGCAGCAACGCGGACAGCCGCGCCCGACGCGCCGCGGCCCGCTCTGGTGGCGTCGCCCGGCGGGTTTCGGCCGCGACCAGTCGGTGCACGACGAGCAGGTCCCGGTCCCGGCGGGCCAGGCTGTAGCCGACCAGCGCGCCGACCGCGTCGGCCCAGCCGTCGCCGCCATCCAGTTCCAGGACAGCCGCGTGGTCCGGCCCGAGGGTGGCGCTGTCGGGGCGGCCGGCGAAAAGGGCGAGGGGAACCGGGTCCGGGGCGCACCACGCGCACAGCTCCAACAGTTCGACCGCCGCCGGCCGCTCGGCCTCGAGCCGCCGCACGGACAGGTTCCACAGGCCGGCGATCCCGCTCTCGGGCCGCCCGGCCAGCAGCCTGACGTACTCGGCGACGGGCATGTCAGTCTCGTCGAGGTAGCCGGCCGCCTGGTCGAGCGCGAGCGGCAGGTCACCGACCAACTCGGCGACCAGGCCAGCCGCGGCCGCGTCGAGGTCCGGCACCCGGTCTCGCAGGAGCGCGACCGACGCGCCCCGGCGCAACGCCGGCACGGGAACCGCGGCCCCAAGCCTGCGGACAGCCCGGCGCCGCGAGGTCAACAACACCCGGCCCCCACGCGAAGGCTGAAACCGGGTGATCGTGTCGATGTCCTCGACGTTGTCGAACAGCACGAGCCAGGACGGCACGCCCTGCAGCGCCGCCCACACGGCTTCCGCGTCGGCCCCGGCAGCCAGGCCCAGGGAACCAGCGAGCCCGGACAGGTGCTGCCCGACGAGATCGGCCCGCTCCGCCGGCACCCAGTACACGACGTCGAACTCGGCCGCATGCCGGTACGCGTACTCGACGGCGAGCGACGTCTTGCCGACGCCACCCATTCCGTCCAGTGCCACCAGCGCGACCCGAGACTCCTCGGACAACCTGGACAGCCTGGCATGGACTTCTGCGAGCAGGTCGTCGCGGCCCACGAACCGTGGCAGCCGGCTCGGCAGGTTCCACACCACCGGCCCGCGCGACGCGGTGCCCTGGCGTAGCGGCTCTCGCACGCCACGCGGGGCGAACACCGAATTGTGCGGGTACAGCTCGCGCGCCGCGCCCAGGAGCCGGTCGCGACCGTCGCGCAGGGCGCCGTCGCCGAGGGCTCGGGACACCGACGACCAGAAAAGCAACGCCGTCGGCGCCGCGAACGGGACATGAGCGGCGGGGAAACCAGCGCGGTCCAGGACCATGCGGGCGGCATCGCGGTCACCGAACACCGCCGCGAACGCGTCCATCTCCGCGCCCGTCAAACTCTCGCCCACCGGCACCCCCGGGCCAGGACTCACCCGCCCCGCGCGGGCGACTCCTCGCACCGGACATCGTCGCATCCGCCCGCGGCGGTCGGATCCGCCGGGACGGTCCTGCTCGGACATCGGCCCGAGGCGCCGTTCACGGACTCCGCGACTCCGGGACGCGGCGACGCTGCGGAGACGCGGTGTGATGGCACTGCGGTGATGCGGCACCGCGGTGATGAACCCGCTGCCTGCTCGCACCGGCCGGTTCTAGCGCGCCCCAGCCGCGCCGGCGGCCAGATCGTCGATCGTCCGCTCGATCCGGCGCATCTCCTGGGACATCAGAGCCGGGTCGTGGAAGGCGTTGGTGAGGAGGGCCGCGCCCAGCACCCTGGCCAGCAGCGACGCCGCCTCGGCTGGCGCGTCAGGCACGCCGAGCTCGCGGAACTGCCGGGTGGCCCAGTCCAGGACGGCACGCGGCAGCAGGCCGGCGCATTCGTGCAGGCCACCGTCGAGCCTGGCGAGGTCCGCCGAGAGCCCACCGATCGGGCAGCCGCTCTCGGCCAGGAGGTCGGCCGCGTCGGCCCAGTTCCGCGCGAGCCCCGCCAGGCGGTCCCTGGGTGTCGTCCCCCTGCCGAGGATGGCGAGCAGCTCGTCGATGCGCTGCGCGTGCCCGTCGACGACGGCGCGGATGAGGTCGTCGCGGGTCTTGAAGTAGTAGTACACGTTGCCGAGCGGCACGTCGGCGGCCTTCGCCACCAGCGCCAGGGTCGTTGCCTGGACGCCGTGGCGGTGCACGAGGTCGGTCGCGCTCGCGACCAGCCGTTCGCGCTTCCCGGCAACGGCCGCCCGTGGCCTGGCCGCTACCAGCTCTGAGTCAGTCATCTCACTTATGAGTCTATCCGCGCCCCGCCGACCCAGTTAGAGTCCTCTTAGTTAGTTAACTTACTAAGACCCCCTCCTGGAGATCATCGATGACAGTCCCCGTCCCGAAGCAGTCGGTGCTCGCGACGCGGCGCGGCAAGCGGATCCTGACCCTGCTCTGCGCGGTCGGATTCCTTGACTTCGTCGACGCGTCGATCGTCAACGTGGCCCTCCCGTCGATCCGCGACGACCTGGGCTTCACCGTCCAGAACCTGCAGTGGGTGCTCGGCGGCTACCTGCTCACGTACGGCGGGCTGATGCTGCTCGGCGGACGCGCGGCCGACCTGCTCGGGCGCCGCCGGATCCTGCTCGCCGGCACGGTGTTGTTCCTCGCGTCGTCGGCCGGCGCGGGCCTCGCGCGGGACGACACCGCGCTCGTGGTGTTCCGGCTCGCGCAGGGGATCGGCGCGGCGATGATGCTCCCGGCGGCGCTCTCGCTTCTGACGACCACGTTCAGCTCCCCCGAGGACCGGGCCAAGGCGCTCGGCGTATGGGGTGCCCTGGCCGGCCTGGCCTCCGCCGTCGGCGTGTTCCTCGGCGGAGTCATCTCGTCCGGGCCCGGCTGGCGCTGGGTCTTCTTCGTCAACCTGCCCGTCTGCCTGGCCGTGGTGGCCGCGACACTCCGTCTCATCCCGCGCGACGCCGACCGCGCGCGGCTGGCGAACTTCGACGTGCTCGGCGCCCTGATCGTCACCGCAGGCATGCTTCTCCTCGTCTACACGATCGTCGAAGCGCCCGGGCGCGGCTGGGGCGCGGGGCGCACGATCGCCGGGTTCGTCGGAGCGGCCGTCCTGATCCTCGCGTTCGCCGGGAACGAGCTGCGCCACCGCAACCCCCTCGTTCCCTTCTCGATCTTCCGTGTCCGGGGCCTCGGCGCGGCCGACATCACCCAGGTCCTGGCCATGGCCGGCTTCTACGCGATGTTCTTCTTCGTCACCCTCTACCTGCAGAACGTGCTCGGGTTCTCCGCGATCGAGGCGGGGGCGGCGTACCTCCCGACGACCATCGGCGTCGCCATCGCGGCCGGGGTGGGCGCGCAGCTGATCGCGCGGCTGGGCACCCGGCCGGTGATCGTGGCCGGCTCTCTCCTGGGCGCGGGCGGGATGTTCTGGCTGTCCCGGATCCCCGCCGACGGGTCCTTCCTCTCCGACGTCCTCGGACCGATGCTCGTCCTGGCCGTCGGGCTCGGCCTGGTCTTCGTCGGTGTCACGACCGCGGCGCAGACCGGCGTGCCGGCGGAGACCGCCGGGCTCGCGGCTGCGTTGATCAACGCCTCCACCTGGCTGGGCGGGGCGCTCGGCGTCGCGATCCTCAGTGCGGTCGCGGCGTCCCGCACCCAGGACATGACCGCGGCCGGCGCGACGGACGGGGTGGCCCTGACCGAGGGCTTCCAGAGCGCGCTGCTCGTGGCAGCGGCGTTCCTGCTCGCGGCCACCGTCGTCGCGCTGCGCGCCCCGAACCCGCGCCCAGCCGGTCCGGCCGCGGCGATGGCGGCTCCGGCTGAGACCGCCGCGGCCGCGCCGACGGCGGCCGTCGAGGGATGACGAGCGACGTCGATCGCCGGCGTCGGCGCCGGCGTGGTCGGTACCGACCACGCCGGCGCCGCGTCCCGTGCGCGGGTGCTCAGCGGCCAGAGGCCGGCCCTGAGGGCAGTCCACCTTCAGCCCGCATCGGGCCGTCATCGCCGCGGCCGCCCCGGTGCTACGACGGACCGCCATTCGCCCGGGCGTTCGACCCAGATGCCCGGCCCGGGAAGGTGGACGGCTACGTTTCCGCCATGACGCAGCCGGCGTACCTCGACGCCACCCGAGCCGCCTACGACGCCGTCGCCAGCCAGTACGCCGCGCTGTTCGCCGACCCGCTGGCGGGCAGACCGCTCGACCGCGGACTGCTGACCGGCTTCGCCGAGCTCGTGCGCACCGCGCCGCCCGGCCCGGTGGCGGACCTCGGCTGCGGCCCCGGCCACCTGACGGCGATGCTGCACACGCTTGGCCTCGACGCGTTCGGCGCCGACCTGTCCCCCGCGATGATCGCCCTTGCCCGCCAGGCGTATCCGCGGTTGCGGTTCGACGTCGCCACGATGACCGGCCTCGACCTGGCCGACGGCGCGCTCAGCGGCATCGTCGCCTGGTACTCGATCATCCACATCCCGCCGGCCGAGCTACCCGGCACCATTGCCGAGTTCCACCGCCTCCTGACTCCTGGCGGACAGCTTCTCCTGGCCTTCCAGACCACCGACCAGCCCGACGGCCCGCCCCAGCCGTTCGACCACAAGGTCACCACCGCTTACCGGTGGCCCACCGACACCGCCGCGGCCCTGCTCCGCGGCACCGGCCTCGCCGAGACCGCCCGCCTCGTCCGCACGCCTGGCGACACCGACCGCTTCCAGCAGGCCTTCCTGCTCCTGCACAAGCCCACGTCAGGGGACGGGGCGTAGAGCCAACGGGCGTAGCTCACCGGTCCCCCGCCGCCCTCCGCGACGCGACGAAGAACCGCGCCGTCGGCGACCTCCACCGGCGAGCCGCGCGGTTGGCGGGACTTTCGAGGGCAGAGTTGACATACCGTCCGGTTGGTTTATTCTAGGTACATGCCAGGTGAGACAGCAGCGATGGTGCCCGCGACCGCGAAGGGGGAGGCCACCCGCGCCTTCCTGCTCACGACCGCGGCGCGGGTGTTCGCGGAGCGTGGCTACGTGGGCACGACGATGGCGGACCTGATCGGGGCATCCGGCCTGACCAAGGGCGCCTTCTACTTCTACTTCCGTTCCAAGGCGGACCTCGCGCTCGCCGTGCTGACGGATCAGAAGACCCGCTGGCTGGAGTGGGTCACCACCCGGCTGGCGGACCAGCCCCGCGCCGTCGACCAGCTGGGCGCCCTGTTGCCGGCGATGCTGGATCTGATCGCCAGCGAGCCCGGGGCGTGGAGCGTGACCAGGCTGACGAGGGAGCTGGCGACCGAGTCCGCCCTCGCTGACACCGTCGGCGAGCCGATGGCCGAGTGGGTGGAGATGGTCGCGGACATCGTGCGCCGCGGCCAGGCCGACGGCGACCTGCGAGCCGACCTCCGTCCCGACGACGTCGCCGTCGTGCTGGTCGCGGCGTTCGACGGCCTGAAGGCGATGTCGGACATCCTCGACGGCCCCCTGGCGACCTCCCGGTTTCCCGACCGCGCGCGCACCCTGAACAGACTCGTCGAGCTGGCACTGCGCGGCCCGGGCCAGGACGGCCCGGGTAACTCCGCCTGACGGCATCGACAGCCAGATTCCCGGACCAACCGGCAGGGCACCCACCCGCGGGGCGGGCCGGTCGGACCGACATGCCCGCGCGCGGACCACCCGGCACGGGCATGCCTCCAAAACAAACCGACTAGATGGTATGGAGCGACATCATGGATCTTCACGGACAGACTGCCCTGGTGACCGGCGGGTCGACCGGCATCGGCGTCGCCTTCGCGCACGAGCTCGCCTCCCGTGGCGCCGACATCGTGCTGGTAGCCCGCAGCGAGGACAAGCTCCGGGCGAACGCGGCTGAGATCACGCGACGCCACGGGGTGCACACCGAGGTGATCGCCATCGACCTCGAACAGCCCGGCGCCGTCGACGAGATCGCCAGGCGGCTGGATGCCGTCGACCGGCCGGTCCACGTCCTCGTCAACAACGCGGGCTTCGCCACCCACGGAGACGTCGCGACGGCCGACCCGGCCCGCCTGACCGCGCAGATACGGCTCAACTGCATCGCCGTGGTGGAGATGACGGCCCGGTTCCTGCCCGCGATGACCGCGCGCGGCGACGGCATCATCATCAACGTCGCGAGCACCGCCGCGTTCCAGCCGATGGCCCACATGGCCGTCTACGGTGCGTCCAAGGCGTTCGTCCTCTCCTTCACCGAAGCCCTGTGGGCGGAGGCCAGGCCGGCCGGCGTCCGCGTGCTGGCGGTGTCCCCCGGCGCCACCGACACCCCGTTCTTCGACGTGGTCGGCGCCGAGGAGGCGTCGGTCGGCCGGCGCCGTACTCCCGCGCAGGTCGTGGCCACCGCCCTGCGTGGTCTCGAGAGGGGCCGCCCGTCCGTCGTCGACGGCACCATGAACAAACTCGTCGCGGGGCTGCCCCGGACGCTGCCCCGGCCCGCCGTGGTCCGGATCGCCGAACGGTCGGTCCGCCCAGGCGACCACTGACGTACAGGCAAACTCACTCATGCTCGAGCTGATCTGATCTGACCGAGTTCCACATCCCGAAAGGCCGTTGCCATGCCCGGCTCCGAGATCTACGAGCGCTTCCTGGCCCTGCACACCCGCCCCGGCGGGCTCGTCATGCCCAACGCCTGGGACGGGCTGTCCGCCCTCCTGCTGGCCGACGCCGGTTTCGAGGCCATCGGGACGTCATCAGTCGCGCTCGCGGCCACCCTGGGCCGCCTCGACGGCCGGCACGCCGTCAGCCGCCAGGAGCACCTCGACCACGCGGCCCTGCTCGCCCGGCTCACCGGGCTGCCCATCAACGGCGACTTCGAGGACGGCTACGGCCAGACGCCGTCCGACGTCGCCGCGACCGTCGAGGCCGCGATCGACGCCGGGATCGCCGGAATCGGCATCGAGGACACCTCAGGCGACCCGGAACAGCCCATCCGTCCCTTCGACCAGGCCGTCGACCGAGTTCGCCACGCCGTCGCCGCGTCCAAGGGCCGCATCGTCATCACCGGCCGGACCGACAACTACCTCAAGGGCCGGCCCGACCTCGACGACACCATCCGCCGCCTCACCGCCTTCGCGGAGGCCGGCGCCGACGTCCTCTACGCGCCGTACCCGCCGGACCTCGCCGCCGTCACCGCCATCGTCACAGCCGTCGCGCCCAGGCCGGTCAACGTCGTCGTCTCCCCCGCGGACAGGACCCTGACCGTCGCCGAGCTCCAGCAGGCCGGCGTGCGGCGGATCAGTCTCGGCGGGGCCCTCTACGCCCATGCCATGGCCGCGCTCCAGCAGTCGGTCACCGCGCTCGCGGCCGGCGACCTCGCCTCGGCCACCACCGGCATGAGCTTCCGCCAGATGTCACGCCTACTCGCCCAGACCAGGGCCTGAGCGGAGGACGACCTGGTCGCGCGGTCCGCAGGCGAGCATGTTGTTCCTGCCCGAATTCGGGCAGGAACGTGGACCTGATGGGGGCGGGTACGCATCGTGGCTCGCATGCCCGTGTCGCTGCCTGGCCGGGTCGACGATCCGGGAAAGGCGGCTACCGGGACAGCAGCACTCCCCCACCCGGGGAGGCGCCCACGCCCGACGCGTAGAGCGCGATGCTGGCGTCGGCGATCTGGTTGACGGCCGTGCCGCGCAGCTGCCGGACGCCCTCGAGCAGATGGGTGATGCCCTGCAGGTAGACCTCGGCGAGGTTTCCCCCGTGGGTGTTGACCGGCAGGCGGCCCTCCCGGCGGATGCCGCCGTCGGCGACGAACGGGCCGCCCTCGCCGATGTCGCAGAAGCCCCAGTCTTCGAGGCTCATGATGACCGACGGGGTGAACCCGTCGTAGAACAGCGCGACGTCGACGTCGTCGGGTCCCAGGCCGGCGCGCGCATAGAGGTCGCGGGCGGCGCGGCGGTGGCCGGTGCTGACGTAGTCCTCGTCGATGGTGTTGAACGACGCGGTGGCCCACTTGTACTCGCCCGTCGTCGCGACGGCGCGAATGCTCACCGGCGGGTGGCGCAGGTCCCGGGCGCGTTCGGGGGTGGTGACGATGAGCGCGGCGGCGCCGTCGGACTCCATGCAGCAGTCCAACAGCCGGAGCGGGTCGCAGACCAGTCGGGAGGCGTGATGCTCCTCGACGGTGATCTCCTCGCGGAACCGCGCGTCGGGGTTGTGCACGGCGTTGCGCCGCGCGTTGATCGTGACCTCGGCGAACTGGTCGGTGGTGGTGCCGTAGAGCGCCATGTGCCGGCGCGCCTTCATCGCGTAGATGGCCGCCGGGAGCGCCATCCCGAACGGCGCGGTGTACGACGCCGCGAGCGGGATCGCCTGCCCCGGCTGCACGCCGGCGGCCACCGACCGGCCGAGGCGCGCCTGCTGGATGAGCGAACGCACCACCACGACGTAGTCGGCCAGGCCGGTCGCGACGGCGGCGTAGGCGTTGGCCACCGCGCCCGGCACGCCCGATCCACGCCCGCCCCAGACCAGCCCCGAGTACCGGAACTCCTTGGTACCGAGCGCGACGGCGAGGTCGGCCGGCAAGGTCGGATCGTCGCAGTAGCCCGCGAAGCCGTCGATGTCAGGGGCGTCGAGCCCGGCGTCGGCGCAGGCGTCGAGGACCGCGTCGAGCGCGATGCGGCCCAGGCCCAGCGGCGCGAGCGAGCCTCGGGTGCCGTAGGCCGAGTGCCCGATCCCCACGACGCACGCCGCGTCCCGGCGGAACTCGCTCATGACAGCCTCCGGAAACAGGGCAGGGCCAGCTCGTCCCCGCCTCCGTCTCGCGCCCCGTCCCCGCCTCCGCCTCCGCCCTTGTCGCCGAAGGCGACCGGCGCGAGCGCGACCCGGTCGCCGACGCGCAGGTCGTCCGGGCTCCAGGCGTCGATCACGTTGCTGAGGATGCGCACGGGGTCTCCCTCGGTGCCCTCGAGGGTGACGACGGCGACGTTGTAGACCGCCGGTTTCTCCGGGGTGCCAGGCCGGGTTCGGTCGGGCACCCAGATGTAGGAGTAGACGGTGCCGGTGCCAGGCAACGTCGACCAGCCCCACTCCACCGAGCCGCAGCGGTAGCAGCCGTCGGTGGGCGGATAGCGGTGCGCGCCGCAGGATGCGCACCGCTGCACGTCAAGGCGCCCGGCCGCGGCCGCGCGCCACATCCCCTCGTTGATCGGTGCCACGACGGGATCGGGCATGCCGGCTGGACGGTTGACGGCATCACTCACCTGTACGTCCGCTCCCAGTCTCTTTCTGATGCCTGTGACGTCAGTCCACGAGGCCGAGCAGGCGCGCCGCGTTGCCACGCATGATCATGCGCACCTCGCGGTCGTCGAGGCCGTCGAGCTTGTCCACCCACTCGATCGCGTGCGCGACGCCCTCCGGGTGCGGGTAGTCCGAGCCGAACAGCACCCGCTCCGGACCGATCGCCCGCACCAGCCCGACGACGTCCTCCTCGTAGAACGGCGAGACGTAGAGGTGCTCCATGAGAACCTCGCTCGGCCGCCCGATCACCTCGCCGCCGGGCCAGTAGCCCTTGCGGCCCATGTGCGCCGCATGGTCGACGTCGTGCAGGAGCGGGACGACCCAGTTGATGCCGCACTCGAGCGCGACGACGGTCAGCCCGGGGAACCGGCCGAACAGGTTGTTGAGGACGTAGGAGGCGAGTGTGTCGGCCACCGGCTTGCCTGCGGTGAGGTACCACTGGAACGGGGTCTGGCCCTGCAGCGGGGGTGTCGCCGCCTCACCGAACTGGACGCCGAGGGTGGCCAGGTAGCGCGGGTCGGTGCTGTGGAACACGAGCTTCACGTTCGCGTCCTGCAGCCGCGACCAGAAGCCGTCGTAGACGGGGTCGACCGGCGAGCGGCCCCAGAGCGGGCCGGGCTTCATGACGACGGCGCGCGCGCCGGCCGCGACGACCCGGTCGATCTCGGCGATGGCCAGCTCGGCGTCCGTCAGCGAGATCATCGGGGCGGTGATGATCCGGTTGTCCCGGTTGAAACCCCACTCCTCGTCGAGCCACCGGTTGTAGGACCGGATGTTCGCGTACAGGGCGGGAATGTCGTCGTGCAGCTCGTTCTCGGCCTGCAGCATCGCGGTGCCGAGCATCAGCCCGGCCTGCACCCGCTCGGCGTCCATCTTCGCCAGCCGGGGGGCGCGCTGCATCATGTCCGGGTAGTCCCAGCCCCGGATGAGTTCGCGGTGGACGAAGCCGTCGGTGCTGTCCGGGTTGTCGAGCATCGTCCGCAGGGAACCGGGCGCGCCGATGTAGTCCGTCTGGATCACCCGCATGTACCGGAACTGCCGGTCGCCGAAGTAGAGCTTGCCGCGGCCCTTCTGGTCGACGCGCACGTTGATGACCCGGTCAGCGAACGACGGCTCGATGAAGCGGCTGAAGCAGTCGTACGGCTCGTAATAGTGATGGTCGGCGTCGATCAGCTGGTAGCCGAGGTCCGGACGGGCGACGACGGTTTCGGTACTCACAGGGATCCTCCCGACTCCGTGGGCCGATGAGCCGGGCTCACAGCGGCCGAACAGCGCGATGCTGGTGGTGATGCTCAGGGGCACGGTCGCCCCGGTAGATCATGATCAGCCTGCTCGCGACCACAACCACGGGACGCCGCGCCGGTCCATGAGAGTAAGCATGTACTCATCTCGCCTTCAAGGCCAAGCCAGGCCGGTTCGTCCCCGGAGCGCCAGAACTCGGCTTCGGGCCGTTGGCCTGTGGTTTCGCGATGACGACCTGCCGGACAAGCCCTCGTTCCGAGCCACTATCCGAACGGGACTGTCGAGCCGGGGGGCGCGAAAGCCGCGACAAGCGTGCGGACCAGGTAGGGGCCGGCGTCAGCGGCGGCCAACCGGTTGGCGTCCACGTCCTCCGCGGCGGCGTGCATGAGCGTGAGCATCACGGTGACGAGCCACGAGCCGGGCAGGTCGTCGCGGAAGACGCCCTCCGCCTGACCGCGCTCCACAAGTTGGCCGACACGCCCGAGGATGCCGTCGTGCACGTCGCGGATGCGCTCGTGCGCCAGCTCACGCGACGCGGCGCCCAGCACGCCACGGTGCTGCTCGATGGTCCGCCACGAGGAGGTCACGAGCGTCGCCAACGCCCCGACCGGGTCACCGGAGAGATCGAGGCCGTCGAACACGGCGTTTGCGTGGCCGATCGTGCGGGCGAGAACGGCTTCGACCAGGTCGGCCCGGGTCTTGAAGTGGCCGTAGAGCGTGATGCGGCCGACGCCGGCCTCGGCCGCGATGTCCGCGATGCTCACGTCCGGGTCGCGCCGCAGGCTACGCGTGGCCGCATCCAGGATCGCCTCCACGTTGCGGCGCGCATCGGCCCGCTGGGCCCGCTGCCCGGTCGAGCCGCTACCGCTCACCGTTGCCCGACCCTCCCAGACGATCATCGATAACCCGTACTCATGGGTTCGAGTTCACGGTAGCGTGCCGAATAACTCGTACAAGCATGTTCAAGTTATGAGGAACCATGCCCCTCAGCCAGCTCTGCGAGAACTGCCACCAACTCATCACGGCCCGAGACGAGCACGACCTCGCGACCATCGCCGAGGCCCACCTCGACACGCATGCCGACGCCGTGATCGCACGGCTCGCGCCCGAACTGATGGACGCGGCTGCGATCGTCGAGGCTCTGACGACCCAGGAGGGGCGCGCCAACCCGTTCCCGCTCTACGAGCGAGCGCTCGAACTCGGCCCGGTCTCGGTCATCGCCGACGGCTGGTATCTGGTTTCCAGCTACGCCGAGGTCAACCGCGTACTGCGCGATTCCCGTTTCGGGATCGCCGAGCCCGACGACGGCTCGACCGAGCACGACGCATTGGCGGCTTTGAACCGGTCGATCCTGCGAGCCAACCCGCCCGAGCACGGCCGGATGCGATCCCTGATCTCCTCGGTGTTCACCCCGCGCCGGGTCGCGGCCCTGCGGCCGGCGATCGAGAACGCGGTCGACCTGCTCCTGGACGGGCTGTCGGGCGCGGGCGCCGCGGGCGCACCCTTCGACTTCATGGAGGAGTTCGCGTTCCAGCTCCCGGTCTCGGTGATCTGCGAGCTGCTCGGCGTACCGTCCTCCGACCGCCACCGGTTCCGGGCGCTGGCCGCGGACCTGACCGTCGCCCTGGAGCTCACGGCCGACCCCGCCGTCCTGGACCCGGCCGGCGCGGCGGCACGGGAGTTGTCCCGCTACTTCCGGGAGCTGATCACCGAGAGCCGCGCCGACCCGGGCGACAACCTCGTCAGTGCCCTGGTCGCCGCCCGCGACGCCGACGATGGCCGGCTTTCCGACGTCGAACTGGTCGCCAACCTGGTCGTCCTCCTGGTCGCGGGATTCGAGACGACCACGAACCTGCTCGGCAACGGCCTCGCGATCCTCTTCGAACGGCCCGGGTTGGCCGCGCGGCTGCGTTCCGGGGACGTCCCGACCGCGGGATTCGTCGAGGAGGTTCTGCGCTACGACTCACCGGTCCAGGCGACCATGCGGGTGGCACGCGCGGATGGCCTGACCGTGGACGGGACACCGGTCCCGAAGGGTGGCCAGCTCCTCCTGCTGATCGGATCGGCCAACCGGGATCCCGACCGCTATCACGACCCCGCCAGCTTCGACCCCATCCGCCCCGGCAGTGCGCCGCTCGCCTTCGGCGCCGGCGCGCACGTCTGCCTTGGCAACAGCCTGGCCCGGCTCGAGGCAGGAACGGCATTCCCCCGGCTACTCGACCGCTTTCCCGACCTGGCGCCCGCTGGAACGCCCACCCGCCGAGACCGCCTCGTCCTGCGCGGCTACGAGATCCTCCCGGTGACCATCACCGCGTGACGAGGCAGGGCGAGCCCGGGACCCGAACCTGACCCAGAGACGTCCTCGATGGGCCAGAAACGTGGCTGCGTCTCCGGTGTCGGCGTCAGGAATCAGCCGGGTCCGTCGCTCGCGGACGCCAACAGCGGCACCACCACATTGCTGACGGGCGTCGGGATGCCATGTGCCCGGCCACGTCGCAGGATGACACCGTTGCGGGTGTTCCATTCGAGCGGCCGGTCGGCTTCACGGTCGGCGAGGATGGAGCTTCCCAGGTCGGCCGGGTTGGCCTGGAAACTGTCGACGATCTCCTGCGGCACCTCGTCGCCCAGGACCGCGCCTTCGGCTCGGGCGACCTCGAGACACTCCCGTAGGTAGTCCAGGGACAACTGGGCGATGTCAGCGCGGCCAAACATGCCGGAACGGCGGCCGCTGAGGGCCATCAGCCCGGCGACCGCGTTCTGAAGCAACTTGCGCCACGCCACGGACGTGAAGTCCACGGCCAGGTGGACCGAGCACTGAGTGCCGCGCAGTGCCTCAAGCACCACGCGGGCCGCCGGTCTGTCCGGCACGGTCAGGCGGGCTTCGCCGCGCAGCCACACCGAACCGTCGGGCCGGACCTGGGCCGGGAACCACACGACAGCGGGCAGTACTGGGCAGTCGGGGACGTGGGGCGCGACGGTCGACTCCTGCTCGACGCCGTTCTGCAGAACGCAGACAATGGTGCCCGGATGGCACAACGCCGCCAACCACGGCGCCGCCGCGTCGACCTGTGTCGACTTGACGGCGAGGAAGACAAGGTCGACCGCCTCTTCGATCTGCGCTGGATCGATCCGCACAGGACCCGGCACGACGACGAGACCTTCGGCATCCTGCAGCACCAGGCGCTCACGAGCCGTGCGGCCACATAGCAGCGGGGTGCGGCCGGCCTTGTGCAGCGCCGCCGCGACCGTGGTGCCGATCGCCCCCGGACCCACAACCGCGACGGTTGGATTCACGGACGTTGTCATCCTTTCTGGATAGTCGATCGCCGCGGGGCCGGTCGAACCCGGCCACGAGGAAGGCCGTCTCGAGCCAGGTGACGGTGTCCCGGCGGTTCCGCCCCGCCCGAAGATCCATCGGGCTGCGATATAACCGAAGCTGGGCGAATCCCACGGCTGCCGACGGGTCGGGGCAATGGGCACGGTGATCCTCACTGGGGGTGGCGTGGTCGAGGTGCCGGCAGGAGTGGCGCCGCTCGACGACTTCGACCCTCGCCGGATCGGGCCCTACGTACTGCTTGGACGGCTGGGCCACGGCGGCATGGGCAGCGTCTACCTGGGGCACCGCGACGACGCCGACCCGAACGGCGGCGGCCCGAACGGCGGCGGCCCGCTCGTCGCGATCAAGGTGATCCGCGGGGACCTGGCGCAGGTTCCCGCGTTCCGTGCCCGCTTCGAGCGGGAGGCCCGGGCAGCGCAGAAGGTCCACCATGCGTTCACGGCCGCGGTGATGGACGTGGATACGGCCGGTAGCCGGCCCTACCTCGTCACCTCCTACATCCAGGGGCCGACGCTGGCAGCCCAGGTTCGTGACGACGGGCCGCTTCCCGCGACGAACCTGGAGTGGCTGGCGGGGGCGATCGCGGGGGCGCTGCGGGCGATCCACGCGGTCGGGGTGATCCACCGGGACCTCAAGCCGGCGAACATCCTGTTGTCGCCCTTCGGCGCCCGAGTGATCGATTTTGGTATCGCCCGCGCGCTTGACGCCACGACGATGGCCACCGAGGGCACGATCGGCACTCCGGCGTTCATGGCACCGGAGCAGGTCCTCGCCCAGGAGGTCACGGCGGCGGCCGACGTCCACGCCTGGGGCGCCGTCCTGGTCTTCGCCGCGACCGGCCACGCCCCGTTCGTCGGCGACACGATTCACACGATCATGCGCCAGGTCGTGGAGGAGACGCCCGACCTCGCCGGTCTTCCCGAGTCGCTGCGTCCGCTCGCCGCTCGCGCCCTGCTGAAGGACCCCGCGGACCGGCCCACCGCCGCGCAGCTCGTCGAGGCGATCCACGACCTCCACGCCGCTACGACGCAGACAGCGCCTCCGGAGCAGGGCTCTGGCCCCGGCACCACCGGGCAGGGCCCGAGTCCCGGCGCGACCATCGAGGCCGATGCGCCGCAGGCCGGGCCGACCGGCGGCGGAGCCGGCCGGGTTGCCAGCACGACCGAGCCGGTCGTCGTTGTCGGCGGAGCCGACCAGGCCGTGGACAACCGGTTCCCGCCGCCGGCTCCTCCACCCTCCAGCCGGCCAACGCACCGCCGCCGCGGGCTCATCACGACGCTCGCCACGGCGCTCGCCGTCGTGATCGCCGTCGTGATCACCTCGGTCGTCCTGACCAGCGGCGGCGGAACCGGCGGCGGCGAGGACGACCCGACGCCCGCGGCCCATTCGCGGGCGACCTCGATCCCGACGGCCACAGGCACCGGTGCCAGCCCTTCGGGCACGGCCTTGCCCTCGCCCTCACCTGAGCCCGCGATCACGACAGCCACGCCCCTCGGCCAGCCCCTGACCGGACCCACCGACTCGGTGACCTCGGCGGTGTTCTCCCCGGACAGCCGCACCCTGGCGGTCGGCAGCGACGACGCCACCGTGCGGCTGTGGGATGTCTCGAACCCGACCCGCCGCAGCCCTCTCGGCCAGCCCCTGACCGGGCCGCCCGGCACCGTGGTGTCGTCCGTGGCGTTCTCCCCGGACGGCCACACACTCGCCGCCGGCGGTGGCGACCGGTTCCACTCGCTGAGCGGTGCGGGCACCGTACGGCTGTGGGACGTGTCGAACCCGGCGAGCCCCAGACCGCTCGGCCAGCTCCCGACGGGCAACGCCGGCTCGGTGTGGTCGGTGGCCTTCTCGCCGGACGGTCACACCCTCGCCGCCGGCAGCGACGACTCCACCGTGCGGCTGTGGGACGTGTCGAACCCGGCGAGCCCCAGGCCGCTCCAGCAGCTCCCGACCAACATCAAGGCCGACGTGGAGTCGGTCGTCTTCTCCCCGGATGGCCGCACGCTCGCCGCCGCGATCGCCATCACGGCCCAGCTATGGGATGTCTCCAATCCGGCGAACCCCACCCATCTCGGCGAGGTGGCCGCGAGCGGCGCCGGCGGGGCGCGAGCGGCGGCGTTCTCCCCGGACAGCCACACGCTCGCCGTCGGCTGGGGCGACGGCGCCGTCCGGTCGTGGAACGTCTCCGACCCGGCGCACCCCACCCAGCTCGGCCAGCCGCTGACCATCCCAGGCGCCAGCGTCACGTCGGTGGCGTTCTCTCCCGACGGCCACGCTCTCGCCGCCGCCACGGTCGGAAGCGGCGGGCACCTGTGGGACATCTCGAACCCGGCGAGCCCCAGGCCCATCGAGTTGTCGCTGGCCGGCTCTCCCATCACCAGGCTTTCCACCGTCGTCTTCTCGCCTGACCGCCGCATCCTGGCGGCCGCCAGCTACGACAACGTAGTGCAGCTGTGGAAACTCAGCTGACTGCGAAGACTTGTTCGGCGGTCAGTCATGCGCAGGTGAGCGGAACCCGCCCCGCTCCTCCTACTGACCGGGCGCAGTGCGGAAAGGCCTTCTTCACCACTTGACGGCACAGGGCGTCAGACCGTCGTCGGCGTGGCGCGGGGCTCGTCGCCGGGGCGCTGGGCCGGAAGCCAGGGGGGCTCCCGTAGCACCGGACGTAGGTAGACGTCCGCGGCGCGGCCCTCAACGCACCGGACCATCGCGCCGTACCCCGCGCGGATGCCATCGAACAGGATGCCGCGGTCGCGGGTGAACCGCCCGACCTTGTGTGATCCCGCCGGGCAGACGACGTCGAGCAGTTGGTAGGCCTGACCTGGCGCCGGAGGGGTGGCGGGATCGAGGATTGCCTGCACACGTTCCTGGTCGCGCTGTGCCTCCAGGAATGCCTTCCCCAGGCCAGAACGCATCTTCTCCAGCCGGCGGGCCGCATACTGCTCCACCGGGCCGACGTCGTCCCGGCGGGAGCCCTCCGGCTTGGTACGGAACACGACGATATGGCTCGCGCCATCCTCAATGGCCGTCAGGACGGGATGGGAGAGCAGCACGCCGCCGTCGAGGAGCAGATCGCCGTGGTAGGGCACGGGCGGACCGCCGACAACTGGGAGGCAGGCAGTTGCCCGGAGGACGGTCTTGAGGTCCTCCTTCGAGGCGAACTCGCTGATAGTCCGTGCCTTGATGTCCGGGATGGACGACACCGTCACGTGCAGCTTCAGGCCGGCGTCGAGCACCGCCTGAAAATCGAGCGGGTTGCGCCGCTCCATAATTTCGTCGATGACGAAGTCCAGTGACATCACCGGCTCACGGCGCAGCACGCGGCGCGGGTCAAAGAAGCCGGGTTCGATGAGGTGGTCGTAGTAGCAGGCAAGTGCCTCCCAGCTGGCGCCGGTGACAAAGTAGGCACCATTGAGCGCGCCCGCCGAGAACGCGTACACCGCGTCGAGGCCGGCCGTCAGCCCCATGTCGTTGAGGGCGACCATCATCGCGCCGGAGACGATCCCCCGCATCCCGCCGCCCTCGATCGCCAACGCGACACGATGAGGGTCGGTCCGCGATCCCGGGCGGCTGCCGGCGCGGCGGCGTTCGAGAAGGACATCCACTACGGAATTTCCCACGCCTGTCCCCGTCCCCGCGGCACGTCGCGCCGCCATCTTCAGACCTTTTCTGACACGCGCCGCCTCAATTGACCCAGGCGAGACGAGTCCCGCCGCGGTCTCGCCCGGCGGGCGGGCCAGCCAGCAGTTACGAAGAAGTGCGGCCCGAGCCTAGGAGTCCGACACGGCCGCGTCCACCGTGAACCGACCGCAAGTCCCTCAGTCGACCGGCCGGCACCCTTCTGGGCCGGATCGGCGACCCGTACGGCCCGCCGCCGAGTGACCACACGCTAAGGTCTGAACCGTTGTTGGGTTCAACTGACAGCTCCTGTCGGGGGGAGGCTGGTGTTGCGCCGGCTGAAGGTAATAGATGACTAATCCACCGTCGTCAGCACGGCCCAGTCCAGGCAGACCGGGGCGGCAATCGACGCCTCCCCAGGTGAAACCCGGCCCGTTCCAGGACTTCGTCCTGGAACTGTGGAATTTCCGAGAGTCTTGCGGGTCGCCGCCCTTCCGACAGATGGCCAGCTCCGTGTCGGGCACCAGCAAGGACTCGATGCGACGCGTCGTGGGCAGCGGAAAGCTGGAGCCCTTGGCTCGGGTGCTGGAGTTCGTGAAGGCACTCGACGGCGACGAGTCCTACTGGACCAACCGGTGGAACCAGACCAACGCGGCTCTCCTCCGCGAACGCCGACCAGCCGCGCGGAATCCAGGTCCTCCACCCGCGGGCGCGACGGCGACCCCGTCACCGTCCACCTCGTCGCCGGCCACGCCCTCGCCGCCAGGGCCAGGTACACCGCGCCCTGCAATGTCCAGCGCCGCGAACTCCGACCTGGCGTCCGGCCCAGTCGCGCACCCGTCCTCAGCCACGCCGCCAGAGGCGATGTCCACGCCGTCGCCGGCCACGCCCTCGCCGGCCGAGCCGAACGCACCGCCCTCAGCGGTCTACGGGACGCCGAACTCACGCTCCACGACCGACCCGAGCGCTCAGCCGTCCCCGGTGTCGGCGCCGTCCTCGCCCGTGCTGTTCACGCCCTCTCCGGTGGAGACGCACGCTCCGACCTGGAAGCCCGCGACGCCCGACCAGACGCCCGGACCGGACCCGCGCCCAGGCGGCCCACCGACGCCCTCCCCTCCGTGGGTCGAGCCGTCGTCCGAGGCCAGGGAGGTCGCGGACAAACTCGCCAGGACGGTCCTGGGTCAGTGGACGAAGGAACTAGATCTTCGGCGGATCTGGGATCCCGCACCTCTTCCCGTCTCCTGGATGGAGGCTCCGCCAGACCTGGTGGAGCGCTGGGAGCACATCGACAGCGCCCTGCGCCAGCTGCGAACGGAAGGGGCGCGAGGGGAACGGCTTGCGGCCGTCGCGCCGCCATGGCTCGCCGGCGGCGACACCCAGATCGCCGACATCTTCAACACGCTTCCGACGCGGCGCCTAGTGGTGCTGGGCGATCCGGGCTCGGGCAAGTCGATCCTGCTCGGCCGCCTGGTCGTCGACCTGCTCAGGGAGCGCCGGCCCGGTGGCGCGGTGCCCGTGATCGTGTCGGCGGCCTCCTGGAACCCGACGGCTCAGGATCTGTGGCCCTGGTTGACCGGCAGGCTGGTCGCCGCGTACCCGGGCCTGGGCCGGCCGATGCCGGGCCAGCACTTCGTCCGGCGTTCACACCGCGTCCGCGAGGTGGACGCGCTGCGCGAAGCGAACCTGCTGGTACCGGTCCTCGACGGCCTCGACGAGATCCCTGGCCGAGTCCAGGCACAGGCCATCGCGAAGATCAACGAGGCGTTGCCCCCCGAGGACGGCATCGTCGTCTCCTGCCGCGTCTCGGAATTCCGCAGCGCCCTGCGCGCGGCGCCCAAGCTACGGAACGCGTTCGGCATCACCCTGCGCGATCTTGAGCCGGACGCTGTCAGGAACTACCTCGAACACGACGCCGGAGACGACCGGTGGGATCCGATCATTCCCGTCCTCGGTGGCAGTTCGCCGGTCGCGCAGGTGCTGCGGGTCCCGCTGTACGTCAGCCTGGCACGCACCATCTACAACCCCCATTCCGGAAACCTCGGGGCTGGCGCGGCCGGGCGGCCGACTGGCGTGGGCCGGAGTCCGGGTGAGGCGCCTCGCGGAGGCCTGCCGGACCCGGAGGAGCTCCTCGACGAGGAACGCTTCCAGACGCCGGACAAGGTGAAGGACCATCTCTTCCGCGCCTTCATCCCGGCGGCCTATCGCCGCACGACACCATCGCCGGGCCCGCGGGGCCCGACGCCGGCCGGCAGATGGTCCCGACGCATAGGCGGCCCCGGGCGTTATACAGCCGAGCAGGCCGAACGGTGGCTGACCTATCTCGCCAGGCACCTGAAGCGCAACGCGGACAACGTGACCGACCTGGACTGGTGGGATATCCGGCGAGCTGTGCCGCGGCCGCTGGCCGGGGCTGTCGTGGGTGCCATCTGCGGTCTCGCCACAGGGCTCGTCGCCCTCACCGACCCTCGGCTCGGCGTCGGCCTGGGAGTGGGGATGCTCACGGCGCTGGCCGTAGCCCTCCCTGTGCGGTTTCTCGCCGATCGGCGCCGCTCCGAGGCGGCTGGGAGCCACCCAAACGGGCGGATCCCGCTGCGGAAGGACCGCACACTGGCCAGCAGCCTCGTCTGTGGCGTCGTGGGCGGCCTGGCCGGCGGAGTCCTCGGCGGCGCCGCCAGCATGGTCGGCATAGGCACGGCATCCGGACTGCTCAGCGCGACCGCCGGGGCTCTCGCGGTCGGCCTTGGGATCGGCGCGAGCGGCGGGCGGCTGGGCGGTGCGCTGGGTGCAACGGCGGGAGGGTGCGCCACCGCGCTCACGGCGGGTGTCGGTCAGGGCGTGCTCCCCGCGATCATCGACGGGCTCGCGATCGCGCTGGGCGCCGGGTTCGCGGTCGGGGTCGGCGGGGCCGATGAGCCCGCCGAGAAGCTGCGCTGGTCCTCGGCTGGCCTTGTGGGCGGCCTCGCCATCGGGGCGGGTGTCGGGGTGGGCGCCGTCCTGGGGCTCGGTGCGAGCCTGTTCAACGGCCTCATCGCCGGCCTGACGGCTGGCGTCGCGGCCGGCCTGGCGACGGGGATGCGCGGCGCGGCACCCACGGATCTGACGTTGGCGGCCGGGCCCAGGACGCTGTATGCCCGTGACCGGAAGACCTTCGCGGTCGTCACGACCATCTTCGGCGTCACCATGGTCTTCGGCACCTATGTGCCTGAGGGCTACAACGTGAGCCTCGGCGCCGCCTTCGCGGGCGCCCTGACCATAGGGCTCACCGGCGGCTTCCTCCATGCCTGCTGGGGGACGTTCGCGATCGCGCGTGCCTGGCTCGCGATACGCGGCGAGCTTCCTTGGGACCTGATGGGATTCCTCACCGACGCCCACGAGCAGCGAGGCGTGCTGCGCCAGGCCGGCGCCCATTACCAGTACCGTCACGCCGAGCCCCAGCGCCACCTCGCCGAGCGCGCCGACCACTGACCCACGCGCTGGTCGCCGAGCACGCCGGCGGCCGAGCGCGCCCGGGCCGCCCGGCGCATGCCGCCGTCGCCCGCACCCGCGCCGCACACATACGCCCAGGTCGCGTGGCCTCGCGACCGGAGGGCCACGCCAGAGCCGCCGGCGAGCGCGCCCCCCCCACCCCGCGCCGCGGCGTCCGCGTCCGCGTCCGCGCCACCCGAGGTTGGCGCAGGGCGTGCGCCAACCTCGCCCATCAATGTGTGCGCCATTCTGCGTTTGAGCGCGCCATGAGACAACCATTGCCTTTCGCGAACCCACTTCTAACAATTCTGGTCATGCACCACGCCGCCGGCACGTCCCCACCCTGCCCGCACCGGGCAAGAGAAAGGGTGATGACCATGGAAACCTACGACTAAGAGACGGCCGGCGCACCCGACCACTCTGAGAAACGGGGGGCGGGCGGCGCCGGGAGACCCACGTCTTCCGGCGCCGCCCGTGGTCTTCCTGAAGGTCTCGGCTCGGGCAGCGCGACGAAAATCCTCACGAGAAAAAGCCATCCTTTCCTGGACCGCCTCACCATTCTTCCCCCGTCGACCCTTTGTTTAGGAGGAGATGTGGCCGACAACCTCCGGCAGACCCGATATGCCCGTCCGGGCCGGTCCCGGCGCAGGGGCGGGTCGTGGCTCCTTCTCGCGGGCGTTCTCGCCGTCGTCCTGGGCGTGGGCTGGTTCGTCCTCGCGCCAGCCGGCACACCGCCGCCCGCGATCGCCGCGGCACCGCACGCGAGCCGTCTCCTTCCGAACGTCTCAGGGGACCCGCTGGGGCCGCTGCCCGGGTGCGACGGCGAGGTCACGATTCCCGCCATCCTGCTGTTCGACCTGGACTCGGCGCGGCTCCGTCCCGAGGCGGGCGCGACGCTGCGCGACTGGGCCAGCGCCCACCAGTGCGGCGACCGCCCCATCACGGTGAGCGGCTACGCGGACGGGCTTGGCGACGACAACCCCGGCTACCTGCTCGATCTGTCCCGGCAGCGGGCATCCGCCGTCGCCGACGCGCTCGTCGACGGCGGCCTCGAGCGGGCCCGCATCACCGTGCGGGGCCACGGCGCCGAGGGCGCACCCCCACACATCGCCGCGCCCGAGTTCCGGCGCGTGATCATCAGGATTGGTTGATCGACATGGAAATCACGCGAGGTGCTCGTCCTCTGCGGTCGGCCGTCGGCCTGGCCCTGTCAGCCGTCATCACGCTGACCGGCGTGGGCTGCGCGAGCCACGGCAACACCCACACTGCCGTCGACGACTGCTCGGCGTACCAGGACCCCTACAGCCGGGCGCCGAGCGGAGTGGCGCCCTCCCTCCAGGTGATCGCCGTGGATGTGCCCGACAACGGCGAGGGCATGGAGCAGACGGTGCTCGACGTCACCAAGCCGATCATGGCGGACGCGCTCGAGCACGGGGCCTTCGTCCACCTCCTGACCAGCGGCGGTGTCGACCAGGAGATCAGGACATCGCCCTGCATGGCCGGGATCAACGGCTCCCAGTTCCTCATCGCGTCGGGCTCGCGGGCGCACGACCGGGCGGACTGGACGGACAAGGGAGACGAACTGGCCGTCATCGCGGGCGCCTTCACTCGGGAGCAGCCCGTCTCCCCGCATGGCAGCCTCACCAGGGTTCTCGCGGTCGTCGGTGGCGTCGTGCGCGACGCCCGGGCGTCCGGAAAGGTCGGCGACATCGACGTCACCGTCGTCACCAACCTTCTCGGTAACACCACGGCCGAGGACTGCCTGAGCATGGACAACATGACATTCCGACCCGACATCGCTGAAAAGATTGTGGACCGCTGTTTCACCTCCGGCCAGGTGGGGGCGTTCGACGGTATTCATTCGCTTCGTTTCGCCGGGGTCGGTGGCTACGCGCGCACGACGAATCAGGTACTTCTCGCCGAAAGTGTCGCCGAAGCACTCGGTCCCCGTCTCAGCCCCATGTTCAGGCAGGGAGCACAGTGATGGGCCAGGAAATCGTAGGTGCGTCGCACCCGTCCTCCGCCACGTCGACGATGACCATCGAGGACCACCGCGGGCCCGCCGCGGGGATCCTTTCCGACGACGCAGGCGCCGCCGGACCGCCAGAGGGTCGCTCGGGTCGCCTGCGCGAGCCCTGGGAGCACCACCTCAGGCCGCAGTATCTGCGCAGTCGGCACCCCCTGGCCGCGACCGTCGCCCTCGTCGTCGCCTCGGTCGTGTGCCTCCAGTTCATCGCCTCCGACGCGGTCGAGCGCCTCGCGCTGGGCATGTCCCTGCTTCTGTGCACCGCCGGCGCGACCCTGGCGGGCAACGCGGGCGGGCTCGAGCGTTACCGGACCGCTCTTGCCCGGGTCATCCGAACCAGCCGCGACCTGGAGCAGCGCCGGAAGGCATTGGAACTGCTCCCGCCTCGGTTCGTCGTCCGCCGCCGCAAGGTCGTCGCCGGAGCATGTGTGGCTCTCGGCGCCCTGGCGCTCGTGGTCGCCGCCTGGCGCACCGACGTCCACGACGACGCCTTCGCCCTGGTGATCGCGGCGCTGACGGTGCTCAGCTGCTCGGCGCTGGGCTGGTACCTCGGCTCGCTCATGCGCCCACTCGACTGATCGCCCTTCGTCCTCGGAGGAGGAGCAACTCATGAAACTGCTGTCCCCCAGGCACCGCCTGCGCCCCGAAAAGGTGGCCAAGACCGCACTTCGCGGCATCGAGAGGACTATTGCCAGTCCCGATGCCAGGCCCGGCCTGGTCGACGGGCAACGCGATATCGCTCTGGCCCAGATCGACTCCGGAACGCATCAGCGGACCGGGCCGCATGACGTGAAACGCGCCGAGCTTGACGCCCAGATCAGCAGGAACGCCCGACGTCGAACCGCCAAGCTCGCCGTCATCAGATCGCGACGGGAACAGGCGAACAGGCAGTACGACGCGGAGCGATCCCATGCCGACGACTGGCGGCTAGCCGGACTCGGCTGGCGGTTCACCTCCGTCCGTACCTCCGGATGGCTGCGCGTCCTGCTGCTCATGTTCCTGGCGGCGCTGGACTTCAAGGTGTTCGCCGACGCCTGGGCCTACGTCAACCGCGCCGAGTCGGGCCTGGTGCACTATCTGCTGGGCGGCGGAGTCGGGCTGGGCGTGTTCGTCGTCGGCATGGCGTTGGCCCACGGGCTGAGCCAGGTGTTCCTCGACCGCGCGCAGCGCGGCTTGCTGGAAGACGCCGACGCGGGCCTCGTGCATCTGGACGAGGATCTGCGCCGCCGGCTCGTCCTGGCGCGGCCGGTACTTGGGCGGGTCGTGATCACGGGGGTCATCTTCATGGTTCTCGTGCTGCTCGGGATGCTCGTGCGGATGGGCGCCGACCTGAACAGCGCCGACCGGCCCGCCGTCATCATGCAGGCACTGATCCCGCTCGTCGGCGTGGCGGCCGAGTTCTGGCTGACCGACCCGCTGGACCGTCCGGAGCGCCTCGCCGGCCACAGGGAACGCAGGCTGGCCGGTCCGGGATGGCTCGAGCAGCTGCGCGTCAACGCCCGCACCCGCGAGGAGACGAAGATCGTCGCTATCGCGACGGAGGGTGAAGACGCCAAGAACGTCCAGCGCGCGACCTACGGACACGCTCGTGACCTCGTCTGGGTGGCGCAGACCGACGCCGGTGTCATCGACCTCGAACCGCTTGACGTGCACCAGTCCGGCCCACACCCGTCAGCCATCAGCCGGCCGGAGCCGTGGGCTCGCCGGCACACCGACTAACCCGGCCGGCGGCGACGCCGGAAGGTATGCGCGGCCGGTGGCGCCCAGCGCTGGGTGCGCCACCGGCCCGCGGCCCAGTGACTGACTCGTCGCCGCCGCCCGGGCGACCGTTGCCGACAGGACCTCGGAGCCTAGAAGATGACGCTCACTCAGCCCCTTTCACCGCTCTATCTGACGCTGACCGTGTTGGGGCTCGTGATGTCGGCGCGAATGATCCCCGGGCTCCTGCTCGGCCGTGGGCTGGGCTCGCTGCTTCTGCCACGAGGCCTGCTGCGTGCGTTGGTCCTCCTTCTGGTGTTCGCGGCGCTGACCAGTGTCGCGGTCAGGGCCGCGAGCGACACGGCGATGACTACCAAAACCGACAGAAGTCCACGGCAGATCTACGTCGCCGACAGCAACATCTTCATGAACCGGCCCAAGGGCGCTGCCGCGCCCTGCGTGGCCCTGATCGAGAGCGCCTACCTGGAGAACCCGGCCGTCTACCTGTACATCCACCAGGTGGTGATTCTTCAGGAGGCACTGACGTCCGTGAACGACCCGGACGGGGTTCAGAGGTCGAGGCTCGACTTGGTGGCTGGCTACCGTCGCATCCCGGTCGCCACGCCGCCACCCGCGGGTGATCTGGAAACGGTCTCCAGGATGTTCGACCTCAACGAGCGTTTCAACCTCAATGATCTGACGCTCCTGGAGACCGCCCTCCGGCGCGGAGTCCCTCTCCTGACCACGAATACAAAGATGCGTGGCCAGATCGATGGTCATGCCTCACGGAGGCAGCGGTACGGCGGCGTACGGCTTGTGGACCCCTGCCCCGGCCTTACATAGCCCGCGGGCCGCGGATGCCGGAAATCAATGACTGACGATAGGGCTGACCCACCGGTCCGCGGCCGAAGGTCTTACGAATCCGACCTCGACAGGGCGCTCTGTCGTGCCGTCGAGACACCACCACGCGTGAACGGCGGGACGCCCGCGGGAGACCTCTCTCGTCTCTGGCACCAACCGCCGAACCACGCGTCAATCCGACCCGCCGCGGGGAGACAATGATCAGTAGATGGCCAGTGGTGGCCGCCATCGACTTCGGTACCCACAGCACTGGCTTCGCCTGGACCGAGGTCACCGAGGAGAACCGCGACCCGCGCCACCGCCGCCCGCTCGCCCGGTTCACCTGGCCGGGGGCACCGCACGGCGCGAACTTCCCCAAGGACCTGTCCGCGCTACTCCTGGGCGCGAACGGCGAGGTAGTCGCCTGGGGGCATGAGGCGAGGCGAGAGTGGGTCGACCGGGTGGAGACCGGCCACCACGGCCACGCCTACATCACCGGGTTGAAGATGGCCCTCAAGGCAGATGCCTACCACGGCCCCAGGCAACCAGGAACCGGCGCCTGGACCGTTGACACCCCGGCAGCGGCGTTTCCCCTTGTCGTCGCCTCGCTGCGCCGGATGTTCCAGCTCGCACTCGACGACATCCAGAAATGCGGATATCGCGAGGACCAGATCCGCTGGTGCCTGACCGTCCCGGCGATCTGGGACGACGCGGAGAAGCAACTCATGCGCGACGCCGCGCGCGCGGCGGGTATGCCAGCCGACCAGGAGCGTCTGCTGTTCGCGATCGAGCCCGAGGTGGCCGCGCTGCACTGCCAGATCCATCTGGCAAGAGTGTTCGGCACCCCGGACGAAACGGCCGACGTCACCGACATCGGCAGTCGTTTCCTGGTGGTCGACTGCGGCGGCGGTACCGTCGACATCACCTCCTACCGGGTGGACACCAGCCCCGACGGACAACCTCAACTCAGCCAGTTGAGCCGGGCGACCGGGGGCAGGCTCGGTTCCGAGTACATCGACGAGGAGTTCGTCAACAAGGTGCTTGTTAACCGCCTCGGCGGCTTGGAGGTGATCGACCGGATCCGCGCCCGATCCCCGCGAGCGCTGCTCGAGATCCTCCAGGCATGGGAGGGGGTCAAAAACTCCATGACCGCCCACCTCGACGAATCCAGCGACGGGGTCGTGGTCGATCGCGACGTGCTGCTGCCCCTTCCCGGCGAGGTGCGGGACCTGCTGGACGAGGTCGCGCTGGAACGCATCGCCGCGTTGCCCGGCGGCCGCAACCGGATCCAGGTGTCCGCTGAGGAGACCCGAACGCTGTTTGAGTCCGTCGTCGGGCCCATCGTCGTACTGGTGCGCGACCACCTCGCCGAGATGGTCGCGCACGACGGCCCCGCGACGGCTCCGGAGCACCTGCTGCTTGTCGGCGGCCTGTCCGAGTCGCACTACCTCCAAGCCCGGCTGCTGCGAGAGTTCGGCGACACAGTTCGGATCATCGTGCCCCCACAGCCGTCGGCCGCCGTGCTGTTCGGGGCCGTGCACTTCGGCTATGAGCCGGAGATCATTCGTATGCGGCGCACCCGGTACACCTACGGCTGTGCCTCCGGCCAGCAGTATGACCCGGCGCATGACCCGGTGGACCGATGGTTCCAGGACGACCGCGGGCGCGACATGTGCCGTGGCCGGTTCGACATCTTCGTCCGCAACGGCGATGAGCTCGCGCCTGGCCAGGAGATCACTCACCGGTTCGTGCCGAACTACCGCGCCGAGAAGCGCGCCAGCTTTGGCTTCTACCGGACACAGAGCCGGACACCGCGGTACGTCGACGAGCCCGGCTGCGAAACGATCGGCGAGCTGTCCCTCGAATACGGCGAGGAGATGATGGCCCTGCCCTTCGAGCGGCGTGGGCTGACCGTGCGACTGCGGTTCGGCGAGACCGAGATCCGTGTCATTGGCGCGACTACCGACACGGGCCTAGAAGCGATCATCACCCTGCGGCTCGACACGGCATATTGATCATGTGCGCGAGATCGGTGTCTCGTCAGGAGCCTGCAGGGACCCTGTCGACATGGCGCTGGCGCACTTGCGGATCAGTGACGGCCACACATCATGATCGCCATGCTCGGACAGTTCAGGGTCGCCCGAACCATGTCCGTTTCGATCACCGAATCGTGATCATTGAAGGTCCCGCGAACAGGTGGTGTGTGGGCGTGGCAGGGATCGAACCTGCGACCGCTCGCTTGTAAGGCCGAAGCCTGCGAGCGCTGTCCTGACCAGCCTTTTCGCACCACCCGCGCGAACGAAGACGCAACAGGCGAATTGTCTTCGGATAGGGTAGCAGGTCCCAGCCATCTGTCGCGCGCCGCTCACTCCTGCAAGCAATCGCTTGCAGGAGTGCGCAAGCATCGCTCACTTGCCAGCGCCTCGATGCTCCCTCGGTAGCCCGCACGCACGCGCACCCGCCGTCACGCTGAGTAGCCAGACAAGTCATTGATGGTGTCAGCCGTAGGTCACGCTCCAGCAAGGCGAGTACCGCGCTGGCCGAGGTTCGAGTCAGGTCAGAACGTGAATCGGTCCCATTACAGACGTCAACCGCAGGCGTGAGATGATCGGCACGTGAAGCAGGCTTTCCGCGCATGGTACCCGCTCGATGACGAGGAAAAGAAGGAAATTTACAAGTCAGGGATTGTAGTCCTTGATACGAATGTTCTCCTAGAATTATACCGATTCTCGACCGAAACGCGAGATGAGGTACTTACGGTTCTCGCCAAGGTTCAAGACCGACTCTGGATTCCATATCAAGTCGCGCTCGAATTTCATCGAAACCGGCTCGTGACGATGGGAAACGCGGGGAAAGAGGCGACTGAACTTTTCAGGGAAATCGCCAGCTCCGAGAGCAACGTAATCGAGAAGTTCCGGACAGCTGCAAAGCGGCGCGGGATTCGTGACCTAGACGAGTCGCGAATCGCAGCTAGCTTTGACGCGCTACGTTCGCTTGCCGGCGAGCTTGGGCCACAAGAGCCGTTCGAGCTTCCAGACAGCGCAAGTGATGATGCGATACTGAGCCGAATTACAGACCTGTTCGATGGCAGGGTTGGCCAAGAATTTGACTCTGACCGGCTAGCACGTGAATCAACAACGGGAACCAAGCGCCTGGCCGCCAAGATTCCTCCCGGGTATGCGGATACTAAAGAGAAGGGAGTTGACGCATCGCTAGGTGACTACTTTGCGTGGCGTCAGATCCTCGATGAAGTCCAGCGTGAGCCACGCAGTGTGCTTCTAGTGACGAACGATCAGAAAGAGGACTGGTACCAGAGAATCAAGGGAAAAATCTTGGGTCCCCGACCCGAACTGTCGGCAGAAATCATGAAGGTCGCCGGGGTGCGACTCCATCTTGCTACGACGCAGACGTTCCTAAGTCAGGCAAAAAGATATCTCGATGTATCAGTCAGCGATCGCGCGGTTGATGAAGCAGCAGCGGAGTCCGAGCCTGGAAGGCCCGATTTTGATAGGGTTGTGGCAGACCTCTTAGCAGAAACTGGGCGAGCTCATAGGGGTCCCTCCGCAGGATTGGAGCGATATCGCGCATTTGAGTCTCTATGCATGAACGCTCTGAGGGAACTTGGATGGCTCGCGACATCGACAGGGCGAGGAGACTATGACGCCGAGGTTCCGCTCGCCACACCGGACGGGAATCCGGCGGGGCGCATAATATTTGACTTTTCCACCATAGAGGCCTTCCGGGGAAACTCCGGAGCCAGGGGCCGAGTTGTTCGACTTGAAGAGCGAATGCGGAATATGGTCGACCGGTACCCATATCCGGTCGTCCTCGTGAATCCCGGACCTGATCCGATTACTTTCCAGACACCTCCCAGCGGGAGGTATTCATGCCCTTGGGGCGACTACCCTCGCTTTCAGTCGATTACACTGAGAAATCTCTTGACCGGCTCTTTTGATCTTCCCGTTGAGGGGATCGTTCCAGCCGAGTAATGCTCGCACGATGTGCTAGTAGCCGGGAGTCTTCCCGGCCCACTGCTCGGCCTCATTGATAAGGATGCGGCGCTGGTCTGACCGGTGGGGTAGCGGGTAGCGGCAGGAGTCGGGGCACGTGGCCCCACGCAAGCCATTCGGTGGGCTTCCGCCGCGTGACCGCTACCCGCTACGTCGGGCCATTGTTGCAGCGTGTCGGGGGTAGAGGGTGTAGCGGCGGGTGTAGCGCCGCCGCTACACCCTCGCCCAGCCGCTACAGGCGCCGTGAGACACGAAGGCTCGTCGAGTCGGCAGAGCGGCGCCCCGGACGCGGTGTGGCGATCAAGTGTGAAGTCGTCCGCGTCGTCGCCCGCCACGCGACGGGTGTAAGCCGGCCGATCGCCATGTGGCGGTCGATCGGGCCGCGCGGCGCCGGGAGGTAACGGGTAACCGCTCGTTCGGTCCGGCGCGGGCGCTGGGAGCCGTTTCTGGGCCGCGCTCCGATGATGGGGTTACCCGTTACACCTGGACGTTCATGCAGCTCAGACCACGTGCGGGGTGTAACCGCGTGTGTAACTCGGCGGTTACACCCTTCGCTGGCGGTTACATCGCCGGGCGATGGATTGCGGGGGACGTAGGTGCGCCGGTCCAGCCGTTCCAGGTGTCCGGGACCAGCGCGGCGACGACGGCCGCGAGTACGTCTCGGTCGGATGCGACGTCGTCCGCTGGTCCGTAGACGAGGATGATCGTGGTGTCGCCGAAGATGCCGACGAGCATCGCCCCCTCGGGGAGCGTGGCGACCTGCGCGGCCAGTTCGGCCGCTGTGGTGCCGGGGGCCACCGTAACGGTGGCTACCGGGCTGTGGGCGCTCACAGCGCCGCCGCCGACCGCGTCCGGCCCATGCCTGCGAGCATTGCGGGGACCTGGAACCTGTCGGTCATCTCCCAGATCACCCAAGACCGTGACGTCCCGTCCGCGATGACGATCACGGGATGCGGGACGATCACTACGCCAGCTTCCCACGCGCACGGGGGCCGAACCCCGCATGTGATCACGGCACCTGGGCCGTCCCACAGCCCCCGTTCGTCGACCAGGAGCCGCGCGACTTCCAGCGCCACCATGCTCCCAACGGGAGACACCAGCGCCGGGCAGAGGGCCAACACGCGACCTGCGCCCTGAGCCACCAGCGACCGGGCGATCGTGTCCGGCCAAAACCGCTTCGCCGGAACGAACCTCGGCGCTGGCGACCCGTCCACCAGCACGCCCGCGCGCATCGGTAGCGGATACGGCCGCCAGGGCACCGGAACGGGTCCTGACTCGTTCCCGTCCAGTTCGATCGTCACCACCGGCATGGCGCCTCCCACGGTCGCGCTCGACAAGGCCATCCGCGCACGCGGGCGGCCCGGAGTCAGTCAGACCGACATGTCCGATCCGACCAGCAAGCGCAACTATCCGGGGTCAGGAGAACGCCGAAAGTGACAACTCGGGATGGCACCCGGAGGACATCGGCGCGCGTGTCCAGGACAGCGATGGGGACATTTTTCGGGCCATTCGCCAGGACGGTGCCCGTCCGGGCTGACAGCGCGATGCACGCCCGCGACGATCAGGGGATCGCCACCGAACCGCCGAGGAAGCCATGCCCCCGAGCCCCCGACCGCGCACGCTCCTGGCGCTCTTGCTCGTCCAGCGGGAGTGGACCGTAGAGCAGTTCCGCAGCGCATACGCGGATACCGCGACCAGCCTTTACCGCAAGGCTCACGCCGTCAGCGACCGCACCGCGAAACGCTGGGTTGCGGGAGCCATCGACCGCCCGCACCCGGTTTCGCGGCGCGTCCTTGAGACGATGTTCGACGCTGACGTGAAGGCCCTCTTCGGGCCGCCCACCGCCACCGCCGGCCGTGACACGTCACTCGTCCCAGGCGGGATGGTCACCGATGCGCAAACGGGCGACGATGGTGATGCCATGCCCACCGCTCCAGCGGAGGTGAGTTCAGCGAACCGCCGTGACCTGCTGAACGCCGGAATCGCGCTTGCCACGACCACCGCCACCGGCGACCCTCTCGAACGGGCCGAACGTATTTCTCGTGCCATGGCCGCAGCGGCGCCCGACCCGCTTACGCTCGCCCAGCTCCAACACGGCATCCACTACCTTGCGGGTAGCTTCGCCGCCACCTCACTGACCGAGCTGACACGCCCGATCGAGCGGGCCTGGAACGACGCTGAGTCCTTGCTGGAGACACGCGTATCCGGCGGCACCCGTCGGGATCTGGAATCCGTGGCAGGGCAGTATGCCTTCTATCGGGGACGCCTCGCCGCAGATATGGGCGACGACACCGCAGCGCTCACCTTCCTTGTTCTCGCCGGGCAGCACGCCAAAGCAGCGGGCGACACCCTTCTTTCCGGGTCGGTCGCCGCCATGCGCTCCGAACTCGCGTTCTTCGCCGGTGACTTCGGTGGCGCAGCCGCCATTGCCGCAGAGGGGGCGATCGGCGCTCACCCGTACCTGGTGCCCGTGCTCGCCGGTTCCTGTGCTCGCGCGTTCGCTCAAGTCGGGGATACCGACGCCACGCTGACCGCGCTACGCACCATGAGCGACAACGTGTGGACCGGAAAAATTCAGCCTGGCGTCGACCCCGGCGACGAGGAAGCCTACGAGGCGTACAGCGCCATCGCGCTGGGCTACCTCGGGCACGGCGACACGGCGGAGGTGCACGCTCGTAATTCGCTGGCATTGGTAGGGCGGGAAGGGCGTCACATGCAACTGGCGGGAACCCATCTCGCGTTGGCCCGTGCATTCATCCGGCGGTCCAAGCCCGAGCCGGAGCTAGCAGCGGCCGCGCTCCGCGATGCCCTGCACGCCGGGCAACGCAGCGGTGGCGGGCGCACCACCGGCCGCGCTGTCGGCATCTACCAACACCTCGCCGCCAACCCACGTTGGGCGCGGCTCCCCGCTGTCCGGGACCTGGGCGCGCTACTGCGCGAGCATCGATCACTCGCCGCAGCTTCGGCGGTCTGAAGACGTTTACCAGCGCTTGCAGCCCGCTTGCAATTGCAAGCGGGCTGACTTGGATCTTTTGGATGCGCCCGTTCGTTGGACAGGTGTGACCTGCCTCGGTCGCGACGACGCGACTCGGGGCGTCACGTCCCCTCAACCCAGCCCACCGTGCGCCTACTGCGCGCGGCGGCGTCTGCGATAGGAGTCTTCATGACTGACCTCAGGAGCATTTCTTTTGGCCGCTTCGGACGCGAACGACCGGCGAACGATCGCCCGCATCGCCTCCCACACATCCTGGGCACGGACCCCTGACCGAACCGCCCGTACACAACCCGCACGCAGCCGCTTCCGCGACCGGTTCTACGAACAGGTCGATCCTGACGGAGTCCTTGCGCCCGACGAACGGGAGCGCCGGGCCGAGAGTGCCCGTCGCGCCTATTTCACAGCGCTGGCCCGCCGGTCCGCACTCGCACGGCGAAAGAACAAGAACCGAGAGTCCCGACAGACCAACCGCTAACCCAATAGCGTCGACATAGCGAAGGGCGGTTGGGCTCGGCCACGTGGCCGAGCCCAACCGCCCTTCGCGTTTCTCGAGCTTACTCCTCCGACATGATCCGGTCGTACGTCCGGCGCGCGCGGGCATTCCGCGCGCTCGCACCGTAGCGGCGGAGCATCTGCGCGGACGTCCAGCCGTTCAGCTCCATCAGGTCGCCTTCGCTCCCGCCGTTGTCCAGCCACGTGTGCGAGAAGTGGTGGCGGAACTTGTGCGGGTGAACCGGAACGCCGCATTCCTCGCCACGCCGCGCGATCATCTGGTAGATGCCGTTCGCGGTCATCGGGTCCCGGTTGTTCACTCCGAGCCAGAGGTTGTCGCGGTGGGCCTGCGAGTGCCGAGCGCGGACGCGGATGTAGCGGTCGATCGCTCGTGCGGCCGTGTGGCTGAACCGTACGATGCGCTGCTTCCGGCCCTTGCCCCGGACCAGCAGCTCCCGCGACACAAGATCCAGGTCGCTCCTGCTCGGGTCCTCCGGGTTGTACCGAATCCCGGCCATCTCCGCCAGGCGGATACCCGTCGCCTTGAAAAGCTCGATGATCGCCGCGTCGCGCCGGTCGACGAACGTCTTCCCGCGACACGCCTTGACCAACATCGCCAACTCATCCTCGGTGAACACCGGGACGACCTTCTCCCCCACCCTCGGCGGCTTCAGCCGCGCCATGGGGTTCGGAAGCTCCTCCTCCTCGGCGAGCCACCGGAAGAACTGCTGAAGCGCCCGGAACTGGTTGTTGGCGTAGCTGTCGCTGTACCGGTCGAGCAACCACGCGAGCCACGCCCGGACGTCGTCCGGCGAGACGTCAGCCCAGTCGCGACGCTCCGTGTTCGCCAACAGGTGCGCGCCCGCGAACCACTGGGTCGCTTCGACGTAGGTCGTGATGGTCGACGGGGATTTTCCCTCGGCCGCGAGATGGAGCCGGAAGGAAGTGATCATTGGCTGGAGCGGGCCAGCGTTCAAGATCCGACGCTGCCGCGTCCGGGACGCCACCATGAAAGTTTACCTCTGTTGCAGCGATATCCGACAGGGCCGCAATCCGGCCTGACTGAATCGGCGCAGGTCAGAGGTGGTGTGTGGGCGTGGCAGGGATCGAACCTGCGACCGCTCGCTTGTAAGGCGAGTGCTCTCCCGCTGAGCTACACGCCCGGGAGTCCAGCCAGAGTACGCAATGGGGCGTACCGGAGGGGCTGCCGGCGCTGTGATCTTACCGGTCGCCGGCCTCCTCGGGATGACGGCCGGCGGTGGCGGCCCGCCCGGGCCCGCGGCCGAACAGGCGCGCCAAGGCGGCCTCGACGTCTGCTGAGAGGTTGGAGCCTTCGGGTGGTCCCGGTTCGGCGTCGGCGGGCGCTGGCCTTACCTGGCTGCCGCTCATCCGGTCCGGGTCCGGTTCGCTGGACGGGGAAGGGATCGCCCGGGCGGGCAGGGCGGGCACAGGCGTTCCGGGTGCCGCCCCGCCCTGGCCCGCCGTGCCCGGACGCGCCTTGCCCGTCGAGGTGGCACTGCCCGGATGAGCTCCGCCCTGACGAGTGGCACCCGAAGGCGCTGCGCCTGAACGCGCTATGCCTGAACGCGCCGTGTCCGGGCGGTCCGCGCCGAGTTGGCCGGTTTCCGGAGCCGCCGGGTCGGTGCGGGCGCCGCAGTCTCGGCAGACGACCAGGCCGAGGGCCTTCGCCAGGTGGGTGGAGCCGCAGGTGGCGCAGCGGTCGAAGGGTTGGCGCCAGTCCGGCTGACGCTGGCAGTCCGGGCAGACGAGGACCTGTTCACCGCCGAGGACCGCCCGGCCCCACGGGCTTGCGCCGCGGGCCGGGTCGGTCTGGCGGGTGTGACAGCGATAACACGGCACGACGATCCACCCCCGCTCGCGGTACCGCTCTCGCCGGTCTTTCCCGGGTCCTACAGGGCGGCCAGCGCCTTGAGGTACTCGGCCTGGTCACGGGCGTCGGGGATCGCGTTGACGACCTTCCACTGCACGACACCCTCCTTGTCGATGACGAAGGTGCCGCGCACGGCGATGCCCTTGTCCTCGTCGAAGATGCCGTAGGACTTGGCGACCGCGCCATGCGGCCAGAAGTCCGCGAGCAGCGGGAACTCGTAGCCCTGCTCGTTGGCCCACACCTTGTGCGCGAACGCCGAGTCGACGGAGACGGCGAGGACCTGCACGTCGTCGTTCTGGAACGAGCCCAGGTCGTCGCGGACGGAGCACAGCTCGCCCTGGCAGACGCCGGTGAACGTAAGCGGGTAGAAGATCAGGACGACGTTGCGCCGCCCCCGGAAGTCGGACAGGGTCACGACCTCGTTGTTCTGGTCCTTGAGCGAGAAGTCGGGGGCGACGGCGCCGACATCGACGGTCACGTGATCATCCTCCGGTCATGGCCTGTGCGCGGACGCGCGTGCTGAGCCAAGCATGCCATCGCGCCGCGACCGACTCGTCCCGCCGTTGCCGCCCCCACAGGCGCGCGCTTGCCCCCGTCTCGCGGAATCCGGCGCGTCTCATGGAATCCGCCCCGCGCCGTCCCGACGCCGCGACAATGCCGGTGGCGACGACGACGCGGCGACAGCCGCCCCGCCGCCGCGGTCACGGCACGGCACGGCAGACATGGCAGACACGGCACGACACGCACGGCACGGCGGCCAGGGCACGGCGACGAACTCCGCGCCAAAGACACGCGATGTTCAGCCGCGAGGTGTCCAATTGCAGCCAGATAGCCCCATCGGCGCTACTCTGAGCGCGGCCGGCCGCCAGCCGGGCCGCGCGGAGGGACGAGATCCAGTGACGAACCCAAGTGCGACACCACAGTGGGCGCCGCCTCAATCGCCAGGACCGGACACATCGGCGGGAGCCGGATGGGGGGTGCTGGGCAAGCACCGTAACCCGGTCGCCGTATGGCTAGGCCTTCCCCTGATCACACTGGGGATCTACGGCCTGGTCTGGATCTACAAGACGAACCGTGAGCTGAGCCAGTACGACCGTCGGATCAACGTCAATCCGGCCATGTCGGTTCTGGCGTGCACATTCGGCGCGATCCTGTTGGTGCCACCGTTCGTCGCGGTATGGCGGCTGTGCACCCGGACGGCACAGGCGCAGCGCGCGGCGGGCGTGCCCGAGGTGAGCACCGGCCTCGCGTTCCTGCTGTTCCTGCTCGGCTTCGGCCCCTTGTTCCTCCAGCTGGAGATCAACAAGATCTGGTCCCGGTACCCGGCGGCCGTCGAGGGCCAGCAGGTCCCCCTCGCGGCCTGACCCACCGCCGGACCGCTCCGCTCGCGGCTCGGGCCGGTTTCCGGCCACCATCCCGCATCCCGCCCGCCGGTCCCTGCCCCGTCGGCCGCCTTGTCGTCCCGTCGGTCATTGCCGGGCGATGGCGGTCATGCTGTTCGGTGTCAGGCGGCGCACGAAGATCCACCGGACCGCGCGAGGCCGGTGAGAACGAATCGACCTTGGGCGCCGACCGAACGCCACCGGGACCCCGACCCGCCGGGCGGGTCGGCCCAGAACGGGCATATCGCCGATTGGCATATCACCTTGGGCGAACGAAAGCCATGGGCCGGAGATGCCAGGTGTGCACACGCGGCGACACCACTTTAGTGGTGGCGGGCCGCGCCCCCGGCCTGCCGGTGCCTGATGTGGCGCGACCGGCCGAGGGCGCGGACTAGGTCCGTCCGCGCCCCGCGGCGCGGACCGCCGCGCTGCCGGGAGTTACCTGTGCCGGACGCGCTGGGACTTGGGGGCGGCGAGGCGCATGCAAGTCCATTCCTGGGCGACGTTGACCGTGCTCGTCTGCACAAGGCCGGCAGTCGGCACCGCGTCGAGAACGTCGCTCGGTTCGACGTGGCCGGAGCGTCCGGCCTTCGGTGTCAGCAGCCAGATGATTCCCTGGTCGGAGAGCTGACGCCGGGCGTCGATGAGCGCGTTGGCAAGATCACCGTCATCGTCCCGCCACCACAGCAGCACGATGTCGACGACGTCGTCGGAGCCTTCCGGCACAAGCTCGGTCCCACTGGCGGCGACGACAGCCTCCAACAGGTCGCCCGCGATGTCGTCGTCCTCGTTGATGGACTGCACCATGGTTCCGGCGACGACTCCCAGACGCTCCGCACGTCGCTGACCCTCGGCGTTCGCCGCGGTCGGACTCACCCTCCGCTACCTCCTGCTCGTATGCCTGACGGGCGAGCGTAAGCCCGCGCGTCCCGGTCGGACAAACCTCACGGCCCTGCTGGCCGTGAGCCCCGCCGTGACCTAAGTCCACCGGACCATGCGGTGACAACGCAAGTGCCACGCCGCTGGTTGTGGACAACCGGGTGTATGCCGTCCGTTCTATGGCACCTCAACTGGACAAACCCGGCCAAGACGCCGAGCCCTGCCTCGATGTCAAGACATGGCACCAACGGAGCACCGCGGACCCTCCTCAGCCGGAGAGGAAGGAGAAGCGGACGGTCCGATCGGGGTTGTCCACGTTCAGGTCGACCAGAGCGACCGACTGCCAGGTCCCGAGGGCGAGCCGGCCACCGATCACCGGCACGGTAAGCGACGGCGGGATGAACGCGGGCATGACGTGCGAGCGCCCGTGCCCCGCGCTGCCGTGCGCGTGCCGCCAGCGGTCGTCCGCGGGCAGCAGGCCGGCGAGGGCGGCGAGCAGGTCCTCGTCGCTGCCTGACCCGAGCTCGAGGATCGCGACACCCGCCGTGGCGTGCGGCACGAAGACCGACAGCAGCCCGTCCCCGCGGCCGGCGACGAACCGGCCCGCCTCCCCCGTCAGGTCATGGACCCGGTCGCTACGCCCGGTCCGTACCGAGATCGTGGTCGTATCCATGCCGCGCATCATCGCCGCCCGGCTCGCGCCGGCCCCACCCCGCCCACCGCGCTTCACGCCGCGCCCACGCCGGCCAGCCAGCCCGCCCGATACCGGGGCGATCCGGGCCGAGGCGGGAGTGTCGGCGGCGTACCGAGCGCCTCGGGACGAGGCCGGTGGGCGCCGGAGCGTCAGGGCATACGGTGGGGCGCGGCGAGCGTTGATTTTGCTACGCAGTTTCGTTGACGTTCGTCACAGTCGACGCGGCGGAACTCGGCGTTAACCGGGGTGTGCGTGACGTCCCTGCCGGGACGGAGCACCATGACGTCAGCATGTCCGCCCAGGCACGACCTGCCTGGGATGGCCATCACCCGAGGGCTAGGAGCAGAGGAAAGTGGCACAGGACAGTAATCGGAAGTTCTCGGTCATCACCGACGGACTACCAAGCCAGCTGCCCGACGTCGACCCGTCGGAAACCAGCGAATGGCTCGAGTCCCTCGACGCCGTCATCGCCGAGCAGGGACGGGGACGCGCCCGTTTCCTCATGCTCAAACTCCTCGAACGAGCCCGCGCCAACGCGGTGGGCGTACCGTCCCTGACCAGCACGGACTTCATCAACACGATCTCCCCGGAGCAGGAGCCCTGGTTCCCCGGCGACGAGCACGTGGAACGGCGCATCCGGGCATACATCCGGTGGAACGCCGCCATCATGGTGAGCCGCGCCAACCGTCCCGAGTACAACGTGGGCGGACATATCGCCACCTACGCGTCGAGCGCGAGCCTGTACGAGGTCGGGTTCAACCATTTCTTCAGTGGCAAGGATCATCTGACCAGCTCGCCCGGCAGCTCCTCCGGCGACCAGATCTTCATTCAGGGCCATGCCTCCCCCGGTATCTACGCGCGCGCGTTCCTCGAGGGCCGGCTCAGCGAGACACAACTGGACGCCTTCCGGCGCGAGGGCGTTCCCGGCGGTCTTTCCTCATACCCGCATCCGCGGCTCATGCCCAACTTCTGGGAGTTCCCGACCGTCTCGATGGGCCTCGGCCCGATCGACGCGATCTACCAGGCTCGTTTCAACCGCTATCTGCTGAACCGCGAGATCAAGGACACGTCGGGCAGCCGGGTGTGGGCGTTCCTGGGCGACGGCGAGATGGACGAGCCGGAGTCGATCGGCGCGCTCGGCGTCGCCGCCCGTGAGGAGCTCGACAACCTGATCTTCGTGGTGAACTGCAACCTGCAGCGCCTCGACGGGCCGGTCCGCGGCAACGGCAAGATCATGCAGGAGCTGGAGGCGCTGTTCCGCGGCGCCGGCTGGAACGTCATCAAGGTGGTCTGGGGCCGGGACTGGGACCCACTGCTGGCCAAGGACACCGACGGCGCGCTCGTGAACAGGATGAACACGACGCCGGACGGCCAGTTCCAGACGTACTCGACCTCGCCCGGCTCCTACATCCGTGAGCACTTCTTCGGCTCGGACGCGCGACTTCGCCGAATGGTCGCGGATCTTTCCGACGACGACCTGCGCAAGCTCTCCCGCGGTGGCCACGACTACCGCAAGCTCTACGCCGCCTACAAGGCCGCCACGGAGCACGCGGGCCAGCCGACGGTCATCCTCGCGCACACCATCAAGGGCTGGACGCTGGGCAAGGACTTCGAGGGCCGCAACGCGACCCACCAGATGAAGAAGCTCACCAAGTCGGAGCTCAAGGAACTGCGTGACCGGCTCTACCTGGAGATCCCGGACTCGGCCCTGGAGGCGGACCTGCCGCCGTACTACCACCCGGGCCCGGACTCCGAGGAGATCCAGTACATGAAGGAGCGCCGGTCCGCGCTCGGTGGCTCGGTGCCACGCCGGGTGGTGCGCGCCAGGCCGCTGCCGCAGCCGCCGGCGTCGATGTTCGACATTCTGCGCAAGGGTTCGGGCAAGCAGCCGGTGGCGACGACGATGGCGTTCGTCCGGCTGCTGAAGGACCTCATGAAGAGCAAGGAACTGGGCGCCCGGTTCGTGCCCGTCATCCCGGACGAGGCCCGCACGTTCGGGATGGACGCGATGTTCCCGACGGCGAAGATCTACTCGCCGCATGGCCAGAAGTACGAGTCCGTGGACCGGGACCTGCTGCTGTCCTACCAGGAGTCCGAGTCCGGCCAGATGCTGCACGAGGGCATCAGCGAGGCCGGCTCGATGGGCTCGGTGATCGCCGCCGGTACGGCCTACGCGACGCACGCGCAGCACATGATCCCGGTCTACGTCTTCTACTCGATGTTCGGCTTCCAGCGGACCGGCGACCAGATGTGGGCGTTCGGCGACCAGCTCGGCCGCGGCTTCCTGCTCGGCGCCACCGCCGGGCGCACGACGCTCAACGGTGAGGGCCTGCAGCACCAGGACGGCCACTCGCTGCTGCTCGCGTCGACGAACCCGGCCTGCGTCGCCTACGACCCGGCGTTCGGCTTCGAGATCGCGCACATCACCCGGGACGCGCTGGACCGGATGTACGGCGAGCGCGACGAGAACGTCTTCTACTACCTGTCGGTCTACAACGAGCCGTACCCGCAGCCAGCCGAGCCGGCCGGGCTCGACCCGGCGCAGGTGATCGCGGGCATGTACCGGTTCCGGGCCGCCGAGGAGCTCCCGTCCCCAGCCGCCCCTGGCGGCGACGGGGCGGCGGCGCCGCGGGCGCAGCTGCTCGCCAGCGGCGTGGCGATGCGTTGGGCGCTGACCGCCCAGGAGATGCTCGCCGCCGACTTCGGCGTGGCCGCCGACGTGTGGTCGGTGACCTCGTGGAACGAGCTGCGCCGGGACGCGCTGCAGTCGGAGCGCGCGAACCTGCTCAACCCGGAGCAGCCGGAGAGTGTGCCCTTCGTCACCCGGATGCTGGCGGGCACGCCCGGACCCGCGGTCGCGGTGAGCGACTGGATGCGGGCGGTGCCGGACCAGATCGCCCGGTGGGTGCCCCAGCCCTACACCTCGCTGGGTACGGACGGCTTCGGCCGTTCGGACACCCGCGCGGCGCTGCGCCGGCACTTCAACGTCGACGCCGAGTCGATCGTGGTGGCGACGCTCGAGTCGCTGGTGCGCACCGGTGAGATCAAGGCGAGCGTGGTCGAGGAGGCGATCGCCCGCTACGACCTGCGCGGCGCCGCCGCCGTCGCCGGCACCCCCGCCGGCGAGGCCGACGAGCGCCCCATCTCCGGCTGACGTCGGGCCCGGAACACGCGGCCCGGTCCGGCTGGTGGCGATGGCTCCCAGCCGGACCGGGTCTGCCCGGACCGTGTTGGCCGGGGGCGCCGGCCAACCCGGGCGCCCCGAGCGGCCTGAGCGGCCTGAGCGGCCTGAGCGGCCTGAGCCAGTCCACGCCCCCGCGGGCGACACTCGGTGATGGGCCGGCGAGGCGCCCGCCGGTCCGCGGTGGCCAGGACGGCATAGATCGTCACCACGATCGGAAGGCCTGCCCACGAAGGGTCCCCGGGCATATGCCGACAGCATTCATAACCAGTGCCACTGGTCGACTCCCACCGAGCCGCGTCGGCATTGGCTACTATGAGTATCCGTCGGGCAGTGGGACGCCCTAGTTCATCCGCTCCGATAGGCCTGGATGATCCCGAGACGGGACAGTCCGCCTGTTTGGGTGCGATGGCACCGACGCGGCACTACGCTGACGAGGCTGACGCTCAGTGTTCACTGGCGGTCCAGCCCCTGGTTGCACTGGGAGAGAGACAGCCCAGTGCCGCCTGGGGAAGGACGTCCGGCGCTCACTGGCGGCGGCAGGGCGTCAGCGGCGCGGCCCGGCCGGCCACCAACCGGCAGGCACGGCCGCGTCCGCGCCGCGCCGTCGGTGCGTGCCCACGCGCCCGTCGGCGGGCTGTACGCATCCGCGGCGAAAGTGCTCGACGTGGAAGCGCCAATGGCGAGGAGGACACGTGAAGGCTGGCGTGACGAATGCCCCCCCGTTGATTTTTGCCGACGCAAAGATCAACAGGGAAACCGCACTCTGGGTTGGCCAGGAGCACCACTGTGACCTGGGCCGCAGGGTAGCGGGCGGGGCCGCGCCAGGCGCCGCCCATCCGGCCACCGGAGCGGCCACATGATCCTTCGCGCCCGCCGTATCGAACGGCTCGAGGAACACCCGAACCTGCGTGGCATCCTGGGCATCCTCGCCCAGCTGGTCCACACCTCCGACGGCGAGCTGGCCCAGCTCGCCGCCGAGTGGCGCAACTCGCCGGCACTCGCCGTCGCCAGGGACCGGGCTCTCTCGCCCGAGTCGCCTCTGGTCGTCGAGGTACTGGCCGCGTTCGACGCCCTGTCGGCCATCTACGCCGACGACCTGTCCGGCGCCGAGTACGTCACGATCGAGCCGTCCGTCACCGCGACCGCGCTGCGGTCGATGCGCGACGCGCTCGCCGCCGCCTACGCCCGGCCGATCCTGTCGCGCTCGGAGTACGCCGGCCTGATGCGTCCATGGCGCACGGTGTACCCCCGGGTCCGCTCGCACGAACCCGATCTCGGCCCATCCGCCGCGGACGTCAAACGCGTGCTGGCCGCGCTGCCGAGGCTCGCCGTGCGCTGCCACGACCCGCGCAGCTCGGAGGTCTTCGAGGGCCTGCTGGTGACCGCGCTGACCCGCGACGAGTCCGACCACCAGGAGGCGATGGACGCCGCCTTCGGCACCGCCGTGCTCACCGGCAGGCGCCGGGTGTGGACGTTGGTCCGCCGCAGCGCGGCCGAGGGCTTCTGGCGTCCTTGTCAGGACTGCCGCGGCGGCGGCGCGCTGCTGACCCAGGACCCGTCGTCGGAGGCCCGCGTCATGGAGCTCTGCGCGGACCTGGCCTGTGCGCTGCTGGTCGAGGACCTCCTCGACCCGGTGCTGTGCGCCCGCCTGACGACCCCGCTCACCGCCCTCATCCCGCTGCAGGACCACTCGGTCCACTGACCGGCACTCGGGGTCCACTAACCGGCCGTCGCGAGCGCGGACGGCGTTCTGGGGGCCGCCGACCCGTCGCCAGGCAGCTCAGTTCGGGCGGTAGACGATCAGACGGGCACCGTTGGGCGTGATGGTGATGCTTCGCACACCATCCGTGACCTCGCCGTCGCGGGCGAACGGGAGCGTCCTGACCGGCTCGGCCGAATCCGTGCCCCGGCGCGCCGCCCGGCCCCGCCTGCCCGCCGACGCGGCGGCTCCGACGGCGGAGACCTGGATGCGCGTGACCGTCCGCTTCTCGTAGACCCGGCTGCGCCGCAGCTGGCCGGTGAGCACGGCGACGACGAGCCGCGACCTGGCGAACGGGCTGACGCCGTCGACGAGGCGCAGGTCCAGCAGGGCCTCATCGAGCCGGGACCGGTACGTCGGGGCGAAGCCGGACGGGCGGTAGTTCCCGTTTCCGGCGAAGAGCAGCCACAACCGGCGCCGCTGCAGGCCGCTCGGCGCCGAGGCGCCGACCGGCCAGCCCACGCCCGTGGGGCCGTACCTCGCGCCGCGGCGGGTGGCCCGCGGGCGCGGCGGGCCCGAGGCGTCGAAGGCGGTCATGTCCACCTCGATCGGCGGGTCGTTGCGCAGCACCCAGGCCAGCGCCACGACCATCGAGGGCCACTTCCCGAACCGCTTCTCGAGCCGTTCCCTGATCGCGACCATGTGGGCGTAGCCACCCAGGCTGGCGGTGTTGAGGAACACCCCGTCGAACCGCTCGCCGTCGGGGTCGATCCCCTCGAGACGCCCGACGTCGACAGCGACGGCGGCGCCCTCGCGGACCGCGCGGGCCGTCTCGGCGATGCCGGTCGAGAGGCCCAGGTCCGCGGCGAAGTGGTTCAGGGTGCCGACCGGGAACAGGGCGAGCGGCAGACCGTGCGCGAGCGCCTTGGCGGCGGCCGCGCTGACCGTGCCGTCACCGCCGGCGACGCCGAGCACCCGGCTGGAGCCGGCCGCCTCCTCGAGCGCCTCCTCGAGGTCGTCATGCGGCCCCACCTCGACGACCTTGGCGAGCGGTAGCTCAGCCCTTAACTGCCCAGCGACGTCCGGACCCTGGCCGAACCAGGCGCCCGAGCCGGACCTGGCGTTGACGACCACCGTCAGGCCGTCGCCGTCCGGCAGGGCCGGCACCGAGGCCGACGCCGGCCGGGCCCTGGCGGGCGTCCAGGACCGCCGGGGCATCACCTTCGTCGTCGCGACCGCGCAGGCCGCGCCGAGCGCGGCGCCGACGACGACGTCGCTCGGGTAGTGCACCCCGATGTAGACCCGGGAGAACGCGACGAGACCCGCGAGCGCGCCCACGGGGGCGGCGGCGCCCGGCGCGTCCAGCGCCACGGCGGTCGCGAAGGCGGCCGCGGACGCGGAGTGCCCGGACGGGAACGAGAACGACAGGTGCTCGCGGCGCGGCCGGCGGACGAGCGGGACAGCGTGGTTGACGGGCCGACCCCGCCGGAAGACCATCTTTGCGGGGCCGTTGGTGACGGCGCTCGCGAGCCCGAGCGCGAGCAGGCCGCGCCCGGCCGCCCTGCGCCGCCGGCCTCGGGTCAATCCGAGGGCGCCGGCGACACCCCACCACAGCAGGCCGTGGTTGGCCGCGTGCGACAACCGCGGGAGCAGGGGGTCGGCGATCGGGCGAGTACCGGCGAGGGCCCCGAACAGCGCCCGGTCGGCGGCGCCGACCCGCGACGCCACGCCGCGCACGGCACGTCTCTTCTGGGAGGCGGACACCGTGATCCTGGGGGCGGCCTCCGTCACCGCGGCGCGCGCGGCGTCACCCGCACGACCGACCGGTCGCCGCGCCCATCGACTCTCCGCCACGTCCGCAGGCTAACCGGGTAGGTCCGCGGCCATCTAGCCCAGGGCACGTTCTACTCAGATGTGGGTTCGACGGAGATCGTGAATGGGGCGTCACCGCGCCGGGGCATCCGCCCGCCAGCTCGCTCACGACGCCGCGCCAAGGCCGTCATGGCGGCGCGGCGGAGCGGGTCACCGCGGATCAGACTCCGGCGGGGATGCCGGCGCGGCGCGCGGCCACCGGACGGGGAACGCGTGGCGGGCCGTACCTCGCCGGGCCGCGGCGGGGTTCCACCGTGCGCCCGGTGGGAAGGATCTCGCCGGTGTCCTCGAACATGATCACCCCGTTACAGAGCAGGCTCCAGCCCTGGTCGGGATGAGTACGCACCACCCGGGCCGCGTCCCGGTCGGCGGCATCCGCGGTCGGACAGACCGGCTGATGCTGACAACAGCGGCTCGCGTGAACGGTGTCACTATGGGCGCCGCTCGCGGCGCCGTCGCTCGGCATGGGGGCGGAGCCATGGGCAGAGGCTGGGTCGGCGGTGTCGTCAGACCCGTCGGCACCTGCCCACGCCGCCCGCTTAAAAAAACTCACCTGCACGGGCACCAGACGTTACGCCTACCGGTTACAGCCGTCACAACGACCTGCTGGCTACCGTCCCGGCGTGTTTTCATAGCAGGTTGCAAATCTGCCCAAACCAGGACCCGCCTCGATCGCGGAGGGTATCCGAACAGGCTCGACACCCCGCAAAATTGCCACCGAGAGTAGCCAACGCGGGGACCACATCGCCACGAACCGGCGACCTTCCCCACCTTCCCCCGCAAAGCCTCCATACCAGACGCGCGGCGTCGCCAACCGGACACCCAGCACGAGCCCACTGGCAGCCCTTCTGGATCTTCCGACGACGAGCTGGCGGGCCGCGAAGGGTCCGGCGGCCGACGCGTGGACCCGCGATGGGCGGGACGCCGGTCCCGGACGCGGCGCGCGCAAACGGTAGGTTACTGACCTGCCGCCCTGCGAGACCTTCGGGTGCCCGGCGAGAATGAGACGCCGGCCGAGGTGGGGCGCGCCACGGGCGGATGCCCTCGACATGCGGCGCGCCGCCGCGATCGTCGGTCTGGGGAGCTTCGTCCTCGACAGGGAGAGGGACGGTGGAGGACGAATCCGTGGATGCCGTCCGCCGGCCAGCCGTCACCGGCCAGGACGTCACGGCCGTCGCCGACCGGCCCGCGGCCACAAGGCATCCCGACCCGGTGAGCGGTCACGCGGCGAGCAACGGCCGCTCCGCGTGGAACGCGCCCGACTGGCACAGCCGCGCCGCGCCCGGCGAGTCGCCCCAGGTCGAGGTGTCGGTCGTGATGCCCTGCCTGAACGAGGAGGCATCGGTCGGCGACTGCGTACGCGCGGCGCGAGCAGGACTTTCGCGGCTTGGCCTGGCGGGAGAGGTGGTCGTCGTCGACAACGACTCGACCGACTCCTCCGCCGCGCGCGCCGCCGCGGCCGGCGCCCGGGTCGTGGCCGAGCGGCGCCGCGGCTACGGCAACGCCTACCTCACGGGCTTCGCGGCCGCCCGCGGCCGGATCATCGTCATGGGCGACGCGGACAGCTCCTACGACTTCACCGCCATCGACGCCCTGGTGACCCCGCTGCTGCGCGGCGAGGCGGACTACGTGCTCGGCTCCCGGCTGGGTGGGCAGATCCTGCCTGGCGCCATGCCCTGGCTGCACCGCTACATCGGCAACCCGGTGCTGACCGCGATCCTCAACCGGCTGTTCGGGGTCCGGGCCTCCGACGCGCATTCCGGCATGCGGGCCTTCACCCTGGACGCCTACGCCCGGATGGCGCTGCGCAGCGAGGGGATGGAGCTCGCCTCCGAGATCGTGGTGGCCGCGGCCCGCGCCGAGCTGCGCTGCGCGGAAGTGCCGATCACCTACCACCCTCGGGTGGGCGCCTCCAAGCTCGACTCCGTCCGCGACGGCTGGCGGCACCTGCGATTCATGCTGCTGCTCGCCCCGCGCCACCTGTTCGTCCTGCCCGGTCTGCTGCTGCTGGGGCTGGGCCTGCTCGGGCAGGCGTCGTTGCTGGTCGCCGCGGCGACCGACCCGGCGCGCGTGGCCGGCGGCCCCGGCGTCCACGGCGCGTGGGAGCCATATGGCTACTACGGGACGCTGCTCTGCCTGGTCGCCGCGCTGGTGGGTGGGCAGCTCGTGCTGCTCGGCGCGTTCGCGGACGCGCACCACGGCCGGGTCGGCTGGCGGATGCCGGGCCAGCGGCCGCCCCGGCTGGTCCGCTGGCCGCTCACCCCCGGCCGGGGCGGGTTCCTGGGGAGCACCCTGTTCACCGCCGGCCTGGTGGCGGCGGTCGTGCTGGGCTTCCTGATCGCGGCGACGACGAGCGGCCAGGACCCCACCGGGGTGGCCCGGGTGACGGCGCCGTGGCCGGGCTGGTCGCCGCGCCTGGGCGCGCCAGCCGCGCTGCCGGCGGTGGGGCTCGCGCTGACGGCGGCGGTTCTAGGCCTGCAGGGCATGCTCGGCACGCTCTACCTGCGCCTGGCCGCGACGGCGACGGCGACCGGCGCGGCCACGCGATGACGGCCGCCTCCGTGGCGACCGGGCCCGAGGGTGTCGGTGCCGACGAACGGACGGCGGGGACGCACGCGGCCGGGCACCTGGCCGGCGAGGCGCTCCCCCGCGGCCGTGACCCGCTTCGGCGGCTGGCGGTGGCGGCCCGGCGGCACTGGCTGTTCGCCGTGTTCCTCCTGGCCGGCAGCGGGCTGCGGTTGCTGGCGATGTACGCCTACCGGCCGGCCTTCGAGTTCTCCGGCGACTCGTACGCCTACCTGACCCTCTCCCGGCTCCACCAGCCGGACCCGATGCGCCCCGCCGGCTATCCGGTCCTGCTGAGCGTGCTCGCCCAGACCCACAGGCTCGCCGTCATCCCCGCGGTCCAGCACGTCGCCGGGCTGGGAATCGGCCTCGCCGTCTACGCGCTGATGCTGCGCCGCGGGATCGGGCCGCTGGTGGCCGCGCTCGCGACCGCGCCGGTGCTGCTCGACGCCTACCAGCTCGACATCGAGCACTTCGTGATGGCGGAGACGCTGTTCCTGGCATTGCTGGTCGGCGCGCTGGTGGCCCTGCTGTGGTCGCCTCGGCCGTCGATCGCCGCGTGCGCCCTGGCCGGCGGGCTGCTCGCCGGCGCCGGCCTGGTGCGCACCCTGGGCGTCGTGCTCGGGGTGCTCGCGTTCGCCTACGTCGTCGTCCGGCGGCTCGGCTGGCTGCGGGCGGCCGCGTTCGCGGTGGTACTCGCGGCGCCGCTGGCCGGCTACGCGACCTGGTACCACTCGTACGAGGGGACCTACGCGCTGTCCGGCGGCGACGACGCCTGGCTGTACGGCCGGGTCGCCCCGATCGCCGACTGCGACAGGCTACGGCTGAGCGCCGAGCAGCTCGTCCTCTGCTCCCCCCACCCACCGGCCGACCGGCCGGGCCCGAACTACTACGTCTGGTCGGACACCAGCCCACGGTTCCAGCTCACCGGAACCGACGAGCACAAGAACCAGGTGCTCGGCGGCTTCGCCCACGAGGTGATCCGCCGCCAGCCGGTCGACTACGCCCGGATGGTGGCCGCCGAGGTCGGCCACTACTTCGCCCCCGGCCGCTACACCGGCTACCGCGACTGGCCGGACGGCTCCTGGCGCTTCCCTGCCGCCGACACCCCGCGCTACTTCCACGTCAGCGAACCGCTGCTCGACTTCGACGAGCGACACCCGCCCAGGATCGTCCACGACTGGGCCGCCGGCCTGCTGCGCGGCTACCAGCGCTTCGCCTACACCCCCGGGCCGTTGCTGGCCGTCCTCGTCGTCCTCGCGCTCATCGCGACCGCCTTCGGCCTGCCCCGGCCGCGCCTTCCCGGCAACCGCCGACGTGGCCGGGCTGATGACGTCCTCGATCCGCCCGGCGACGACGCGACGCCCAGCGAGACCACCGGCTCCGCCGACCAGGCGGGCGCTGCCGCGACAGGCGCCGCCGGCACGGGCGCCGCCGGGACGGGCGCCGGCCACGCGGTCGATCCCACCGTGGGCGAGCGCCGCCGGATTGGCGCCGACTGCGCGCTGCTCACCGCGCTCGGCCTCGCGGTCCTGGTCGTCCCCTCCGCGACGGTCTGCTTCGACTACCGGTACATGCTCCCGGTCCTGGTCCTCTTCCCGCCCGCCGCCGCGCTGGCGGTGCGCCAGTTCCGCCTCGCCCGCGCCGGCTGACTCCGCCCGCCGCCAGCCGAAACTCGCCTCACCAGCCGGCGAGGTGGGCCTCGATCTTCGGACAGGTGTCCATCACGACCCGTAGACCGGCCGCCTCGGCTCGCGCGGCCGCCGCCTCGTCGCGCACGCCGAGCTGCAGCCACACCGCGCCAGCGCCCGCGGCGATCGCGTCGTCGACCACCGGGCCGGCGAGCCCCGAGCGGACGAACACATCCACCACGTCGACCTTGACCGGGATGTCGGTCACCCGGGCATAACCCTGCTCGCCCTCGAAGGCCACCCTCGACGGGTGTACGGGAATCACCCGCTTGCCGTGCTCACGCAGGTAGTGGGCGATCCGGTAGGCCGTCCGTGCTCTGTTGTCCGACAGTCCCACCACCGCCCAGGTCTCCGTCTCGACCAGCAGCGCCCGGACCGTCTCGGCATCTCCGTATCGCACGCCTGTCGCAACCACCACCCGCGCCCTGGTCATCCCCGACCCGCGACGATGGGGGCATGACGGCGGAGCGGCACGCGGCGGCGGACGGCGCCACGGGAACACCCGGGACGGTCGACGGCGGCGGCCCACGGGCGGTGATCTTCGATCTGGACGGGGTGCTGATCGACTCCGAGCAGGTGTGGGACGCGGTCCGGCGGGAGCTCGTCGCCGAGCGCGGCGGCCGGTGGGCGCCGGACAGCACCCGGGTCATGATGGGCATGTCGACGCCGGAGTGGGCCGCCTACCTGGTGAGCCTCGGCATCGGGATGACGGCGGACGAGGCGACCGACGAGGTGCTGCGCCGGCTGGGTGAGCGCTACGGCGACGCGCCGCCGCTGATCGACGGCGCGGTGCGGGCGGTCCGGGCGCTGGCGGCGGCCGGGCTGCCGCTCGCGGTAGCCTCCTCGTCGCCGCGCGACGTCATCGGGCTGGTGCTGCGCTCGGCCGGTCTCGCGGACGAGTTCCGGACGTTCGTGTCGTCGGAGGAGGTCGGCCGGGGCAAGCCGGCGCCGGACGTCTACCTGGAGGCGGCGCGGCGGCTCGGCATCCCGGCGGCGCGGTGCGTCGCGGTCGAGGACTCGACGAACGGGGTGCGTTCCGCCGCCGCGGCCGGAATGCCGGTGATCGTCGCACCGAACCCGCACTTCCCGCCGTCTCCGGAGGCGGTCGCCCTGGCCTCCGCCCGGCTCAGCCACATCGGCGACCTCACGCTGGAGACGGTCCACACCGCCTACCGAGGCCAACGCCCGATTCGGTGACCCGATTCCACCTATGATCGGCTGGTGCCGAAGTCACCCGTTGGTGTTGCCCGTCCCCGCGCGGTTCCCCGGGTAGGCGACCGATGAGCGAGAAATACCGGCTGGTACTGGCGCCGTCCGCCGAGCGGGACCTCGAGCGGCTGCCGGAGCTCATCGCGGCCGACGTGAAGCGCTTCCTGAACGGCCCGCTCCTGAAGGAGCCCTACAAGGCGGGCAAGCCCCTCGGCGGCCAGGACACTCAGGACGCGCGGTCCGCCGGCCGGGAGGGCGCGACACCGTCGGCGACGATGCTGGAGGCCTCCGAGCACTCCTGGCGGGTGCTGTACCGCGTCGACGCGAACACCCACACCATCCGGGTCATGGTCGTCGGCCACCGCCCCCGCGTCGTCCGCCGCCTCGCCAAGCCAGAGACGCGTGTTCCCTTCGTCGACCGCTTCCGCTAGGGACGACGGCGCCTACCTCCGGCGCGCGGCGGAGGCCGTCAGGTGACGTTGACGCCGAAGTCGACGGCGATGCCGCGCAGGCCGGTGGCGTAGCCCTGGCCGACGGCGCGGAACTTCCACTCGCCGCCGTACCGGTAGAGCTCGCCGAACAGCATCGCGGTCTCCGTCGACGCGTCCTCGGTGAGGTCGTAGCGGGCGATCTCGATGGCCGTGTTCGCGTCGGCCACGCGGATGAAGGCGTCGCGGACCTGCCCGAACGTCTGCCGCCGCACGTCCGCGTCGTAGATCGAGACCGCGAACACGACCTTCGCCGCCTGCGGATTGAGCGCGCGGAGGTCGACCATGATCTGCTCGTCGTCGCCGCCACCGCCGCCGACCAGGTTGTCGCCCAGGTGCTGAACGCTGCCGTCCGGGCTCGTCAGGTTGTTGAAGAACACGAAGTAGCTGTCGGACAGCACCCGGCCCCGGTCGTCCAGCACGATCGCGGATGCGTCGAGGTCATACGCCGCCCCGGACGTCTGCCGCACCTGCCAGCCGAGACCCACAGTGACCGTGGTCAGGTTCGGCGCGGCCTTGCTGAGGGAGACGTTTCCACCCTTGGACAGGGACACGGAGGCCATGGCCACAAAGCCTAGTACTGCCCATACAAACCGGACCATGGGATCTGCCGCGCCGGAGCCTCGCAGCGGCAGTCACCAAGCCGACGCCCCAACCGCTTGACCTCCCGGTTTGGCACCGGTTCTGGCACCAGCTCAGGGCCGAAAGATCCGGCCAGACGGCGGCGGCGCGCGCGGACCACCGGGCTCGGTGGCGCCGCCGGTAATCTTGCGTCCGATGTGCCCGCCGATCCCGACCGAGCCCCCGGACGCGCCGCCCTACCCCGACGGTGCGGCCCTCGCCGTCGGCGCGGACCAGGCGGCCGACGGTTCGGGCCGTTCTGACGGTCCGGGCGGTCCGGGCGGTCCGGGCGGTCCGGCGTTCGCCCGGGGGGCCGGGCCGGGTGCGGCGGACGACGGGATGGCGCGCCGGTTGAAGGCGCTGGCGCTGACGGCGCCGCTGCACGACCTGGACGCGCGCAAGCGCCTGCTCGACGGCGCCGACTTCGCCGTCTACGCGATGGCGGAGCTCGCGCTGCACGCGATCGACCTGGTGACGGTCGCGATGGACTTCGACCGGGGCGCGAGCCATGACCGGGTGCTGCGCCGCCTCACTCCGCTCGCCGCCGCGCAGGCGCCTAGGCGACCGGCGGCCGAGCACGAACGCGTCGCCCGCTGGGTGCTCGACAACCTGATCAACGTGGGCAGCGTCGACCGCGGCTTCGACACGGTCTACGGCACCTACCACCCGGACGGCCGCTACGAGCGGCGCCGGTTCGACTTCAAGCTGCTCGTCGAGCTCGCCGACCCGGCCGGCGAGATCTACCTGCGTGCCACCGACGAGGCCGTCACCGTTCTCGTCGGGGCGCTGGACACCGACGTCACCTCCGCCCAGGTCGCCGCCGAGGTGACGCTGGACAACCTGATCCGCCGCGGCCGGCTGTCCGACGCGCGCACCGCCGCCGAGGCCGCCCGCTACCGCACCGTGCAGTACGCCGAGCAGCTGCGCCGGAACCTGGAGGGCACCCGGCGCGACGTGCTGTCCGTCGACTGGCTGCACACGGTGCCGGCGCTGGTCGACGAGGCGCTCGGCCACGTCGAGGCCCGCTACCGGCACGAGAACGCGATCCTCACCCACATCCGCCGCTACCGCGACTCGGCCGAGGACCCGGCCCACAAACGGGCCGCGGCCGACCTGGTCACGATCGTCGCGGACTGCGTGCGCCGGCACACCCAGCTGCAGGCCCGCCTCCAGGAGGCGTTCGCGGTGTTCCGCGCGGAGCAGGACCGCCAGCAGTTCGCCGCGCCGGCGGCCCGCGGCGGGACCGGCGTCGACCTGTACACCCAGCTGCTCGCCCCGGCGCTCGCCCGCCCGGTCGGCGAGGCGGGCCGCGTGGCCGGGGCGTTCTTCCCGGGCGCCGCCGGGATCCGCCCGCCGCGCGCGCCGCGCCTGGCCGACCTCGTCGACGCGTTGCTGCGCCCGCCGGTCGAGCGCGACACTCTGGGCGCGCTGGTCCCGGAGGCCGAGCTGGTCGCCTGGGAGGAGCCTCCCCGGTTCGCCGACGACGCGTGGACGCTGGCGCTCGAGCTGCTCGACGAGATCGACCCGGACGCGCCGCGACGGCTCTCCGGCCTGCTCACCGAGGCCAGGGCTCGGGCGGGCGGCGAGGCCACCGCCGCCGAGGCGGCCCAGCTGCTCACCCTGCTCACGCTGCACGCCGTGAGCCCAAGGCTGGCCGCCGCCCACCACCGCGGCGGTGGCGCCGGCACGGCCAGCCCGCCGCGACCCGCCGCGAGCACCGGGCCGGCGGCCGGCGACCTGCTGCTGCTCGCCGTCGACGACGGCACCCCGCTGAACGACCCCGAGTTCGCCGGCGCGGACCTGCTCGTCGGCCGGGTCACCGTCACCGACCGCCCCGACCCCGCCGACGGCGACGGCGACGGCGACGGCGACACCACCGAAACGGCGACCCGGACCGCGACGGAGACAGCGGCGGGGACCCCGAGCATCGGGGCCGGGTCCGGCGAAGGCGGTCGCGCGGCCGGCGAGTCCTCCGTGGTCGACCTGGTGGGCGCGCCGTGAACCCGTCCACCGGCGGCGACGTGGCCGAGGTCGACACCGACGCGGCGGCGGGGACCTGGCGAGGCGGCCCTCCGCCGGTCGGGGCGGTGGTGCGGGACGCGGCGGAGCTGGTGGCGTTCGGGCTGCGGCCCCGGCTGGTGCCGGCGCGGGACACGCGCTACCGCGACCTGGTCCGCCGCTACCTGCACGAGGCCGGCTTCGCGGAACTGACGCACGCGGTCGCGGACGGGCTGGGCATCATCGTGCTCGACGTCTCGGACCGCGCAGGGCTGGTCGCCGGCGGTGGCGCCGAGTCGGCCTTCACCGTGCGGATCAGCGACTACGCCAGGCGCGCCGGCGGCGAGCACCGCGCCGCCGACCGGATGCTGCACGCGCTGGCGCAGCTCGCGACCGCCGCGCTCGCGTTTCCCCGCCCGGCCGACCTCACCGACGACTCGTACGTCGGGCGGGTCAGCGTCGACGGGGTGGACGCGTTCGTCCGCGAGGCCGCGCGGCTGCTCGAGGCCCGTGCCGGCGGTGCAGGCGGCTCCGCCGGCTCGGACCCAAGCCTCGATCCCGGCCCCGGCGATCAGCGGTCGCAGGACGAGCCACGGCTGGAGGCGGCCTGGCGGCTCTACGCCCGCCGGCCGGCGGCGGGAACGACCAGGGACTCGCGCCGGCTCGCCGGGTCGACGACCGGGATCATCGCCAGGGCGATGGGATTCCTCGTCGAGTCAGGTTGCCTGGTCCAGGTCGGCGAGGAGGGCGGCGGCACGTTTCGCACCACCGCGCGCTACCAGGTACAGGTCCGCGAGCTGGCCGCCGACGCGGCGATGGAGGAGCTGCTCACGCTCGGCGTCGTCACCGTCGCCGGCCCCGGCGGCGGCCTGCGAGTCGTCCCGTCCGCCCCCGACCTCCTGGACGCGGGCGCGCCCGCGTCCTTCGCCGATCCGGCGGGGACCACGGGAGCCCAGGCCGAGGAGCGTGACGATGCCTGAGCGGCCCGCCGTCCGTGCCTTCCCGGGACCGTGCCTCGACGACCGGTCCGCCCGCGGCCGCCGGCCCGCGACGGCGGTCGCCAGGAACGGAGGCGGCGCCGATGTATGAGCTGGCAAGGGTGCGGCTGCACTCGATCGGGCCGCGGGGTGCGCGCTTCGGCGACGTACTGCTCGACTTCTCCAACGTTGGCGGCCCGGTGACCGGGCCACGCCAGGACCCGATGTTCGATGTCGGCCCCGCCCAGCCGGCGCCCCCACCGGCGGCGGCCAGCGGCCCCGGTGACGCCGGAGGCACGGGTGCGAGCACGGGCGGCGGGGCGGCGACGGCGGGGCCCGCGACAGCGGCGGGAGCGTCGGGGAGAGCACCGACAGGCGCGACGGGCAGCGGCCTGGCGGCGGACGCGGTGCCGGCCGGGTGGCTGCTGGGCGGGGAGCCGCCGGCGCCGCGGCGGCCGTCGCCGGCCACCGTGCTGTTCCTGGAGAACGGCGGCGGCAAGAGCGTGCTGATGAAGCTGATCTTCTCGGTCGTGCTGCCGGGGCGCCGCCACGTCGTCGGCACGTCCAACGGACGGGTTCTGGACAACTTCGTGCTGCCCCGCGACTGCGGGCAGGTCATCTGCGAGTGGCAGCACGCGGTGACCGGCGAGCGCGTCGTCACCGGCAAGGTGAGCGAGTGGCGCGGGCGCGGCCCGGCCGACGGTGGCCGGCTCGCGGACGCCTGGTACTCCTTCCGTCCTTCCGGCGCCGTGGAGCTCGAGACGCTTCCGCTGCGCCGTGACGGCCGACTGGTGACGCTCGGCGGGTTCCGCGAGGCGATGACCCGCGCGCACGCCGCCGACCCGGCCCTCGATCTGACCTGGGAGACCCACCAGGGCGCCTGGCTGGAGCACCTGGACGCCCTCGGCCTCGACCCGGAGCTGTTCCGCTACCAGCGCGCGATGAACGCCGGCGAGGGCGAGGCGGCGGAGGCGTTCGCGTTCACCACCGACGAGGGGTTCGTCGACTTCCTGCTGCGCGCGGTGACCCCGCCCGAGGACCCGGCCGGCGTGGCCGAGGTCGTCGACGGCTACGCGGCCAAGCTCACGGAGCGGGCGGCGCTCGGCGCCGAGCGCGACTTCGTCGCGGGCGCCCTGGACCGGCTTTCCGTCCTCGTGGACGCCCTGCGCGACCGGGAGGCGGCTGCGGCGGGGCTGGACGTCGCCCGCGCCGAGATCGCCTGGCTCGCCAGCGCGGTAGGCGGGCGGCTGCGGGCCGGGGAGGCCGACCGCGCCGGACTCGAGGACCAGCTCGCGGTCGCCGGCGACACGGAGGCCGCCGCCGAGGCGGGCAAGGCACACGCCGGCGACCGG
>NZ_KI912267.1:962912-964062 GCF_000235425.2 Pseudofrankia saprophytica
CGTCGCTCGCCGACCAGGTCGCCGCGGCCGACGACGCCGCCGCGGCCGTCACCGCCGACGGTCGGATCGCCGCCCTGCTCGGCCTCGCGGCGCCGGCCCCCGCCGCCGTGGCCCCGGATGCGGCCGGAGCCTCAGCGGTCGTCGCCACCCCGGAGGACGCCGACCAGCTCGCAGTGACCAGCCGGACCGGCGCGGCCGGTACGACCGGTGTGACCGATGAGGCGGCGGGGCTGAACGGGCTGGCCGAGCAGGCCCTCGCCGCGCTGCGGGCCGCGGTGGCGGCGGGTGAGCGGCGCAGGCTGGAGCTGACGGTCGAGTCCGACGCCGACCGGCGGGTGCTCGCCGCGCTCGGCGACGACGACCTGCGCCCCGCCCGGCCGGAAGTGGTCGCCGTGTGCGCGGCACTGGCCGGCGCGGGGATCTCCGCCGAGCCCGGCTGGGCCTACCTGGCGCGCGTGGTGCCCGCTACCGACCGCGAGGCCCGATGGCGCCGGCATCCCGACATCGTCGACGGGGTCGTCGTCACCACCCAGGACCCGGGCGGCGCGGGCGCCACGCTCGCCCGCGCCCGCGAAGTCCTCCTCGCCGCCCGCCTTCTTCCCAACGCGGCCGTCGCCGTCGCCACGCCGGCCGTGTTCGCCTCTCCCCACGACGATGCAGACCCCGCCGACAGTGCCGGGACCGCCGCCGGTGCCGGTCGTGCCATCGGAGCCGGCCCCGCAGGGGCGACGGCGCGCGCTGACCTCGCCGACGATGAGCCGACGGCCGGCACGTCCGTGTTCGTCGTGCCGCCGAATCCGGCGCTGTACGACGTGGACGCGGCCGCCACCGAGCGGTCGGTGATCCAGCGGCGCCAGGACGACCGGGCCCGGCTCACCGCCGAGCTCTCCACGAGGATCGAGGCCGACCGGGCGTTGCTGGCCGCGGTCACCGGCTGGCGGCGCGCCTACCCGCCGGGGCGGGTCGAAGCGCTGGCCGCCGAGCTCGCCACCGCCCGGCGGGCTGCGGCCGAGGCCGAGGGCACGCTCGCCATGACGGCGGCGGCGACCGAGCGGGCCATGGCCGCGGCGGACGAGGCGATCGCGGCCGTCGAGCCGCTGCGCGCGGCCGAGCAGCGCGCGGCGGCCAAGGCCAGCGAGCTCGACCGACT
>NZ_KI912267.1:964162-997515 GCF_000235425.2 Pseudofrankia saprophytica
ATGGTCCGCGCCGGGCGGGAGGCGGTCGCGGCGAACGCGGCCGCCTGGGCTGACGCGCTGGCGCCCCGGCTGCGCAGCCTCGACGACGACCTCGCGCACATCGGCCGCAACCGGGCGGCGATCGTGGCCCGGCTGGAGGGGATGGTCCGCGCCGCGCTCGGCACGCTGCGCGCCGCGCAGCGGCTGTCCCGGCTGCCCGACCAGCTCGGCGACTGGTCCGGCCAGGAGTTTCTGCGGATCTCGTTCACGGATCCGGAGGCGGCGGGGCTCGCAGACGCACTCGGCGACGTCATCGACGCCGCGGCCGCCGCCGCACCGCGGCTGGACGGGATGGCACTGCTCCTGCGCGCGGTGCGCGCCGCCCTGCCGCGCGGGGTGCGGGTCGAGGTACTCAAGCCGGACGCGGTGCTGCGCACCGAGCGGGTCCGGGTGTCCGAGCTCGGCGACGTGTTCTCCGGCGGCCAGCAGCTCACCGCGGCGATCATCCTGTACTGCACGATGGCGGCGCTGCGCGCCAACGACCGGGGCCAGCTGCGCGCCCCGCACGCCGGCGTGCTGTTCCTCGACAATCCGATCGGCCGCGCCTCCGCCGGTTACCTGCTCGACCTGCAGCTTGCCGTAGCCGACCGGCTCGGTGTCCAGCTCGTCTACACCACCGGCCTGTTCGACACGGCGGCCCTGGCCGCCTTCCCCCTGGTGATCAGGCTACGGAACGACGCGGACCTGCGCGCCGGCCTGAAATACCTGCGGGTCGAGGAACATCTGCGGCGCGGCCTGCCCGCCGCCACCGGCGGCGGCATGGATGCCGCGACTGGCGTCCTCACCGCGACCCGCGTGTACCGGCGCCCCGCCTGACCACGTCGAGTGGACTTCCACGGCTGGCCTGGTCTGGTCTGGATACGGGCCGATCAACGCCCGCATCCAGCCGCCGACATGGATTTGTTGAGTTGGTGTCTTGTGCAACCCTCCAGTAGCTGCCACTATCGAAAAAGTGCCGCCCGGTACCCCCCGAGCCGGGCGGTACCTAAACTTGTCCCACTCGTTGTCCCCATTGGGTTGGCGTCTCACAACCCGCAATGTTGCTCCGGGGTCTACCCCGGAGTCCCGGCGTGGTCGGCACTCCCGACCTTTCGGGGCCCCTCGGCTCGTCGTCGCCTCGCGACGGCTGTCGCGCGTAGCCGTTTTGATCGGCGCTGGGCGGCGACATCGGCGTCTTCCGTTTCTCGCCCCTTGACCTCGGCGTAGTCGATCCGATTCCCTGCCGTCCGCGGCGGCAGTTGAGTTGCGTTTACAACTTCTTGGCGTGCCACCTTCCGTGGCGTCAGCCGGATGGACTCGTTTGGGCTTGGCGCAAGTTCAGGATTACCGCATGAGTCGCGTTTAGCTCGCGACTGAGCGGGTAGTTCGCTTCGACTCTCTGGTTGGCGAGCGGAATCAGAAACGCCGTCACCTCCGCTTTCACGTCACGCTTCCGACCGGTCACCGTCGACGCCCAAAGTCGATGTCCAGGTGCAATTTGTCGCCGCATCGCGCCGCTCGGGTAACGAATGCGCTTCTTGAACGTCACAAGCGCTGGGCGGACGGCCGGGAGGTCGGCCACCGTCACCTCTCATCGCCCACGGCACCCACCACGCTCGCGTCACCTGGGCAAAGAGCCGCCGGGCGCTACGAGCAGGCGGCGACGGGCACGGAGCCCTGCTGGCTGGCCACCCGGTTGTTGAGGTCCTTGACGGTCACGGTGTAGGCGAGGGTGCCGGCGGAGGCCGAGGGGCCCAGCTGGGCGGTCCAGGTGGACCTGTCGTCGGCGGTGGAGCCCAGCTGAAGGGCGACCGTCGTGGCTGCGCCGTTCGGGGTGGTTATCGCGACACTGCCGCCGGACATGCCGACCGGGTCCTGGACCTCGACCGTCAGCGTACCGGTCGCGGGGGCCTGGTCGGTGGCGCAGGCCTGAGCCCGAAGCGACGACGGCCCGGCGGCGGAGAGGATCTTCGGCCCGGCGGTGACCACGGCCGTCACGTGGATCGTCCCCCCGCCGGTACCCGCGGCCGGGGTCACGGTGATCGGGATGTCGAGCTGGCCGACCGGCGCGGCCGAGCGGTCCAGGCTGATGACCAGCTGGGTGCGGTAGCCCGGATCGAGGCGGGACGTGCGCGGTACCGCGTCCAGGTAGGCCGGTGCGCCACTGGTCCGGATCGTGACGGCCTCGGTGCCCGTGTTGGTGAGGTCGACCGTGTCGCTGGAGTCGACCTGACCGAGATTGACGGACGTTCGCCCGAGGGTGAGCGCGGGGCCGGTGCTCCTGGGCCCGGCGGGGGTGGGGACGAGGCTCGCCGCCGGGCGCGAGGCGGTGGGCTGGGGCGGGACCGGGAGGTCGGTCGGGAGGAACTCGAGGACCGTGCCCGGCGCGGGGCTGGAGGTCGCGCTGTCCGGACCCGTCCCGGCGCCGGTCGACGACGGGCCGGCGACCGTGACCCGGCTCGTGTCCCGGCTAGGTTGCCCGGAGGCCGCCGAGCCGCCGCCCGCGGTGCTGGTCGTCTTCGGGCCGCTGCCGCTGAGCAGCGCATAGCCGACCAGGACGCCGACCACGGCGAGGGCGACCAGGCCGCCGGCCACGATCCGGCCCCACCGGATCGGCAGGATCCGCCCCGACCTGCCCCAGGGAGACCGGTGCCGCCCTGGCGACGGCGAAGATGACGACGGCGACGGAGATGACGAGGGCGGCTCCTGAGACCGCGGCGCTCGCCTCGTGTAGGTGTCGGAGGCGCGGTCGCCCGCGGCATTGCCGCGCCGGCTGAGACTCCCGCCACGGTGCCGTTCGTCCCCGCGGTGCCGTTCGTCCGCCGCACGTTGCTCCATCTCCGCCGAGCCTAGGGCTGGGGGCATATATCCGTGGACGGTTTGCTCGTTTCTGTGACCACCGTCCAGCTGACGCGCGACCGGCCGCCGGGTGCCGCGCCACCGTCGCGCTCACCTGTGCTCGTGCCCGTGCCCGAGGAAAGATCACAAGGAGGGCCCGAGGGCGGGAGTTCCTGCCCAGCCGGGGATCTAGGTGCATCCGGGGCGAGTCCGTGGCAGCCTTGCAAGACCCGATATCGAACGATCGGGACAGGATCTGGTGACCTCCGGAGGCACGGGGCTCGCCCACCTCCGTCGGCCCAGCGCATCGCCGCGCGAATCCGCCCGTGTCCGTCGCGACCCGGCGGCCCGGAGCCGCGCCGTGAGGGAGGAGCCCCATGCCCGCACCGGGCTACACGATGGAGGTCGAACTCGGCAAGATCCGCGAGTTCGCCCGGGCGACCAAGTCGCGCAACCCCGACTACCTGACGGCCGAGCGGCCGGTCTCGCCGGCCACCTTCCTGATGACCTCCGCGTTCTGGTCCGACGGCGCCGGTGTGCCGTGGGACGAGATCGAGGGATACGAGGAGATCGACCTCGGCCGCGTGCTGCACGGCGGCCAGGAGTTCGTCTTCCACGGCGAGCCACCGCGCGCCGGCACCCGGCTCGTCGGCCGCGCGAAGATCGCCGCCGACTACGTCAAGGAAGGCCGCCGCGGTGGCACGATGCGGTTCATCGTGGTCGTCAACGAGTTCCGCACGCCCGATGGCCGTCTGGTCGCCGAGGCGAAGAACACCGTGATCGTCACCAGCCAGGCGCCGGCGGCGGCCAGCGCGGCCAGCGACGGGAAGGACGACGCCCGATGACCACCACAGCCGACCTCGGCACCGGTGCGGCCAGCACGCCGGTGCTCGGCCCCAGACCCGCCTGGGAGGACCTGGCGGTGGGCCTTGGACCCGCGCCGCTCATCGACCAACCGCTCACCCGCACGGACTTCGTCCGCTACCAGGGCGCGTCCGGCGACCTCAATCCCATCCACCACGATGAGGAGTTCGCCCGGGCAGCCGGGTTCCCGACCGTGTTCGCCGTCGGGATGCTGCAGGCCGGTGTTCTGGGCACGTATGTGACCGACTGCTTCGGCGCCGCGAACCTCCGCCGGTTCAGCACCCAGTTCCGGGAGCAGGCCTGGCCAGGCGACGTACTCACCTACCGCGCGACCGTGACCGGGCTGCGCGAGGAGGCCGGCCAGCAGCTCGTCGACCTGGATCTGCTCGTCACCCGCCAGACCGGCGGCACCCACATCAAGGGCGAGGCGACCTTCGTCGTCCCCGTCTAGACCCATCGGGGCTGTGCGGTGGCGGGGCGCTGAGCGCCTCGCCACCGCACAGCCGGGGACCGTCAGGATCCGGCCTGGGCCAGCAGGCCGCGGGCGATGACGATCTGCTGGATCTGGCTCGTGCCCTCGTAGATCCGGAACAACCGGGCGTCGCGGTAGAAACGCTCCACCGGGACGCCGCGGATGTAGCCGGAACCGCCGTGGATCTGCACCGCCCGGTCGGCGATCCGCCCGACCGCCTCCGAGGCGAAGTACTTGGCGCAGGACGGCCCGATTCGCTTGTCGCTGCCGTCGTCGAACTTGGCGGCGACGTCGGAGACAAGCGCGCGGGCGGCGTAGAGGTCGGTCGCCGAGTCTGCGATCAGGCCCTGGACCAGCTGGTAGGTGCCGATCACCGCGCCGCCCTGTTCCCGGGAGGCCGCGTAGGAGACGGACTCGTCGACGAGCCGCTGGCACATGCCGACGCACAGCGCCGCGATGTGGATCCGCCCGTGCGCGAGGCAGCGCATCGCGGTCGCGTAGCCCCGCCCGACGCCGTCCTCCCCGCCGATGAGCGCCGACGACGGAACCCGCACGTTGTCGAAGTAGACGTCGGCGGTCCAGGCGCCGGCCTGGCCCATCTTGTGGTCGCGCGGGCCGACGGACAGGCCGGCCGTGCCCTTCTCGACCATGAACGTGGTGATGCCCCGGCTGGGCGAGGCGTGCGGGTCGGTCCGGGCGAAGACCATGAAGACGTCGGCGAGCGGCGCGTTGGTGATGAACCGCTTGGAGCCGTTGATCACCCACTCGTCGCCGTCGCGGACGGCGGTGGTGGCCAGGCCGGCCGGGTCGGAGCCGGCGCCCTGCTCGGTCAGCGCGAACGACGCGGTCCAGTCCCCCGAGGCGACCTTCGGCAGCCAGGTCTTCCTCTGCTCCTCGGTCGCGCCCTCGAGCAGCACGTGGCCGGCGATCCCGTTGTTCGTCCCGAACATCGACCGGAACGACGGCGTGGTGTAGCCGAGCTCGTAGACGAGCCGGACCTCCTCGCTCATCGACAGGCCCAGCCCGCCGTAGAGCTCGGAAATCGCGAACCCGAACAGCCCCATCTCGGCGGCCGCGGCCCGCAGGGCCGCCGGTATCTCGTCGGTCTCTTCGATCTCCTGTTCCAGCGGCACGACCCGTTCGCGCACGAACCGTCGTACCGAGGCCAGCACCTCGGCGAAGTCACTCTCCTGCACGGCACCCGTCCGTATCTGCTCTCGATCCAGCATCGGTACGGCACTGCTCCCCCGCCGATTCCTGCTGGCGCTGGAATCGGTGAGGACCCCGCGCTCTGGGGTGAACCAAGAGCACCGCCGGTTGGGGCCTACGGCACGCGCCGTCCCCCATCCTGCCCACACGGGCGCCACGGCGCACACCGGACGCGTCCGGACGGCGGAGGTCGCTGCCTTCGCTGGCCCGTGACGCGCAGGCGCGACACGATGACCTCCAGCTCCGCCGCCGACCTCCGCCGCCGCGGAAATCGCTGGGTAAGCGAAGTTCGGCGGCACCAGATCTCCTGGCCGGCGGGCATATGGGACGTCAGACCAGCGCGGTTCGTCCCAGGCGCAGGCAAGATCGACAGAACAGAACGGAACTCGACACGTGACAAGAGGAGTCCGGGCATGAGCGGGATCTGCGAGGGACGCGTCGTCGTCATCACCGGCGCGGGCGGCGGCATCGGCCGGGAGCACGCGCTCGCGTTCGCCGCCGAGGGCGCGAAGGTCGTCGTCAACGACCTCGGCGGAGCCCGGGACGGCACCGGCGCGTCGGCGGGCCCGGCGCAGTCCGTAGCCGCCGAGATCGTCGCCGCGGGCGGCGAGGCGGTCGCGAACACCGAGGACATCTCGACCTGGGACGGCTCCAAGAACCTCGTCGACCAGGCCGTCGACACCTTCGGCACGCTGGACGTCGTCGTGAACAACGCCGGCATCCTGCGCGACCGGATGCTGGTGAACATGACCGAGGCCGAGTGGGACGCCGTCATCAAGGTGCACCTGAAGGGCACCTTCGGCGTCGCGCACCACGCCGCGGCGTACTGGCGGGACCGTTCCAAGGCCGGCGAGACCAACGACGCCCGCATCATCAACACCTCGTCGCCGTCGGGCATCTTCGGCAACGTCGGCCAGACGAACTACGGCGCCGCGAAGGCCGGCATCGCCGCGTTCACCGTCATCGCCGCCATGGAACTGGGCCGCTACGGCGTCACCGTCAACGCGATCGCCCCAACCGCGCTCACCCGGATGACCGAGGACCTCGGCTTCGTCAAGAAGCAGGAGGAGGACCTCAAGGAGCAGCCCGAGGCGAAGGCCGACTGGAACCCGCTCGGGCCGGAGAACATCTCCCCGCTGGTCGTCTGGCTCGGTTCGCCCCAGTCGAAGGGCGTCAGCGGCCGGGTGTTCTCGGTCCTGGGCGGCTTCATCAGCGTCACCGAGGGCTGGGTGAACGGCCCGTCGGTCAACCGCGAGGGCAAGTGGGAGCCGGGCGAGCTGGGCGAGGTCATCCCCGACCTGGTCGCCAAGGCCGCCGCGAACGCCGACATGCAGGGCAACCGCCCGTCGTCCTGACCCACCGGTTCGTGGTCGATGGTGGTGTCCTAGGACACCACCATCGACCACGGCTTGCACACGGTCGACGGAGCGTGGTCGATGGTCGTGCCTATTCGGGCGACCATCGACCACGGTTCGGTACCTACCCGGGAGGGTCGCCGGCCGGTCGCGTGGGCCGGTCGTGGGACCGCCGGCGATGATCACGGTCGCGGCGGCCCCACCAGACCCACCAGTCGAGGGTCCACAGGACGAGGGCGAAGCCGAACAGCAGGTCCTCGACGGGGGCGAACGCGACCCGCGGACCGAGGATCGTGGCCGGGTCGTAGCGCACGATGCCGAACCCGGTGAGCACCCCGTTCGTGATCAGCTGGCAGACGATGATGATCGCGTAGGCGGTCCAGAACGCCCGCCGTCGCACCAGCCTCAGCCGGAACACCAGCGCGTCGGCTGTGACGGCGGCGAGCACGCCCGCGACGGCGAGCGCCGTGTAGCTCATCCGGGCCCCGGCGGCTGAGACTCGGGGGGCGGCGGTTCGTCACCGACGGGCCAGTCGCGACGCCGGGCGCGGACGGCCTCCAGGGTGAGGATCGCGCAGATCGGCACGACGGCGAAGAACAGTGCCTCCTCCAGCGGGATCCCGCCCGGCAGCCGCACCCCGGTGACGCCGCGCGCGTCGAACGTCCACTGCTCGCGCGCGATCGCGTACAGGTCCCAGCCCACGAAGACGGCCAGCACCGGGATGAGGGTGCGCACCAGCCGGCGCCACCGGGCGTAGACCCGGGTGCGCAGGAACACCTCCAGCGGCGCGGTGCCGAGCAGGCAGGCCGCCAGCACCGCGAGGTAGCCGAGGTGACGCATCAGAACCGGCCGGACGCTGCGAGGACTGGGCTGCGCCGGGCTAGCCCGCGGCGCGCAGACGGGCGGCGAGGGCGGCGGACGCGGCGGACGGGTCGGGCGCGCCGGTGATGGCGCGGACGACGACGGCACGGCGCGCGCCGGTGGCGAGCACCGTGTCGAGGCGTTCCTCGTCGATGCCGCCGATCGCGAACCACGGCTTCGAACCGGGTGTGAACGGCGGGGCGGCGGCGACGGCCGCGGCGAGGAGTCGCGGGCCCACCCCGGGGCGGCCCTCCTTCGTCGGCGTCGGCCAGACCGGGCCGACGCAGAAGTAGTCGACATCCGGGTCGGCCAGCGCCGCCTCGAGCTGCCGTTCGTCGTGCGTCGACAGGCCAAGGATCACGCCGGGGCCGAGGAGGCGGCGCGCGACGGCCGGCGGGATGTCGTCCTGGCCGACGTGCAGGATGTCGACGCCGAGCACCGAGGCCAGGTCCGCCCGGTCGTTGCCGCTGACCAGCGCGCCGTGGCGGCGGCCGGCGGCGAGCATCCGCTCCAGCGCCGCGGCCTCCTCCCGCCACTCCAGCCCCTTCTCCCGGAGCTGGATCAGGTCGACGCCCGGCGCGGCAACGCCGTCAAAGCCGGTGCCGGTGGCGGGCGGGGCGAGCACGCCGTCGAGGAAGGCGTCGAAGTCAGGCTGGCGGGGGGTGCACAGGTAGAGCCGGGCGTCCGCGAGCCGCGCCAGCCTCGCCGCGCGGGCCGCCGAGGCGTCCGCGGGCGCCGCCGGGTCGCTGTCAGCCACCGGCGACCGCCCGGACGAGCTCGAGCCGGTCATCAGCGCGCAGCCGCACATCCCGGCGCTGCGCGGCGGTGAGCGCCTCGCCGTTGTACTCGACCACCACCGACCCAGGACGCAGGCCCAGCTCGGCGATCAGCTCGAGGAGCGGCTGCCCTTCCGGCACCCGCCGCTCCTGGCCGTTCACGATGACGACCACCGCGGCCACAGACGGATCACCCACACTCTGGACCCTACGCATTCTGGACCCTGGGCGCGGCGCCGCGCGGCCGCCGCCCGCCCGCCGCGGTCAGAATCCGAGCGCCTGGGCACGGCGCTTGACCTCCCTGCCACGGTTCTCGCGCAGCGCGTCCAGCGGCGTGCCGGGAAGGCTCGGATCCTCGCGCAGCAACCAGTCGATGGCCTCGTCGGGTGTGTAGCCGGCGTCGGCGAGCACCGTCAGCGTGCCGGACAGGCCCTTCGTGAGCTGGCCGTCCTGGATGAAGCCGGCTGGAACCCGCAGTATGCCGTCCTCCTGGCGGCGAGCGAGGAGGCTGCCCTCCCGCACGAGCTGACGCACCCGCGTGATCGGGACCCCCATCGCCTCGGCGATGTCAGGCAGCGGCAACCAGTTGTCCATGGTCGAAAGTAAACACGACCGGGAGGTGTCCTCAAGACCGGCCTCGCGCCCGTGACCAGTCAGGCAGGACACCGGTCAGGCCGGGCCGATCTGGACGCCGCCGCCGCCCGCGGAGCGAGTGGCGGCCTCGGCGACGGCGACGACCCTGCGGGCGGCCTCCACCCGGTAGGAGGTGAGCGGCCAGCCGGACAGGAGCGCGTCGGTGAGGTCGCGGTAGAACGGGTGGGCGGGGCCGGCCGGAAGCGGCAGCCGGGTTCTGGTGCCGTCGTGGGAGACCACCGTGAGCGGTCCGGCCGACAGCGGGGTGTACGGGGCGCCGTCGCCGTTTCGGCCGGCGTGCCGGCCGCCGGCCCGGGACCATGTGTCCGCCGGCGCCGTCTCGGCGGGGGTGCCGGTGGCGAGGGCGGCCATCGCCGGGTCGTCGCCGAATATCGAACCGGTGGTGCCGAGCACGTGCAGCCGGGCGGTGGGCACCGCGAGCAGGTCGGAGACCGTCACCTGTGCCTCGGCGCCGCTGGCGAAGCGCAGCAGGACGCGGGCGTGGTCGGCATTGGTGACGTGGTGCCAGACCCGCTTCTGGGCGGTGGCCGTGACCCACTCGACCGGCTCGTCCACCAGGTCGAGCACCCAGTCGAGGTGCCCCGCGGCACGGTCGTGAATGAGGCCGCCGCTGGCGCGCTCGTCGTCGCGCCAGCCGCCGGAAGGCCGGTTGTACCCGCCGTGGGCGATCTCGACCGACAGGACGTCGCCGATGGCGCCGCTGCGGACGGCCGCGCGCAGGCTCTGGTAGGCCGGGTCCTCGCGACGCTCCGGGTAGGTCGCGAGCAGCGACGAGCGGGCGGCGGCGAGCAGCGCCAGGTCGTCGGCCTCCTGGGTGGACAGCGCGAACGGGGACGGGATGACGACGTCCTTGCCGGCCTCCAGCGCTCGGGCGGCCCACTGCGCGCGGGTGTTGTTCGGGGTGCCGATGATGACGAGGCGGACGTCCGCGTCGGCGATCAGGCCGTCGGGCTCGTCGTAGGAGCGTGCCTGACCCTCGCCGGACCGGGCGCCGGCGGCGCGGCCGGTGCCGCTGACCGCGACCAGGTTCAGGCCCTCGGTGGCCTCGACGGCCGACTGGTGGTGGGCCCCCGGCATGCCCGGGGCGCCGAGCAGGCCTACGCCGACGGGCTCGGCGTCGTGGACGCCGAGGGTGTGGCGCAGCCAGCGGCCGACCAGCCGGTGGTAGGCGGGATCGGCGAGCGTGCTCGCGGTGGAGCCGAGGGTGAACATGCCCAGGCCGGTGGACGGCCGCCAGGTGCAGACCGGGTACTCGGTCAGGCTGTGCTGGACGACCAGCAGCCGTTCGACGTCGTCGGCGATCTTGTCGGGGACGACCCAGCTGTCGACCGGTCGGAAGTCGCCCATCCGGGCGGCGACCTGCGCGCCGTTCGGGCCGACCGTCACCCGCAGCTCGTGCGCGGGCGTCGTGTGGCCGGGAATCAGCCCGGAGGCCTCGACCAGCGGGCTGTCGGACGGCAGCGCGCGCACGGTGGGTCCCGCGAGCAGCACCGGCACCGACTGCCGCGCACGGTCGAGAAGCTCCTGCTCGACGGAGTCCAGCGGCCGGTCGATGAGGACCAGTAGGGCGTCGGCGGAGCGGGCTGAGGTAGGCCCGAGCCCGGCGGCCCGGAGGTGGTCACCGAGGGCGCTCACCCCAGGCAGGTTGGAGACCAGGTGAATGCGCGGCACAGCGCCAGACTCTAGTGACAGGACCCCATCCGCCCGCCAACGGGTGCTATACGTCCGATCGACCCGAACGTCCAGCTAGCCGCCCCGCCCCACGCTCCTGACGACGGGCACCGGCGAGCCCACGACCAGCGACAAGCCGCCGCGGCCACCACGTAGTGTGACATCGGCCGGTCACAGGGCGGCGCAGCCGGCGCCCCGCCCCGGCGGGCCCGGACCGCGCCGCCGGCGCGCGGCATGAGATCTGGTCATGAAGCACGCCTTGTCTGGCGGCCCGAAACCGTGTGGGAGGCCGTCCCGCGCCCACGTGCGCCTCAGGTCGGCCACGAAGGACGGCCTCGGTCGGTCACCAGGGACGGCCGGGTCCGTCACCAGGGACGGCCGGTCGGTCACCAGGGACGGCCTCAGTCAGCCACGAAGGACTTCAGGGGGACGGCCGGGTCGGCGAACTGGGCCTGGTCGGGGCGGGCCGCGGCGGCGAGCAGGCGGCGGCCGGCGACCATGTCGATCGGGCGCGCCACCGTCACCAGCGCGGTGAGCGTGCCGTCCGGGGCGAACCAGCCGGCCGTCCAGCCGGGTGCCTTCTTGGCGTCCGGCTCCCGGCGCGCGGTCGGGTCGCCGCGGAACACCAGATGGGCGTCGTCCGCCGGCAGGCCGGCGAACTGCACCATCCGGCCGAACTGCTCCGACCAGAAGTACGGCACCGGGTTGTAGACGGGCAGGTCGGCGACGGCCTGGCCGGCGGCGAGGCCGAGCAGGGTGCTGGCCGCGACGGCGGGCGCGCCCTGGGCGCTGTCCCAGTGCTCGACGTGCATCCGCTTGCCGTAGCGCAGCGACCACCAGGCCGCGCAGTCGCCGACGGCGACCACCGGCGCGGCGCCCGCCGCGCCGGCGACGTCGGGGGCCCAGGTGGCCAGCAGGTGCTCGTCGCTGACGATCCCGCGCTCGAGGGCCAGCGCCCCGCCGAGCCAGCCGACGTCCGGGCGCACGCCGACGCCGACGACGATCTCGTCGGCCGGGATGAACTCGCCGCCCACGAGCAGCAGCCCGTCCTCGCCGATCTTGTCGACCATGGCGTCGACGCGCAGGGTGACACCGGCTTCCTCGTACCAGTGGACGGCGTGCCCGCCAACCTCGGCGCCCAGCGGCGCGAGCGGGAAGCCGCCACCTTCGACGACGGTCACCTCGGCGCCCTGCTTGGCGGCGACGGTCGCGACCTCGGCGCCGATCCAGCCGGCACCGACGATGACGAGCCGCAGCCCCGGACGCAGCGCCTCGCGCAGCGCGAGCGAGTCGTCGATGGTGCGCAGCACCCGCTGGCCGGGCGCGCCGGGCAGCCGGATCGGCGCCGAGCCGCTGGCGATCACCAGGCCGTCGTACTCGACGGGGCCCGCGTCGGTGTGGACCACGCCGGGTTCCAGGCCGGTCGCCTGCCGGCCGAGCAGCAGCTCGACGCTGTCCAGGTCGTGCAGCCCGTAGGGCAGGTGGGTGCTGTCGGTGCGGCCGGTCAGCACTGCCTTCGACAGTGGCGGACGGTCGTAGGGCGGGTGCTCCTCAGCCCCGATCAGCGTGATCCGGCCGGTGTACCCCTGCTCGCGCAGCTCGACGACGGTCCGGCCGCCAGCCAGCCCGGCGCCCACCACCACAACGTGTTCCATGGCCGCAGGCTACCTGCGCACCACGCCAGGAAGCCCCCGTGAGATTCGCCAGATCACAACCGGCGGCGTCCACGCGCCGTCATGTGGTGACCTTGCTGGTCAGGTTGCGACCAGCGGGAAGGCGTCCTTCCAGACCGGGTCGTAGCCGGCCTCGACGAGCATGGCCGCGACGGCGTCCGGGGGGCGCTCGTCGCTGATCGAGAACTGTTCCTGCGCGCTGCCGGGTGTCCCGTAGCCGCCCGGCTCGGTGGACGAGCCCGCGCTCATCGTGGTCACCGCGATGCGGACCAGGCCGTCGCGCATCGCCGCGGGCTCGCGGGTGGACAGCGACAGGTCCAGGTCGGGCTCGTAGAGCCGCAGCGCGGCGTGCGCCTGGACGAACTCGGCGTCGCCGACGACGACCACCGGCGGGAAGCCGGCCGCGTTCGGCCGGATCCGCGGCAGCGCCGCGGTGATCTCCGTGCGCCAGAACCGGCGGGACAGGAACGACGCGTGCGCGGCGAGCGCGAGCACGTCCGCTCGCCAGTCGACGGCGAGGCCGAGCAGCACGCCGAGGCCGAGGCGACGCACGCCGGCGGCGCCGGCCCGCTCGAACGAGGACAACCGGCGGTCGAAGTCGCGCTTCCACCCGGCGACGTGCACCTCGCGGTACCGGGTCCGGTCGTAGGTCTCCTGATAGTGGACCGCCCCGACCAGCCCGCCGGCGACGAGCCGGGCGTAGGTGTCGTCCGACCAGGTCTGGGTCTCGATCGAGATCGCTGGAAACAGCGGGGAGAGCCGCTCGACGACGGCGACGAGGTAGTCGGCGGACACCTCCGTCCGGTGCTCGCCGGAGACCAGCAGCAGGTGGCGGAAGCCGCGCTCGGCCAGCAGCCGCGCCTCGGCCTCGGTCTCGTCGAGGGACAGCGTCCGGCGCACGACCGGCAGCCCCTTGGAGAAGCCGCAGTACGTGCACGACGACAGGCAGGCGTTCGAGACGTACAGCGGGGCGAACAGCCGCACGGCGCGTCCGAAGCGGCGCAGCGTCGTCTCGCGGGCGGCGCGGGCCAGCTCCTCGATCCGGCCGGTCGCGGCCGGGGAGAGCAGGACGGCGAGGTCGGCGAGCCCGAGCCGGCCGCCGGCGCGCGCGGTCGCGAGCACGGCGGTCACCGCGGCGTCGTCGGCGCGCAGCCCGGCGGCGGCGATCCCCGGCGGGTCGAGACCGGCGAGGACCTTCGCGAACTCCCCCGGCGGGGCGCTCACGGGGCGAGGGTCCCGGGCTGGGCGCCGAGGAAGCCGGTCAGCGGAGAGGACGCCTCGGCCCTCGTCGACGCGCTGACGGCGCCGCGGCCGGCGAGGTAGCCGAGCCGGCCGGCGACGGTCGCGAGGGCGAACGCGCGCGCCATCGTCACCGGGTTGCTCGCGACCGCGATCGCGGTGTTGACGAGGACGGCGGACGCGCCGATCTCCATCGCCTCCGCGGCGTCGGAGGGAACGCCCAGGCCGGCGTCGACGACGACCGGCACGCCGGCCGCCTCGATGATCACCTCGAGGGCGTCGCGGGTGCGCAGGCCGCGGTTGGAGCCGATCCAGCTGCCGAGCGGCATGACCGTCGCGCAGCCCGCCTCCTCGAGCCGGCGGGCGAGCACCGGGTCGGCCGGGCAGTACGGCAGCACGGTGAACCCGTCGGCGATCAGCAGTTCGGCGGCGCGCAGCGTCTCCACCGGGTCCGGCGCGAGCGTGCGCGGGTCGGGAGTGACCTCCAGCTTGACGAGCGGGCTGCCCGTCGAGGCCCGGCCGAGCCGGGCGAGCCGGTGCGCCTCCTCGGCGTTGACGGCGCCGGAGGTGTTCGGCAGCAGGGTCACCCCCGGTGGGACGAAGTCGAGCACGTCGCCCTCGCCGGCCCGGTCAAGGTCCACCCGGCGCAGCGCGACCGTCACGATCTCGGCTCCGCTGGCGACGAGGCTGTCGCGCATCAGGGCGTGACTGCCGAACTTCCCCGTGCCCACCATGAGCCGGCTGGTGAACGCCCATCCGCCGATCCGCAGCGGCTCGTCCTCGAGCTCGGTGAGCCCGGCCGACGCCGTTCCAGGTGCTGCCATCACCTTTCCCTCCCCACGCGCGCATGATCGCGATCGGGTCGACGGGTCGCCGACGGCTGCTGGTCGGCCTCTCAGCCCGCCTCACGCGGGCTCCCCGGGTCCGCCCGGATTGTATGCCCCGCGTTCGCCCGAACGCGGCTAGCGGGCGAGGCAGCGGTACCACGCGGACCTCGCACCCCAGACAGGGATGATCTTGCTGTTGTGCGCATGGTCCGTCACTGTCGGTCCTTGCCGACCGACGCCGGAGGAAGCCCGGATGCCACCACGACGCCCGATTGCCCTGGCGCGCGCCGCCCGCCTCGCCCATGCCCAGCGGCCGAGCTCCGCCACGGTCCGAGGCGCCGGGTTACTGGTCACCGCGCTCGCCGTCGCGCTCGCCGGCGGCGCGGCCGCTGGCGGGTGGGGGCCCTATGAGGTCAGCCCCGGAGACTCGCTGTGGTCGCTGGCCGCCCGGCACGGGACCACCGTCGAGCGGATCAGGACCGTGAACGGCCTGCCCGACGACGAGCTACGGGCGGGAGAGCTGCTCTACCTCCCGGGTTCCCATTCCGGGGCGGCGGAGACGGCCCAGCCGCGGATGGCCGGGGGTTGTGCGTCCTGGTCGCCGGCGGGGGCGTGTCAGCCGGCCCCGCCACCGGGCGGGTATGTCGTCCAGCCGGGTGAGTCGCTGTCGGTGCTGGCGGCCCGGGCGGGCCTGAGCGTCGCCGATCTCGCGGCCCGCAACGGGCTCGGCCCCGACGACGGCCTGCGGATCGGCCAGATCCTGCTGGTCACGCCCGACCCGGGTCAGGTCGGCACGCCCGCCATCACCCTCTCGGCCAGCACCTCCGCGCCCGTCCTGCCCGGTGCGTCGGGTGATGGGGTCGTGCCGGGCGTCGCGGCACCGGCGGGCCCGGTGCCGGCCCTCTCCGCCATCGGCCAGACCCAGCTGGTGATCCGGGCGGAGGCGGCCCGCCAGGGGATCGACCCGACGCTCGCGCTGGCGATCGCCTCGGTCGAGAGCGGGTTCGACCCGACGGCCGTCAGCCGGGTCGGGGCGGTCGGTGTCATGCAGCTGATGCCGCGCACCGCGCGCTGGCTGAGCACCGTGCTCGACCGTCCGGTCGACCAGTCGAACCCGGCCGACAACATCGCGGGCGGGGTGGCGTTCCTGCGATTCCTGCTGGCAGAGACGTCGGGGGATGTTCCTACGACGGTCGGCAGTTATTACCAGGGCCTTGACTCGGTGCGACGGTACGGTTTCTTTCCGGACACCCAGGAGTATGTCGGTAAGGTGATCGCGAGGCGGGCGCACTTCACCGCAGCCCCCTAATCGTAAACTGTCGGCGTGGATGCCACGGTCGCGGACCCCGTCATCGGTCGCCTGCTGGACGGCCGGTACACCGCGCAGGAGCGGCTGGCCGTCGGCGGCATGGCGAGTGTCTACATCGCGCACGACAACCGGCTGGACCGGATGGTCGCCCTGAAGGTGATGCATCCGAACCTCATGCACGAGCCGGACTTCGTCGCACGGTTCCACCGGGAGGCCCGGGCAGTCGCCAAGCTGAACTCCCCGCGGGTCGTGCAGGTCATGGACCAGGGCGCGGCCCAGACGCCGGTCGGGGTCCTGAACTACCTGGTCATGGAGCTGGTACGCGGCAGGTCGTTGCGCCAGCACCTGGGCACACACGGGCGGCTCGCGCCCTACGAGGCCATAGACATCATGGAGGCCATCGCCGAGGCGCTGGCCGCCGCGCACCTGGCCGGCATCATTCACCGCGACATCAAGCCGGAGAACATCCTGCTAGGTGACGATGGCCAGGTGAAGGTCGCGGACTTCGGCCTCGCCCGCCCCATCAGCCAGCCGACGGCCGCGCTGACCCAGGGCGTGGTCATGGGGACCGTCGGGTATCTCGCGCCCGAGCAGGTCACCCACGGCGTCGCGGACTATCGCAGCGACGTGTACGCGGCCGGTGTCGTGCTGTTCGAGATGCTCACCGGCCAGCTGCCGCACACCGGCGCCACCCCGATGTCGGTCGCCTACCAGTCGGTCCACAGCGAGATCCCCGCACCGTCGACCATCGCGGGCGGCATCGAGCCCGAGCTCGACCACCTCGTGCTGCGGGCCACCGCCCGCCGGCCCGACGAGCGCCCGTCGGACGGCGTGGCGCTGCTCGACGAGGTACGCCGCGTGGTGCCCCTGATCGCCGACTCCGGCCCCGCCGGGCCAGGCTCGGCCGGGCCCGCGGTGCCTCCCTACCTGGCCGACTACCCGCCCAGTCCGGCGCCGGCGGGCCGTTACACGCCCACCCGGGTCGAGCACCGTCCCGGCGAGGACGAGCTCGGCGGCTACCTCGACACGCCGGCCTACTCTCCCGAGCCGGCCGGGCGCGGCGGCGGCCACCGCGCCGCCCCCGGCGGCCGAGGAGACGCGCCCGGCTACGGGAACCAGCCGACCGGCCACCGCGGCGCCGGGGGCTTCCGCCCGCCGGCGTGGGCGTACGCGGTGCTTGCCGTGGTGGTCGTGCTGATCCTCCTGATCGTCGGAATCAAGGCGATGGTGGGCGGCGGTGGCGGCACCGAGGTACCTCTGCTGACGGGGCTGACCAAGGCGGACGCCGAGGCCGAGCTGAGGTCCGACGGCCTGAAGTGGACCTACGGATCGCCCGTCCACAGCTCGACCATCCCCAAAGACAAGGTCGCCGACTACTCGCCCAACGGCAGCACCAAGGTCGACCCCGGCGACACCGTCACGATCATCCTGTCGCTCGGGCCCGAGCAGATCTCCATCCCCGACCTGAAGGGCAAGTCGCAGGCGGACGCGCAGGCCGAGCTCCAGTCGACGAACCTCGGGTTCGCCGGCCTGCGGCAACAGCCCAGCGACGACGTCGACAAGAACAAGATCATCGGGACTGACCCGGCGGCGGGCACCAAGGTCGATCCCGGCACCCAGGTCACCCTGCTGGTCAGCAGCGGCCCGGCCGCCCGGACCGTCCCCGACGACCTCGTCGGCAAGTCCTACGACGACGCGAAGGCCGAGTTGGAAGCGCTCGGGTTCACCGTCCAGAAGGACATCGACACCAGCGGCGCGTTCGACAAGGACAAGGTCGCGCGTACCTCACCGGACCCAGGTCAGCAGGTCAACCCAGGCGGCACCATCACGCTGTTCGTCTCGGCCGTCGACGGTGGCGGCGACGGCTCTGGCGTCATGGTCACGGTCCCGAACCTCAGAGGGAAGTCGGCCGACCAGGCGCAGTCGATCCTCCAGGAGGCCGGGCTCCAGGCCGACTTCCAGAACTGGTTCTTCGGGAGGAAGGTCAAGTCGACCAACCCACCCGCCGGCACCCGAGTCGAGCAGGGCACGACCATCCACGTCGTACTGGGCTGAGTTGCTGGTTCGCTCCGTGCGGGCGGCGCGCTCCGGCCCCGTACTCACGACCTCCGAAATCGGCTTCGCCGATTCCGCAGGGACCCCGTCGCTCCCACGGGACCTCCGCGCGCCGTCCTCCTGCGCTCACGGGCGCTCCGGCGACCTCGCTGCGGCCCGACCCACCTCGCTTCGCTCGTGGGCCGGGCCTCCGCGAGGCGCGCCTCCGCGCCCGCACGGTCGCCTACCGCTGAACGTCACCTACCCGAAACCGCTGTCTCGGTAGGGCCACGTCGCTTCGCTCGTGGAACGTCCGGACCTGTGCTGGTCGCGGGTTTCGTACCGACAAGGCACGAAGGCCACCCCACGAGCGAAGCGACGTGGCCCCGGGGGTTGGCCATGGTCGAACCGTGCAAGCGTCACGCAACCGAGCTGGCGCGGAGGCGCGCCTCGCGGAGGCTTCCCTACGAGCGAAGCGAAGTAGGGAGGCCGCAGCGAGGTCGCCGCAGCGCCCGTTCGCGGAGGAGGACACGGCCCGGAGGTAGCCCGCGAGCCGCCAGGCGAGCGGGCTGCCGGAGGGCCGTGCCTGGACGGAGCGAACCAGAGACTCAGCGGCGGCGGGAGCGGGCGGCCTGGAGCATCTCGGCGACGAGGAAGGCGAGCTCCAGAGCCTGGCTGGTGTTCAGGCGCGGGTCGCAGGCCGTCTCGTAGCGGCCGCCGAGGTCGGCCTCGCCGATCTTCTGGCCGCCGCCGAGGCACTCGGTGACGTCGTCGCCGGTCAGCTCGATGTGCAGGCCACCGGGGTGGGTGCCGAGCTGCTGGTGGACCTCGAAGAAGCCGAGCACCTCGTCGAGCACGTCGTCGAAGTGGCGGGTCTTCACGCCGCTCACGTCGCGGGTGTTGCCGTGCATCGGGTCACAGGCCCAGACCACCGGGTGGCCGGCGCCGTTGACCTTCTCGATGACCGGCGGCAGCGCGTCGCGGATCTTGCCGGCGCCCATCCGGGAGATCAGGATGAGCCGGCCGGGGATGTGGTCGGGGTTGAGCCGCTCGACGATCGCGAGGACCTCGTCGGGGCTCGCCTTGGGACCGACCTTGCAGCCGATCGGGTTGCCGACCCTGGACAGGAAGTCCATGTGCGCGCCGTCGAGGTCACGGGTGCGCTCGCCGATCCAGATCATGTGGGCGGACAGGTCGTAGACCGCGTCCGTCGCCTCCTCGACCCGCGTCAGCGCCCGTTCGTACTCCAGCAGCAGGCCCTCGTGGCTGGTGTACAGCTCGACGCCGCCGAGCTCGGCGGTGCGGTCGAGGTCGATGCCGCAGGCGGCCATGAACGCGAGCGCCCGCTCGATGTCGGTGGCCATCAGCTCGTAGCGGCGGCCGGCGGCCGAGTCGCGCACGAACGCCTTGTTCCACTCGTGGACCTGGGACAGGCTCGAGAACCCGCCGGTCGCGAACGCGCGGATCAGGTTCAGCGCGGCGGCACTGTGGTGGTAGGCGGAGACCATCCGGGCCGGGTCCGGCCGGCGGCCCTCGGGCGTCGACTCGATGCGGTTGACCGCGTCGCCGCGGTAGGACGGCAGGCCGGTGGACGTCTCGATGTCCGTCGAACGCGGCTTGGCGTACTGGCCGGCGATCCTGGCGACCTTCACCACCGGCGTGCTGGCACCATAGGTGAGCACGACCGCCATCTGCAGCAGCGTCTTCACCTTGTCGCGGATCTTGTTGGCGGTGTTCGCGGCGAACGTCTCCGCGCAGTCACCGCCCTGGAGCAGAAACGCCTCCCCGCGGGCGACGTCCGCGAGCCGCTCGGTGAGCGAGCGGACCTCGGGAGCCGTCACCAGCGGCGGCAGCGTGGCGAGCTCGGCATAGGCGGCCCGCAGCTCGCCCTGGTCCGGCCAGGAGGGCTGCTGCTTGGCCGACAGGGTCCGCCAGAAGTCCAGTTCCGGTCGCGGCCGCTCGAGTTCCGTCTGCCCGCCATCAGGTCCGAGGTCCATCACCCAACCAGGGTACGGGCAGTCGACCGAACGTTTCACTCCAGTTTCCCGCGGGCCGATCGTGCGGTGGCACACAGTGACATGACACGCCGGCTCGCCCGCGTCGAGGGGCGCTCGACGCGGGCGAGCCGCCATCCCAACCGCCCTGGTGGGCGGTCGCCGGGGTGGGCGCTGCCTGCCCGCCCCGGCGACCGCACTAGTTCAACGGGCCGTTGACCCAGGTCATGAGCGCGCTGTTGGCCCGCAGCTTCTGGAACCACTCCTCGGCGTTCGCCACCTCGGCGGGGTCGTAGCCGGCGGGCGGTGCCGGCGAGCTCTGCTCGATGTCGAGCGTGACCTCGTTGCGCCAGTAGAACGGGCTGGCCGCCGCGAACACCTTCGAGGTCAGGTCCTCCGGCGTCAGGAAGTCCGTGAACTGGGTGGCGAGGAGCTTCACCTGGTCCACCGGCAGGCTCCCGGACGAGGCGGTGTTCACCAGATCGGTGAGCTTGGGCGCCGCGCTGTCGAGGTTGCCGTCGATGTACCGGGAGGTCTTCAGGACGATGGCGAGGACCTTGAGCGCCAGCTCAGGGTTCTTGTCCAGCCAGGACTGGCTGGTCGTCCAGGTGTCGTAGGCGAGGCCGGCCGGGCCGAGCACCTCGTAGCCGCCAACGTTCACGTAGTCCTTCGGGTGGTCCAGCAGCAGCGCGCTCTGGATCGGCAGGCTGCCGGTGTAGTAGTCGCCCTCCCCGCTCTGGAAGGCGGCCGCGGCCTTGGCGTCGTCGGCGAAGTTGTTGACCTTGATCGACGTCGGGTCGATGCCCGCCGCCTGCAGGCCGGCCGCGATCGGCGCGAGGTTCTGCGAGCCGACGATGTCGAAGGTCTTGCCGACCCACGACTTCAGGACCGCCGTCTTCGCCGCTTCGGGCGTGGAGCCCCCCGCGACGAGATCGGAGTACACCGGCGGGCCGTCCTCCGTCCGCCCGACGAGGAAGAAGCCGAGGAACTGGTCGCGAATGATGTAGTTGCGCAGTGTCGGCGCGGTCTTCGCCAGCGGCACCAGGCCGCGGATCGTGCCCGCTCCCACATCCAGCTGGCCGGTCTGGATGGCCTGGTAGATGGCGTCGTTGGACGGCAGCGTCTTGAAGTCGAACCTGATGCCCTGCTCGGTGGCGAAGCCCAGCTGCTGCGCGAGCGGGAGCGTCTGGTTGTCGAGGAACGGGCCGATGCCGACCTTGACGGTCGTCAGGCCCGGCCCGGACGAGTCATCGGATGACGACGACGAGCAGGCCCCGAGAGCCACGGCCAGGAGGGCGGCGACGGCGACGGCTCCCCTACGCGGGCGCCACGGTCTTCTTGACATTTTTTCTCCTTTTCTTTCCTACTTTTTCGGTCTGTTTTGGGCAGGAGAGAGCCGCCCTGGGGCAGGCTGGGGGCAGGGTGGAACTCGGCGCCGCGGCGGCGGCGTGAGCCGTGCGGACCTATCGAGGGCGCGGTCGTACGCCACGGGCCGGCGCGATGTCCCGCCGGCTGGTTGGCCGCGGGTTTCCTAGTTCCCGCGGAAGGCCGCGTCCGCGGCGGCGGACTGCTGTTCCCGGGTGGTCCAGCCGGTGAGTGGCCGTTCCACGAGCACGATGACGCGGTCGAGGACGGTGGCGAGCAGCCCATAGAGGACGACGACGACCAGGATGCCGGCGGTGTCGATGTACTGCTCGCGCGTCATCATCAGGTAGCCCAGGCCGTTCTGGGACCCGATCAGCTCGGCCGCGACGTCGAGGCCCCAGGCCGCCACCGCCGAGAAACGCACCGCGCCGAGCAGGTGCGGGAAGATGCTCGGCACCACGATCGTGCGGTAGATGGCCCGGCGGGACGCTCCCATGGTCGCGGCGGCGCGGATATGCGTGGGGCTGACATTGCGCACGGCGTCGAGCGTCGTCACGCTCAGCACAACACTCGTCCCCATCGTGATCAGCGCGATCTGCGGCCCTCGGCCTATTCCGAACCACAGGAGAAACAGCGGGATCAGGGCGAACACCGGCGCCGGCCGGATGAAGTCGAGGACACCGCCGAACAGGTCACGCAACATCCGTGAGTACGCGAACACGAGGCCCATGCCGACGCCCAGCACAAGCCCCAGGCCATATCCGGTGAGCGTCATCCCGACGCTGGTGACAAGTGCCCCGGGCAGGGCGGCCCGCATGTCGACGAACGCGGACCACAGGGCCGACGGCGTCGGTAGATAGATCGCGCGGACGAGCCCGCCGTAGGAGACCGCGCACCAGGCCGCGACGAGCAGCGCGGGGACCAGCGAGCGGATGGCGACGCGGCGAGCCAGCCGGCGCGCGGCTCGCCCGATCCGCGACGCGGCGACCTCGGCGCCGGCTGGTCGCGACGCATCCGCCGCGGCGAGCGTCGGCGCGGTCCGCCGCGCCTCCGTGACCGGCAGGGCCGTGGCGGCCGTGGCGGCCGGCGGCCCGGCCGATGCCGCCGCCGGAGCCGTCGTCGCCGCCGCGGTCACGGCCGCGGCCGTCACCTGAGCCTGAGCCGGAGCTGCTGAGGCAGTGGGTACCGTCACGGCGCACCCGTCTCGTTGGCCGCCGCTTCCGCGGCCTCGACGAGCTGCCCGAGCACTCGGCGCAGCTCCTGGAAGGCGGGCGTCAGCTTCAGCTCCGGGGGGCGCGGCCGCGGCAGTGGTATCGCCAGCGTGTCGGCGACCCGGCCCGGATGGGGGGCGAGCACGACCACCCGGTCGGACACGTAGATCGCCTCCTCAAGGTCATGGGTGACGAACAGGACCGTCATCCGCGACCGCTCGAAGATCTCGTCGAACTCGGTCTGCAACCGCTGCTTGGTCATCATGTCGAGCGCGCCGTAGGGCTCGTCCATGAGCAGCACCGGCGGGTCGACGGCGAGCGCGCGGGCAATGTCGACCCGTTTGCGCATGCCACCGGACAGCTGCCGCGGCCACAGACCGGCGCTGGCCCGCAGTCCGACCAGGCCCAGTGCCTCGTCGACCAGTCGCTCCCGCTGCCGGCGTGGCACGCCGCGGACCTTGAGGCCGTATGCGACATTCGTCCGGACGCGCATCCACGGGAAGACCGCGTCGTCCTGGAATACCATCGCGCGCTCCGGCCCGGTCCCGGTGACGGCCCGGCCGTCGTACCGGACCTCGCCGCGCTCCGGCCGGACGAATCCCGCCACGGCGCCGAGCAACGTGGTCTTGCCGCAGCCGGACGGGCCGACCAGCGCGACGAACTCGTGTGGCTCCACGGCCAGGTCGATGTCGGCCAGGATCGTCCGCCCGCCGAGCCGGACGTGCAGCGAGCTCAGCTCCAGGCGTCCCGCGGGCGCGGCCGTCGAGCCCGCAGCCGGCGGGCCGGTGTCCAGCGGGCCCGGTACGCGGCTCATGTCAGCTCACCCCGGCGTGCTTCAGCGGCACGCCGCCGCGGCCGAGGCCGTCGGTGTTGACTCCCCGGTCCCAGTCGAACGGCAGCGGCCGGGCGTGGTGCATGGCGATCCAGAGTCGCAGCAGCAGCCGCCGCTGGGCGGGGTCGTCCGCGTCGTGGAACCGGGACCGGCCGTGCAGCACGCTGTAGTTGTTGACGACCATGAGATCGCCGGAGGTGAAGTCGACCTCCGCCCCGCCCTCCGCGGAGATCTCGTCGAAGACGTCCATCAGGCGGCGCTGCCGCGCCGTGAGCATTGGCACCCCGGGCGCGGTCTGTGCCCCCTCGATCATCTCTCGCGAGTAGCGGGTGCTGATCGACCTTCCGATGATCACACAGAGCCGGGTGAGGTAGAACGGGTCTTCACCCTCGGGCTGCTCCTCGTTGCGGTCGAACGCGAAGTAGTCCTCCAGCAGCGGCACGAGCAGCTCCGGCTCGCGCCGCGCGATCTCCCGGACGGTACGAGCCGAGCTGGAGATGAACGAGTTGCCGCCTGTGACGGCCTGGCGCACGCACATCAGGGCCAGCAGGTCCGATCCGTCGGTGTGGTGGCGCAACGGGTCGTTGGTGTCCTCGGGCTTCGTGTCGCGGCCTCGCCGGGGGTCGCGCAGGTCCCGCAGGTGGGCCAGGATCGTGCCGCCGCCCATCTGGTTGACGGGCCGACCGAGGCGACTGCCGATGGCCCAGAGCAGGTTCTCGTTGTAGGCGAGGTCGGCGTCATCGCGGCTCACCGGCAGGTTGCGCAGCCGCGCGATGCCGACGCCTCCTTCTAGCGAGCTCTCGCAGCGCTGGAAGAACGCGTCCAGGCCCTCGGTCACGGCGAGCCAGACACCTGGATACGGGTTGGCCCGCCAGTCACCGGTCGCGGCGCTGGCCACGCGCACCGCCTCGCGCAGCTGGTCCGCCTCGCCATCGGTCAGCGTGAGTTCCCAGCTGTCGCGGCGCGCTTGGAGGGCGGCCGCGTCCCAGCAGGCTGGGTCCTCGATCGTCGCGATGTACGCGGCGACCTTCGGCAACCCGGCGCTGCGGGTCGCGTCGAATGGAGCCGCAACCGTCATCGAGCCCCCTGCGAAACTTGGCATACCAACCTGGTATGCCAAGTTGGTATGCCAAGTGAAGACACCCTTGATGACGGCCCGCTTGCCCACCCGTTTCGGTGCGGTAAAAGACGCGCTCGGGCCGATCATGGCGACTCCGCTGGAGCAACACTGGTATGCCAGAATGGGAGCGGCGGTTCGAACCTGAGGATGATCGCGGAGATGCGCACGGTATGGACGACGAGCAAGCGGTGACCGACCAGCACGTGGGCGAGGACGTCCCCTGGCCCACGGAATCGCTGGCGGACAAGGTCTACCGGGAGATCCGCGATCGCATCATCGCCGGCACGTACGCGCAGGGATCACGCCTGCGGGAGCGGGAGATCGCCGACGCTCTCGGCGTGTCCCGCATACCTGTACGGGAGGCGCTGCCCCGCCTCCAGTCGGACGGCTTCATCACCACGTCGCCCCGGCGCGGGGCGACGGTCGCGGAGCTGACGATGCGCGACATCGAGGAGTTGTACGCCGTCCGGCTGGGCGTCGACGTCTACGGCACGCGGCTCGCCGCCCAGCGCGTGGCCGCCGGCGCGTCGCCGGCGGCCCTGGTCGCGGCGGTCGACGCGGCCGACGACGCGCTCGCGAGCGGCGACTTCGCGGCGATCATCGCGACGAATGCCGACATCCACGAGGCGATCATCGAGCTCGCCGAGAACTCGCTGCTGTCAGCCCTCATGCGCCCGGTTTCCGGGCGTGCTCGCTGGATCTCGCGGCTGTCCGCGCACCCCGACCCGCGCGTCGCGTGCCGCGAGCATCACGACCTTCGCGAGGCCATCTGCTCCGGCAACGCCGACCTCGCCGCGGCACTGGCCTACGCGCATATCGAGGGCGGGCGGGAGCCGACCCTGGAGGTTCTCAAGGGCATCTTGCTGCCCGGCTGACCTCACCGGCCACCACCAGCACCAGCCACCACCAGCAAGATCATGACGGCACACCGCGGCATCGGGGGTGCACCGCCCGCCGGTCCGGCCGGTATACCGGCGGGACCAGCGGGCGGGCGCCCGTTCGCGGGCCATCAGCCGAAGAAGACCTCGGCCTCGGCGTAGAGCTCCTCGGGGACGGTCTTGAGCTCGACGACGGCGTCGCGCAGCGGGACGAGCTCGATGCGGGTGCCACGCAGGGCGGTCATGACGCCGAAGTCGCCGTCGTGGACCGCATCGATCGCGTGCAGGCCGAACCGGGTCGCCAGCCACCGGTCAAACGCCGTCGGGGTGCCGCCGCGCTGGACGTGGCCGAGCACGGTCGCGCGCGACTCGTGGCCGGTCCTCGCCCTGATCTCGGCCTCCAGCAGGCCGGAGATGCCCTGCAACCGGACATGGCCGAAGGAGTCCAGCTCGCCCTCCTTGACCACCATCGTCCCCGCGAGCGGAGTGGCACCCTCGGCGACGACGATGATCGGCGCGTAGTGGGTGGCGAACCGGCTCTCGACGAAGGCACAGACCTTGTCGATGTCGAACGGTCGCTCCGGGATGAGGATCACGTTCGCACCGCCGGCCATGCCGCTGTGCAGCGCGATCCAGCCCGCGTGCCGGCCCATCACCTCGACGATGAGCACCCGGTGATGACTCTCCGCCGTGGTGTGCAGCCGGTCGATGGCCTCCATCGCGATGTTGACCGCGGTGTCGAAGCCGAACGTGTAGTCGGTGGCGGCCAGGTCGTTGTCGATCGTCTTGGGCACGCCCACGACCGGTACCCCGGCGTCGTCGTACAGACGGCTCGCGACGCCGAGAGTGTCCTCACCGCCGATCGCGATGAGCGCGTCGACCCCCAGCTCCGCGAGGTTCGCCTTGATCCGGTCGGACCCACCCGCGATGTTGTACGGGTTGGTCCGGCTGGAGCCGAGGATCGTGCCGCCGCGCGGCAGGATCCCGCGCACCGCCTGGATGTCGAGCACGCAGGTGTCGTTCTCCAGCGGCCCGCGCCACCCGTCGCGGAACCCGACGAAGTGATGCCCGTAGACCCCGATGCCCTTGCGCACGATCGCGCGGATCACCGCGTTGAGCCCGGGGCAGTCGCCGCCCCCCGTCAGCACACCGATCTTCACGGCCTTGGTCCTCCAACGGTCGACGAAGCCGATCGATGACGGAGCGTAAGACGAGGTGATGGCCATCACAAGGTCCACATACCGCCAACCGCCTGGTCGACAGCATCACATCCACGGCCGGCAGTGGTCTCGTCCGCAGAAGGCGGGTCGGGCCGTGTCCTTCGGCCCACATCGACGTCCCGACCAGCACTCGCGTCGCGGTGCCTTCTCCTACGAGGCGGCCGCCCGATGGGAGCGCAGCGGAGCAAGCACCCGCCAGCGGGCCAGGTTGTGGCGGGCGTCGACCAGCGCGTCGTGCGCGTCGGCCGGCGGCGCGGGCAGCCGCGGCTGACCTGTCTCGTCCCACAGCTGCCGCAGGTCACGGGTGAACCGTGGCAACGGCCGCGGCAGGGCCGGCATCATCCCGAAGAGCTGGCACAACACGACGTGGTCATAGGCGCCGTACCAGGCCCACAGCTCCGGCTCGCCGTCTGCGGTGAGGAAGGCGAGCAGGTCGTCGCGGATCCGGGCGCGCGAGCGCCACGCCGACGCTGACGGGGACGGCAGCTGATCGAGGACGTTGCGGCGCACCCACGGTCCCGCCCTCGTCGGATCGAACTCGGTGGAGACCGCGTAGAACTCCCGCTCCCCGTCCTCGCTCACCACCCCGATGCTGACCAGGTCGAGCCAGAAGTGGCCGCCGTCCAGCCGCTCGATGAACTCGGTGTCGTAGAAGTACCGGCCGCCACTCACTCCCCCAGTGAACCCGTTCCCTCTCCCCTCCGGTCGGGCGGGCCGCCGTTACGCCCGACACGACGAGAGGAGACGGGGGAAAGGCCCGTGCGCCGGTCACGACCGAGGTCGCTAGAGGGCCAATGGGCATGCAAAAATGATCTTCTTTCGCACAGCTGGAGGCCGTTGTCCCCAGGATCGCTAACGGCCATCGGCGAAGGTGGCGGGCGGCTGGGGCGAGTGGTAGTCGGGCACGAGCTCCTTCGCGAGATGCTCGAGGAAAAGGCCGGTGTCGGCCACGACGCCGAGGCCCTGCGAGGCCGCCCGGTCGGTCAGCGCGGCGACGGTCGCCGGGTTCATGTCGACGGCGGCCAGCGGCACCGACGCCGGCAGGATGTTGCCCGTCGCGACCGCGTGCAGCGCGGTCGCGATCATGATGGTGAAGCCGACGCCGCGCAGCGCGGCCCGCATCGCGCGCTGGCCGCTGAGCACGTCGGTGTGCACGTCCGGCAGCGGGCCGTCGTCGCGCACCGAGCCGACAAGCACGAACGTCTTGTTGGCCTTCACCATCGCGTGCATGACGCCCTGGGCGAGCACGCCCTGCTCGACGGCGGCGCGCACCGAGCCGGCCCGGCGGATCGTGTTGATCGCGCGGATGTGCTGCTCGTTGCCACGCTGCACGCGCTTGCTGCGCAGCGGGCCGATGCCGATCGGGTGGCCGTAGAGCGCCTGCTCGATGTCGAGGGTCGCCAGCGCGTTGCCGGCGAACAGCACGTCGACGTAACCAGCCTCGACGAGGGCGACCAGCGCGCCGCCGGCCCCGGAGCTGATCGCCGTCTGCCCGAGCACCCACAGCACCTGCTGGTTCTCGGCCTTGACCTCGCGGATCTGGCGGGCGATCGCGCTGACGAGCATCGCCTGCGGCTGGGTGGACCCGACGGGTGGCAGCGACATCGCGCCGAAGGTGCCGTAGGAGCGGGCCGAATGGGTGGAGTGGTCGGTCATCGGCAGCACGACCTTCACCCCGGACGACCCACACACGATCTTGTCCCCGGCGCGGACCTCGGCGACCGGCACCGTGCGGACCCGGCCGCCGGACACGACCAGGCCGCAGTCCATCTCGGGCTGCTCGACCGGCACCCACTGGCCGTCCAGATGAACGACGGTCTCCAGGTTGGTGGTGGCGTAGAAGTCGGAGGGGAACACGCCGTCGCGGTCCGCCGGGCGCAGCACGGCCTCGCCCGGGTCGACACGGTTGACGCCGTGAACCTGGATGCGCATGAGGATCCGCATGAGCAGGTCCTCGGTGTCCGCCCCGACCGTGATCACCGCATGGGACTCGTCGTCGTGCGTCCGGCCCAGGTCTATCCGGTCGACCCCGTAGTCACCGCCGTAGTCGAGCACGTCGTCGAGCACACGGGCGAGCACGCCCGTGTCCATCAGGTGCCCGTGGACCTCGACCTTCTCGTAGAAACGCACGCCGCCGTCCCTCCCTGTCCAGTTCGGCGGCGGTCCCGGCCCTGGACCGCCCGCCCCTCACCGCCCGCGCCGAACACCCGACCACCGGCCCGCCGTCCGCCCCACCCCGCCGTCGACCAGCCGCCCCCCAGGCGGCCGGCTCGCTCGCCGGCCACGTTTCGGACGATCATGCCGGTACGGCGCCGAGCGCGCCATCCCGCCAGGCGAGGTTCTTCCCTCGGTGTGGCGGGTATCCCCCCGCCCTGCCCATGACCCGCCCCGGCGGGCGGTGGCGCCCGCTCGTGGGCGGTATCCACCCAGCGTGACGCACGCCGGGCCGACGCGCCACGCTTGGGCACCGAGGCGGGCAGCGCGGTGGCGCCGTCCGCTCGAGCCCAACCAATCAGAGGACGGCGCCGTTGTCCGGCCCGTCGTCGTCGGTGGGAGGACGCTCACCCAGCCGCGCGACCAGCGCGCCGACGCCGCCCAGGATGAGCGCCACGCCGGTGATCTCGCCCGCGCCGCCCGTCGCCTGGCTGACCAGCGCGGGGACGACCAGGATCAGCACGCCGAGCGCGATCGCGCCGAGCGCGATCCCGGTGGCGGGCCTGACCCAGCCGGCCCTCGGCGGTGGCGGCGGGACATAGTGCACGTCCTCGTCCAGCAGGTCGTCCTCGTCACCCGACGCGGCACCGCCGCCGCCGGCGTCATCCGCGCGTCGCCCACCGGCGCCCTCGACCAGCCCGCGCCCGACGGCGTCGTCGAGCAGGTCACGGCCGCTTCGCCCACCCGGCCACCCGCCGGCACCGTCGGCGAGACCAGACGCCGGCGGCGCGGCGCCCGCCGGGTCGGGCGGAGCGCCGTTCTCGCCGCCATCCGCGGCGTCGTCGCCGGCCAGCCGGGCGGAGCCGGACGGCGACCGGACGTCCCCCGGCGCATCCGACCCGGGGGTGACATCCTCGGCCTCCGGCCAGGTGTGCTCCGCTGGCTCGTCGTCGAAGTGGGAGACCAGCTCGGCGAAGACGTCGTCGTCGGCCGGTTGGTCGGCGTCGCCGTCAGCCGGCCGCGGGCCGGGGTTGTCCGCCATGGTCGTCAGCCGTCGCCCTCGGCCACGACGACCGGCTCCACGCCGTCACCCGCGCCCTGGGCCGGGACGGCGACGAGCTGACGAACGAAGTCCAGGCTGCCCCGGAAGATCGTCTCCTTGTCGTTGTCGAGCGTGGCGACGTGGTAGCTGTCGGGCAGCAGCCGCTCGGTCACCGGCGCCGAGGTCACCCCGGCGAGCAGCCGTCTCCCGGAGCTGGGTTCGACCACATGATCGACGACGCTGCGGAACGTCAGAACCGGGCTCACGATCCGCCGCAGGTCCGGAACGGTGATCTTCCACAGTTCCCGCAGCGACACGAAGGCGCGCACGGAGACCCGGTCGTAGCCGATCTCGGCGACCCCGTCGGCCTTGACGTCGCTCGCGATCCCGGGGACCGACCGGCGGACCTTGGCCAGCAGTGGGGCGATCTTCGCGTCCCAGCGGTCGGTGCCGAGGCTCGGGTTGACGGTCACCGCGCCCGCCACCTCGGCGCCGCGCTCCTCGGCGAGCCGCAGCGCCAGCGTGCCACCCATCGACAGGCCCATCACGAAGACCTGGGAGCAGTGGGCGCGCAGGTCGCCGAAGGCCTCGTCGACCGCGCCGTACCAGTCACGCCAGCCGGTCACCGCGAGGTCCTGCCAGCGGGTGCCATGCCCGGGCAGCAACGGGCAGCGCACCGTCAGCCCGGCGGCGGCGAGGAACTCCCCCCACGGCCGCATGCTCTGGGGCGTGCCGGTGAACCCGTGTACCAGCAGCACGCCGATGTCACCCCCTCCACCCAGCTCGAAGGGCTCCGCGCCCGGCAGCACCGGGCCGGAGCTCGCCGCCGCGTCGGCGGACGCCGCCGTCGTACGTCCGGCACCAGCCATCTGATCCGCCTTCCCCCGTCAACGCGTCGTCCACCTAGAGGGCCAAAGGAGGTGCGAAGATGCTCTTCCTTCGCGCCTCCGGCAGCCCCTGCCCCAGAAACACCAGAGGGCCAAGGGAAGTGCGAAGATGCTCTTCCTTCGCGCTTCCGGCGGCCACCGTCCCCGGAGGCCTGGCGGGAACACACCAGTATCGGAATGCTCGCACGGCATCGCCGGCCAGACCACGGCCACCATCAGACCGGGTACGCCCGGCGTCGGATGCTTTGACCGGGTCGTGGGAGTGTCCCGGCGGTGGACCGGCGGTGACCGCGGGCTGGATGCGCCGGCGCCGGCGGCGGGGATTGCTCCCGGGCGTCGCCGCGGAAGGCTAGGGTCGATTCGACCATCGGGCGCGGCCACGGCGCGGCGGTGGCACCGTGATGCCGGGAGACCTCGCCGTCGGCGACCTTGACCGCGAGGCACGACGGTGGCGGGGAACCTCGGGAGTGGGGAACCGCGATATCGGGAACCACGGTGCGGACGGACCGTGGCGCAGGGTCCGGGCGCCGGGAGGGCAGGTGGCCGCGGCGCGGCCGAGCAGGGAGCTGGCGTGTTCTACTGGATGCTCAAGGTCATCCTGTCCCCGTTCCTGCGCACGTTCTACCGACCCTGGATCGAGGGCCTGGAGAACGTGCCGGCGGAGGGGCCGGCGATTCTGGCCGGCAACCACCTCTCCTTCCTGGACTCGATCTTTCTGCCGCTGATGCTTCCGCGGCGGGTGACGTTCCTGGCGAAGATCGACTACTTCACCGGCAGCGGGTTGAAGGGCACCGCGAAGCGGATGTTCTTCAGCGGCGTCGGGCAGCTGCCGATCGACCGCAGCGGCGGTAAGGCCAGCGACGCCGCGCTGCGCTCCGGGGTGCGCGTCCTGGGGCAGGGCAAGCTGCTCGGCATCTACCCCGAGGGCACCCGCTCGCCGGACGGCCGGCTCTACCGCGGCAAGATCGGCGTCGCCCGGATGGCCCTGGAAGCCAAGGTCCTGGTCGTGCCGGTGGCGATGTTCGGGACCTTCGAGGTGCAGCCGCAGGGCCGCACGATCCCGCGGATACGCCGGGTCGGGATGCGCATCGGCCGCCCGCTGGACTTCAGCCGCTACGAGGACATGGCTGATGACCGGTTCGTGCTGCGCTCGATCACCGACGAGATCATGTACGAGCTCATGCAGCTGTCCGGCCAGGAGTACGTCGACATGTATGCCCAGAAGGCCAAGGACGATCTCGCGGCCGCCCGCGCGGTCGCCACGGCCGAGGCCACCGGCACCGGCACCGGCACCGGCACCGGCACCGGCACGACGTCACCCGACGGCGCGGTCAAGCCAGCCAAGCCGGTCAAGCCGGTCAAGCCGGTCAAGCCGGCGAAGCTGGCCGGCACGCCCAAGCCAGCGAAGCTACTCAGGCCGGGCCGGGCAGGCACGTTCACCAAGCCGGGCAAGCTCACGAGTCCGCTCAGCGGGGCCGCGGCGGCGCCGGCGTCCGCGGCGGCGCTGGCGAACACCGCCGCCGCCGAGCACCCGCCGACGGAGATCCCGCCGTCGCCGCGCCCGCAGGGGCCGGACGTCGCCGCCGACCTGCCTCCCGACCCGCTCCAGCGCTGAGCTTCGCGACCATCCTGGCGCGCGGGCCGACCCGCCGCGACCCACCAGACCGCGAGACGGCGCACACGGCAGGATAGAGGACGTGGGGGCATATTTCTGGCCGGGTCGGGCAGCGGGGCAGGGCCCCCGCCGGCTCACCGCCGGCGCGGTCCTGGCCGGCGTCCTGTTCGCGCTGACTCCGGCGTCGCCGCTGTCCGCGGCGACGGGAGCGCTCGCCGCCGGCGCCGCGACGCAGCCCCCCACCACGCCGTCCCACGCGCCGCCTGGGACCGTCACCAGGACCAACCAGTACCTGACCGACGCCCAGGGCCGGGTGCTGGTGGCGCACGGCCCGATGCTCACCGCCGGGGTGACCCCGGGCGAATCCGACCTGGATGCCTGGGTCGGCGCCGGTCTCAGCGCGGTGGGCGTGACGGTCGCGCTGACCTCCGCGGGCGGCTTCCCCGACTCACGGCCAGGCGCCGCCGCCACCACCGTGGGCGACCCCGGCCTCGCGCAGGCGGCGGGCGTCGTCCGCACTCTGACCGACCGGGGCTTCCGGGTGGTGCTGCGGGTGGTGCCAGCGGCCGGTGGCGGGACCGCGCCCGCGGCGACGCTGACGGCGGCGGTCAGCCGCCTGGCCGCGGCGTTTCGGGGCACCGGCGGTCTGGTCGGGTACGAGCTCACGGCCGCCGAGTCCGCGCGTGCCCCCGGCGTGGCGAACGCCGTCGTCGCCGCCGACCCGTTCCACCTGCTCTGGCGCGAGCGGCCCGCGCCGTTCGACCCGACGGCGACGGTCGCCGTGAACGACCCGGCCGGCTACCTGACCGGCCCGGCCGGCACCGGGGACGGCGCCGTCGCCGCGTTCGCCGCCGCCGCCGACGGCAACCAGATCGGCTGGTTCTACCCGGTCGGGGCCGGCGGCGCGGGCGGCCCCGTCGCCCTCCCCGCGGCGCTCGCCCGTCCTTACCCGATCGCCGTCGCGGGTGAGGTCTCCCAGTTCGGCGTCGACGGCGCCGGCACGTTCACCCTGCGCTACGGCACGACGCTGCCCGTCGGCAAGCCCGCGCCGGGTGGACTGCTCACCGCGGTCAGCCTGCCGGCCGCCGCCTACCCGACCGGCTACCAGGTCCAGGTGACCGGCGCGAAGGTGTTCTCCCGGCCTGGTTCGGCGCTGCTGTGCCTGGCCGCCGAACCCGGCGCCACGGCGGTCTCGCTCACGGTCACCCGGGCCCCGTCCGGCCAGGCGCCGGCCC
>NZ_KI912267.1:997615-1051687 GCF_000235425.2 Pseudofrankia saprophytica
CGCCCGCCGCCTCGGGGACGCCGGTCACCGCCCCCACGGCCGGCGGCGAGGCCAAGTCGTCGCGCTACGACGGCCCGCTGCTGTGGGCGCTGCCGCTGCTGGGCGCCGCGGGCATGGCTGTGGTGCTCGCCCTTCCGTTCCTGAAACTTCGCCGGTTGCGTGCCGGTTCCCGCGCCAGCGCGGTGGCCGGCCACGCCGACACGGACGACGACGGTCACGGCGATGACGGCTACGGCTTGGCCGACGTTGGCGACCCGGGCGCGGCGGGTGGCGGCGCCCTGGACCAGCTGTACTCCGGCTCCAGGTATGACTCCGGCTCCGGGCATGACTCCAGCTCCGCGTACGACCCCGACACCGCTTATGCCGGGCAGGGCGACGATCCGACGCGCGCCGGGCTGGAGACCGACGGCACGGCGGATGACTCGCCGTCCAAGCGGCCCGGCGCGGCCGGAGGCAAACACCGAGCCACCCGCCGGTAGCGCCCCGCCGGCCGCGCCCGGGCTACTTCTCGGCCGCGCCGCCGTAGAGGTCGGTGACCGTGTCGGCGAACCTGTCCATGACGGCGGAGCGGCGGACCTTCAGGCTCGGGGTCAGCTCGCCGCTCTCGACGGTGAAGTCCGCCGGCAGCACCACGAACTTCTTGATCCCCTCGGCGTGCGAAACGGACCTGTTGGCCGCGTCGACCGCGCCCTGCAGGTCGGCGAGCAGCTCCTGGTCGTGGACGAGCTCGGCTGGCGGCGTGCTCGCCGGGCGGCCGTGCGCGGTGAGCCAGGGCTCGAGCGCCTCCTCGTCGAGGGTGAGCAGGGCGGCGACGAACGGGCGCCGGTCTCCGATCACCATCGCCTGGCTGATCAGCGGGTGCGTCTGCATCAGCTGCTCCAGCGGCGCCGGGGCGACGTTCTTGCCGCCGGCGGTGACCAGGATCTCCTTCTTCCGGCCGGTGATCCGCAGGAAGCCCTCGTCATCCAGGGTGCCCAGGTCGCCGGTGTGGAAGAAGCCGTCGGCGTCCAGTGCCTCCTTGGTGGCGGTCTCGTTGGCGTGGTAGCCGCTGAACAGCACCGGGCCGCGGACGAGGATTTCGCCGTCGTCGGCGATGCGCACCGTCACCCCGCCGAACGGCTGGCCGACCGTGCCCATCTTCACGTGGCCCGGCCGGTTGGCGGACAGCGCCGGCGCCGTCTCGGTCAGGCCGTAGCCCTCCAGGACGACCACGCCGATGCCGCGGAAGAAGTGGCCGAGCCGTTCGGACAGCGGCGCGCTGCCGCTGACGGCGTAGCGGACGCGCCCGCCGAGGACCGCCCGCAGCCGGGTGTAGACGAGCCGATCGAACAGCCTGTGCCGCAGGCGCAGCCCGAGGCCGGGGCCGCCCTGGGTCTCGAGCGCCTGGCTGTAGGCGATCGCGGCCTTCTCGGCGGCGTCGAAGATGGGTCCCCGGCCACTCTTGTGCGCGGTCTGGCGCGCCCGCGAGTGAACCTTCTCGAAGATCCGCGGGGCGGCGAGCAGGTAGCTCGGCCGGCACTTGGCGAGGTCCTCGACCAAGGTGGAGACATCCGACGAGTAGGCCAGCGGGAAGCCGACCTGGACCGCCACGTTCTGGACCAGCCGGGCGAAGGCGTGCGCCAGCGGGAGGAACAGCAGCGTCGACGGGTCGCTCTGCCTGTTGAACAGCTCCGGCAGGTGCGCCTCGGCCGCCTTGGCGTCGAACAGCAGCGCTCCGTGGCTGAGCTCGCAGCCCTTCGGCCGGCCGGTGGTGCCCGACGTGTAGATGATCGTCGCCACGCTGCCGGCGCGCACGCCGGCGCGCGCGGCCGCCAGCTCCTGCGAGGTCACCGCCGCGCCGTCGGCGCGCAGGGTCTCCAGCGCGCCGGCCTCGATGACGAGGACCTCGCGCAGCGCGGGCGTCCGTTCGCGGACCTCGGCGACCAGCGCGGCGAGCCGCGGCGTCTCGACGACCGCGAGCGTCACCTCGGCGTCGGTGAGGATCCACTCGATCTGGTCCGCGCTGGAGGTCTCGTAGACCGGTACCGTCACCGCGCCGGCCATCCAGATCGCGTAGTCGAGGACGGTCCACTCGTACCGGGTCCGGCTCATCAGCGCGACCCGGTCGCCCGGGCCCACCCCGTGGGCGACGAGACCGCCGGCGGTCGCCATGACCCGGTCGAAGAAGTCCCGGTAGGTCATGTCGACGAACTCGCCGTCGATCTTGTGCCGGATCACCACCTGGTCGGGGCGGTCGCGGGCGAGCTCGAAGACACCGTCGGTGAGGGTCGCGTCGTCGGGCAGGGTGACCAGGGCTGGTGAGGTGAACTCGGGCACCGGAAGGGCTCCTCGGTTTCGCGGGGCCGGTTGCCTCGGCCACGTCGGCACGCGCACGGGACAGGTCGCGCGGGTGGGGGTCGTGGATGGGCGGGATCGCGGGGCAGGGCATGGTCCTGGGGCAGGCGGTCCTGGTGGGCGGGTCAAGGTCAGACGTTAGTCCGCGAGTGAGGGTGACGGCGAACCTCGCGGCGGGTGCCGCCGGCTGTTTCAGCCGTCTGAAACCGGCTCGAAACGGTGGCGTTCCGGGAATGGAGGCACCTCGGTTACTCCCCAGTAGGATGGCGCGTACCTCGTCCGCGAGGCATCCGTTTGCGGCGGACGGGGCTCTAAGCTTCGGATATGCGGGTCCATGTGGTGAGCGACGTGCACGGACGGGCCGACGCGCTCCCGGCCGCCGCGGAGGGCGCCGACGCGTTCGTCTGCCTTGGCGACCTGGTCCTGTTCATCGACTACCACGACCACAGCCGCGGGATCATGGGCGACCTGTTCGGCGCCGCGGCCGTCGGCCGGATGATCAAGCTGCGCACCGAGATGCGGTTCGACGAGGCCAGGGAGTGGTCGCGCGGGCTGTGGGCCAGCCTCGAGGGCGACCGCGCCACCATCATGGAGGCGGCGATCCGCCGTCAGTACGCGCAGCTGTTCGCGGCGTTCCCGACGCCCACCTACCTCACCTACGGCAACGTCGACCTGCCGCACCTCTACCCGGAGTACCTGCGCGACGGAGTCACCCTGCTCGACGGCCAGACCGTCGACATCGGCGGGCTGCGGTTCGGTTTCATCGGCGGCGGGCTGCGGACCCCGATGAACACGCCCTACGAGATCGACGACGAGACGTTCGCCGCGAAGGTGGCGGCGGTCGGCGAGGTCGACGTGCTGTGCTGTCACATCCCACCGCACGTGCCCGAGCTCGTGTACGACGTCGAGGCCGGCCGGTTCGAGCGGGGCAGCGAGGCGGTGTTGGAGGCCATCCAGGCCACGCAGCCGAAGTACGCGCTGTTCGGCCACGTCCACCAACCACTTGTCGACTCTTTGTATATTGGCTCGACGCGCTGCGTGAACGTTGGGCATTTCAACGCCCGTGGCACGCCCTTCGTACTCGAGTGGTAGGCCAAAGGAGATGCGATCATGCACTTCTCGCATCTCCGGCGGCCTACCACGGGATCGTAGTGGCAGGCCAAAGGAGGTGCGATCATGGACCTCTCGCATCTCCGGCGGCTGGAGGGACGGGTCGGCTGGTGAGGTCCCGGCGTCGGTCGGGTAGCCTCAGGCCCTTCAAGGGCCCGGCTACCCAGCATGCGATCATGTATTTAGTCGCATGCTAGGCGACCTCCCCAGGGACATCGCGGAATAGATGCAATCATTCAACCGGTCGCGGCACGGTGACCCTGGCCGATGTGTTGGGGACGTCGTTGCCGGGGGCCGGGTCAGCCCCGGGCGGATCTGGAGGTACTGACAGCGATGGCCGATCACGCACGCGCCTCGATCGTCATCAACGCCAAGCCGGCGACCGTGATGGCCACCATCGCCGACATCGCGAACTACCCCACGTGGGTCGGTCAGATGGAGCAGACCGAGGTTCTCGAGGTCGGCCCGGAGGGCCGGCCGAGCCGGGCCCGCTTCCGGGTGAACGCCGGCATCGCCAAGGACGAGTTCGTCACCGACTACTCCTGGTTCGGCGACGAGAAGGTCACCTGGACGCTCGTCGAGGGCCAGGCGATGTCCGCCCAGGACGGCAGCTACACGCTGCGCGACCTCGGCGAGAGCCGGACCGAAGTGACCTACGACCTCACCGTCGAGCTGAAGATCAAGATTCCGGGCCTGCTGCGTCGCAAGGTCCAGGGCGGCATCGTCGACGCCGCTCTCAAGGACCTCAAGCGGCACGTCGAGGCCTCGCCCGCCCTCGGCGCCGGTGCCTACCCCGAGAAGTTCTCGAACCTCGAGAAGAACGTCGAGAGCTGAGGCTCGTGTGCGGTGTGTGCTGTTCACCGGTAAGGGCGGCGGCGGGACCACGACGGTAGCCGCGGCGAGCGCGACGCTCGCCGCCCAGCGCGGCCACCGGACGCTCCTGGTGTCGTTCAACCCGGTCGGGGGGCTCGGGGCCACGCTCGACCACCCGGTGTCCGGCGGGCCGGTCGAGCTCGAACCGGGGCTGTTCGGGCTGCAGGTCGACCTGCAGGACTCGTTCGGGCGGCGGCTGGACGCCGTCCGGCCGCTGCTGGACGCCGCGTGGACGCACGCCGACCTCGACCCGGTCGAGACCGAGGAGCTCGCCGGGCTCACCGGCGTCGGCGAGACGCTGGCCCTGCTCGAGCTGCGCGACCAGCTCACCAGCGACCGCTACGACCTGGTCGTCGTCGACGCGGGCCCGGCGGCCGACGCGCTGCGGCTGCTGTCGTTCCCGGAGACGCTGTCCTGGTACTGCCGCCGGCTGCTCCCCCCGGACGGGCGGTTCGTCCGCTGGGTACGCCCGTCGCTGGCCCGCTCTGCACGGCTGGCCGCCCGGATGGGCCACCTGGCCGAGCCGGTCTACGACGTGTTGATCCGGCTGCGCGCGACCGCGGCCGACCTGCGCGAGGTGCTCACCGACCCGGCACGGACCAGCGTGCGGCTCGTGCTCACCCCGGAGACGGCCTCTGTGGCGGTCACCCGGCGGGTGTTCACCGCGCTCTCGCTGCATGGCCTGCCGGTGGACGCGCTGGTGGCGAACCGGGTGATCGGCCCGTCCGGCGGCGACGTCTGGCGTGCCGGCTGGGCGGCGGCGCACCGTGAGCAGCTCGGCGAGATCGAGGCCGCGTTCGCGCCGCTTCCCGTGCTGCGCGCCGCGTACCGGGGCGGCGAGCCGGTGGGGCTGGAGGAGCTGGCCGCGTTCGGCGCGGCCGCCTACGGGTCGCTCGACCCGGCGGGCGTGCTCGGCGCCCGGGCGGGCGCGGACAGCGAGGCGCCGCTGGTGGAGCGGACCGAGGACGGCTACTCGCTGTCTTTCGGCGTGCCGTTCGCGGACCGGGGCGAGGTGGACCTGGCGCGGCTCGGCGACGATCTGGTGGTGACGGTCGGCCCGCACCGGCGGCTGCTCGCCCTGCCCGCCGCGCTGCGCCGCTGCGACGTCCGCGCCGCCTGGCTGCGGGACAACCGCCTGGTCGTCTCGTTCGTGCCGGACCCGGACCAGTGGGTGCGGGCGTGAGCGCAGGAGCAGGCGAGCGGAGTGGTCGTCCGAGGGACGAGGACGGCCGCGGAGGGAGTGCGGCGACGGAGGGAACTCGCGACAGAGCGCACGGCTCCTCACAGGTTCCGCCGGAGCCGGGCTCGCTCGCGCAGGAGGCCGCGCTGCTGGCCGTCGCGGTCCGCGAATGGCTGACGGCGCACGGCGGCGACGCGTACCCGCCGGCGGACGTCCGGGACCCGTTCGCCCCGAAGGACGCCCCCGGACCCGACCCCGACCCCGACCCGGGCCCGGGTCGGGGGGCGCACGCCGGCCCGCCCTGGACGGTGGGACCCGGCGAGACCCTGTGCACCGGCTGCCCGTTGTGCAGGCTGCTCTCCAGCGTCGCCGGCAGCCACGCCGAGGTTCTCGGGCACCTGCTGGCGGCGGCGAGCTCGCTCACCGCCGCGGCCCGCGCCGCGTGGCCACCCGCCGGCGCCCCCGGCCAGGGCACGGGTGACCAGCGCGACGAGCGCGGTGGCCCGGCGGCCTGGCAGGCTTTCCCACGACAGACCGCGACGCAGCAGACCCGGTCGGCCCGCGACCGGGTGCAGAGGATCGACATCGGTGAGTAGCACGCCCGCGCCCGGCACCGCCGGGACGTCCATCTCGTCCAACGGGCCCTATGCGCCATCGGGCCCGGGTAGGTCCGGCCTGCCCGAAGCCGAGCCGGGCGGACCGCCCACGCTGCCCGCGCCGGCCGGCCCCGTGTCAGGCCTGGCGATCGGCGTCGACGTCGGCGGGACGAAGGTGGCCGCGGGCGTCGTCGACGGCCGCGGGCGGATCGTCGGCTCGGTGCGCCGCCCGACGCCGGGACACGAGCCGGCGCTGGTCGCGGACACGATCGCCGAGGTCGTCGGCGAGCTGCGCGCCCGCCACGCCGTCGGCCTGGAGGCGCCGATCGGCATCGGCGCCGCCGGCTGGCTCGACCGTGACGGCGCGCGGGTGATGTTCGCGCCGAACCTCGCCTGGCGCGACGAGCCGCTGCGGGACATCATCTCCGACCGGCTCGGCCGCCCGGTCATCGTCGACAACGACGCGAACACGATGGCGTGGGCCGAGTACCGCTTCGGCGCCGGGCGCGGCTGCGCCGAGCTGGTCTGCGTCACGGTGGGTACCGGGATCGGCAGCGGGCTGGTGCTGGACGGCAAGGTGCGTCACGGCGCGTTCGGCGTCGGCGCGGAGTACGGCCACATGCAGGTGGTGCCGGCCGGGCTGCCGTGCGGCTGTGGCAGCCAGGGGTGCTGGGAGCAGTACGCGAGCGGTCGGGCACTGGTCCGCAACGCGCGGGAGATCATCGGCGGCTCGCCGGAGGCCGGCCGCCGGCTGCTCGAGCTGGCCGGGGGCGACCTGGACCGGCTGACCGGCCCGGACGTCACGACCGCGGCCCGCGAGGGCGACCCGGCGGCCGTCAAGTGCTTCGAGGAGGTCGGGTACTGGCTCGGCCAGGGAATGGCCAGCCTCACCGCCGTGCTCGACCCGGCGCGGTTCGTCATCGGCGGCGGCGTCTCCGACGCCGGTGAGCTCCTGCTCGGCCCGGCCAGGGCTCAGTTCCGCGCCGCCCTCCCCGGCCGCGGCCACCGCCCGGAGGCCGAGATCGTCCTCGCGCACCTCGGCCCCGACGCCGGCTTCGTGGGCGCGGCCGACCTGGCGCGCACGGTCAAGCTCGGCCGCGCCTGAACGATGCCCGCCCCGCTACCGCCCCTGGCGGGGGGCGGGGCTGGGGCTCAGGAACTCGACGAGATTCTTGGTGAGCAGGTCCCAGCGCCAGGTGAGCTCGACCCAGGCACGACCGGCGGCACCCATGGATCGGCCCCGGTCCGGGTCGTCCAGGAGCTCCGCGACGGCCGAGGCGACGTCGGTCAGGCTGCGGCCGTCGACCACGAGACCGGTCCGGCCGTCGAGTACGGCGTCGGGCGCTCCACCGCTGTCACCGGCGACGACCGGGAGCCCGGCGGCGGACGCCTCGAGGTAGACGATCCCCAGGCCCTCGACCTCCAGGCCGCCCAGCCGGGAACGGCACGGCATCGCGAAGATGTCCCCGGCGGCGTAGTGCGCGGGCAGTTCCTCCCACGGGACCGACCCGGTGAAGACGACATGGCGTTCGACGTCGTGCTCCCGGGCGAGCCGGCCAAGGTCGGCGCGGTAGGGGCCGCCGCCGACGATCAGCAGGGCGGTGTCGGGGTAACGGCGCCGCCAGCTCGGCAGGGCGCGGATCAGCATGTCCTGCCCCTTGCGCGGGACGAGGCGGCTCACGCAGACGACCACCCGCCGGCCGGTGAGCCCATGCCGGGCGCGGATCTCGTCGCGGCCGGCGCCGGGGCGGAACAGCTCGGCGTCGACGCCGCTGGGCAGCCGCTCCAGGCGCGGGCGAGGACCGAAGGCCGGGCCGATCCTGCGCCGGGTGTAGTCGCCGAGGTAGGTGATGACGTCGGTGGCCGCGCCGATCTGGCGCAGCGTCTGGCGGGCGCCGGGCAGCGCGGCCCAGCCGACCTCGTGGCCATGGGTGCTCGCGACCACCCGCTCGATCCCGGCCGTCGCGCGCAGCCGGGCGCCGAGCAGCCCGAGCGGCGCCGCCGCGCCGAACCAGAGCGCGTCGCACCGCTCGGCGCGGGCGATCTCGCGGGCGCGGCGCAGCACCGACCGGGTCGGCAGCATCAGCGACGTCGGGTGCCGCACGACGGGGAAGTCCTGGGCCGCGTCGAACTCGGTCGCGCCCTTCCACGCGGGCGCGTAGACGACGACGTCACCGGCGGGCAGCCTGCTCGCGAAGTTGTGCACGTAGGCCTGGATGCCGCCGGCACGCGGTGGGAAGTCGTTGGTCACCACGAGCACCCGCATGCGCCCATGGTCCCCCACCGGCTCTCCCAGTGCAGGCCCCTCCCCCCGCCGGCGGTCACCCGACGCGGCGGGAGCGGCGCCCGGGGCCGTCGGCGTCGGGGCGGCGCGCGGGCCGGGAGCGCTGCCGGGGGCCGACCGCGAACGGTTCGGCCAACGGGATCATCTGCTGCCCCGGGGGCGAAGCCGGAACCTCCTCCGGCGCCGCGGCGCCGTCGGCCGGCACGACGTCCAACGGCGTCACCAGCCGCAGCCGCGGCAACAGGCCCGCGTCGGCGAGCAGGGCGAGCGCTCGGCGCTCGTCCTCGTCCCATTCGACGACCGGCGGCGGCGTCACGAGCACCGACAGCACACAGTCCCCACACGCGTTCCCACGCGCCACGCACGAATCACAGTCGATCAGCATCGCGCTCACCTCTGTCGTTCACACTGTGTCATCGCGAGACGGTAGACGCGTGGTCCGACAGTTTTTCGGGACCGGGGTGTGACGACGGCGTGACGAGGGTGTTCGGTCAGCGCTCCAGCCGGGCGAGGAGCGCGGCGGACGGGACGGAACGGGCACCGGCGGCGGCGCAGGTCTCGGCGACCTCGCGGTCCGAGGTCACGACGACGACCGGGCGGCCGGGGGGCTCGGCGCGGACCAGCCGGACGATCTCCTCGTCGGCGAGCTCGCCCTGCCGGCTGAACAGCACCCGGACACCACGCGGCACCGTCACCCCGACGGGACGGCTGGCGACCGCCGTGGCGTCGAAGACCACGGTGACCTCGGCGTCCGGTGCCCGGCCGGCGAGCGGGCCGAGCCCGGACAGCAGCCGCACCCGCTGGGCCTGCAGCGGCAGCGCGCCATAGCCGCGCTTGGTGACGTTGTAGCCGTCGACGATCAGATGGATGCCCGGGATCGTGAGCACCTCGTCGATGGCCGTCGGGTCGTCCTCAGGACGCCCACGGGCGCCGACCGCGGAGAACGGGTCGCGGGCCTGCCCGTCCACGGTGGCGCACAGGTCGGCCGGGCGCGCCACCGTGGTGGGCAGCCCGAGCTCGCGGCGGACGCCGTTGGCCGCGCCCATCAGCGTGTCCAGCAGCACGCGCAGGCGGGCGTCGTCGAGGCTGCGCGCGTCGCGCCCTTCCCGGCGCGCGCCGGCGAGCGCCGCCTCCAGCTCGCCGACCCTGGCCCGCAGCCGGCGGGTCTCGCCCTCCGCGGCCCGAGCCAGGACGCGGGCCCCGTCCCGGTCCGCCACCGCGGCGGCGACCTCCTCCTGCGCGGCCTGCTCGGCGCGCCGGACCCGCTCGGCCGAGCCGCGCATCCGCCGGCGCAGGTCATCCACCTCCAGGCGGATGGTGGCCAGCTGGTCGTGCAGCTTCTCCCGCTCGGCGCGGCCGCTCTCCTGGACCGCGGCGAGCGCCTCGGTGAGCCGGTCGACCTCGCGGGCGGCCTCGTCGGCCTTCGCCGACATCGCGGCCTGCACGGACGACGTCGCGGCGACGGTGAGCAGGTCCTCCCAGCCTGGGGGGCGTAGCACGAAGGCGACCGCGGCGACCTCGGCCGGCGGCGCCGCGGCCGGTGGGCCCTCGGTCGCCGTCACGGCGTCGGCGAGGCCCGGATGGGTTCGCCGGACCCATTCCGCCACCCGGCCCCGGAAGATCGCGTCGTGCTCGACCGCCGCCGCGAGTGGCACCGCGCCCTGCTTGGTCCGCCGCGCGGGCGTGAACCGGCGCACGGCGACCAGGCTTGCCGGCACCTCGGCATCCTCGAGGCCGGCGAGTGTGTCAGCGGCGAAGGCGACGACCTGGGTCCGTACCTCCGCCGGCAGCGGCTTGCTCACCCGGCGTCCGGGAGAGGCAGGTCGACGGGCACGGTACGGACTCCCTGTCGCAGGAACGAGTGGCAGCACTCCAGCGTAGTCCCGCGCCATAGCCATCACCATCCGCCACGAACCGTCACCATCTGTCACGGATTCGCGGAGCGCCCCGGCCCGGGCGCAGGCGGGCTCGAGCCTCCGCCGGGACCGGGGACTCTTGGCCCGCGAGCGCTCCAACCCGGCCGACATCCACACCGAAAAGCCAACGCGACAGCAATCTCGTCGATGGACCGACAACGCCAGTCGACAGATGTCCCGATTCGGTTGACTCAACAAGCACAAAGAGGTTCGACAAGGGCATTTCTCTTGGGTATGACCGACTTCTGTAATGTCGCGCTATCCATCTGCATGCTCCGTTTTTGGCAGCGGGGTGTACGCCGAGAGGAACACTGTGAGCGACCAGAACCCTCCGACCCCGCCAGACGGCGGGGGCGGGCACGGGCAGGGCGGCGGCGGGTGGCCGCCGCACACCCCAGCGCCGGACTGGCATGCGGCCCCGACCGCCAAGGCGGACGGCTCGGCCTGGTCATCGGCCGCCGGCCAGACCCCGCAGCCCACGCCGCCAGGCACCCCGCCACCTGGCGGGCAGGGCTGGCCGGGCACGCCGGCGCCGGGCGGGCAGTGGCCAGGTCCCGGTGACTACCCACAGACGGGCTACCCGCAGGGCACCCCCGCGCCCGGCGGCTACCCCCCACCCGGAACCCCGCCGCCCGGCGGCTACCCCCAGCCCGGCACTCCAGCACCGGGTGGCTACCCCGCGCAGGGCACCCCGGCGCCCGGGTACGCCCCGCCCGGCACGCCCGCGCCAGGCGGCTATCCGCAGACGACGCCCTACCCGCAGGGCGACGCCTACCCGCCCGCCGGTGGCTACCCTTCCTCGCAGCCTGGGTACCAGCAGCCTGGCTACCAGCAGCCGGACTACGCCCAGCCCGGCGGCTACCAGCAGCCCGGCTACCAGGACACGGGTTACCAGCAGCAGGGCGGCTACCCCCCGCCCGGCACCCCCGCCGGTTGGTCCGGCCAACCAGGTCAGCCAGGGCAACCCGGTCAGCCAGGCAGGCCCTCCAGGCGCAACGGTGTCATCCTCGTCTCCGCGCTCGCGGCGGTCGTGGCGATCGTCCTCGGTGTCGTCATCGCGCTCGCGGTGAGTGGCGGCGACAAGGACGACACCCCTCCGGTCACCGCGCCGTCGGTGCCCACGCTGGGGACCGGCCCCGCGCCGACGGGCAGCGCCCCGGCGGTCGCGCCGACGACACGCCCCGCCGGACCGGCCGGCTGCACGCCGATCAACGCGCCGGGCACCGCGCCTGAGGCAGGTATCGCCGACATCGGCCAGACGGTGACGGTGATGGGCGACGGCGACAGCTCCGTCTCCACCTACACCGCGCGGATCACGCTGAACAGCCTCTGCCGCACCACTTCGCCGATAACGAGCTACGGCGACCCGCCGGAGAACGGGCTGTTCATCATCGCCAACTTCACCGTCCAGGTGGTGAGCGGCACGGTGAACGTGTACCCGCTGCACTTCTTCGGGGTCTCCCCCGACGGCTCCCGATACGACGCGACCTACGACGAGGTCGGAGCCCGTCTGGACGCCGACGACCTGGCGTCCGGCCAGAAGGTGACCGGCAACATCGTCTTCGACGTGCCGGACGGCGACCACCTGCTGTACTGGGAGCCGCTGTTCGCCACCTCCCGGGCGAACTTCCGCTACTGAGCCCGGTAGGCCCCGTCGGCTGGCCCGACCGACGGGGTCTCCCTGGCCGCGGCCGGTCCGTGCGGGGCCGGCCGAACCGGGGCCGCAGCACCATCCGGAAGCCCACGGACCCGCAGGGGCCGCAGGGTCAGGCGACGGCGGCCCTGATGCGCTCGGCGACCTCGTCGAGGTGCTCCGGCGCCGGGTGCGGGTCGGCGAGGCCGAAGTCGAGCTGCTTCTCGCTCTCGATCGGGATCAGGTGCACGTGCACGTGCGGCACCTCCAGCCCGGCGATGATCGCCGCGACCCGGCGCGGCTGGAACGCGGCCTGGATCGCCCGGCCGACCTTCGACGCCGCGCTCCACAGCTCGCGCTGCGACTCGTCCGGAAGATTGATCCAGTGGTCGATCTCCAGCCGCGGCACGACGAGCGTGTGGCCCGGCCGGATCGGAGAGATCGTCAGGAACGCGACCGTGTGCTCGTCCTCGTAGACGAACCGACCCGGCAGCTCTCCGTTGATGATCCGGGTGAAGATTGTCGGCATGGCCAGGACCCTACCGACCCAGGTGGCCCAGGGGATCTAGCGGGACGCGGCCCGCCGCGGAGCCCGCCGGTCGGTTCAGATCAGTGACCGTTTCACAACACGCCGACCACCGATGAGCCAAGGCACCCGCAATGCGGCATCATGCGCGAGTGGCCGGGTTTGAGACGCACGGGCTGAGGGTAGCGCGGGTCGGGGTCGACTGCGTGGATGTCGACCGAATGATCCGCTTTTGGTCTAGAGCGCTGGGATATGAGGTAACCCTCCGCGGCGGCGACATCGCGGAGCTGCGCCATCCTGCGAGCGCGGGGCCGAAACTGCTGCTGCGCCAGGTCCGCAAGCTCGGCCCGGCGCGCAACCGCCTCCAGCTCGACCTCTATGCCGTCGACGCCGAGCGCGTCGCCAGCTGGCTCGCCACCCTGGGCGCCCGGCGCGTCCGCCGCCTGGAGGCCGCCGGCGAGGCCGGCTACCTCCTGGCCGACCCCGAGGGCAACGAGTTCCGCGTCATCACCGCCGGCCCCGCCGCCTTCACCCGCCCCTTCGCGTAGGCACCGCGGCCGCGGCCGGCCGGTCGGCGCGTGCCGACGTCCTATGGCCAGGGCGGCGCACCACCGTGACCGGCCCAGACGTTGACGGGCAGAGCGGCCCCCGCGACTCCGAAGGCCAGCGCACCGGCCGCCACCGCTCCGATGGAATAGCCAGCCGCGACGGCAATCATCGTTGCGAATGTGGCGCACACGGCGGCACCGACGAAAGCGAAGAAGGCCGGTCGATTCCACCGGGCCGACCAGGTACGCGCCGTCGCCGGCTCAAGTACGAAGGACTCGGGCAATCGGGAACGTATCGACCCTATGGGCACGAGACGGGTGCCGTCGGCCAGTTGGACCACCACGGGCCCGATCAGCCAGCCAGACCTCGCCAGGTCACCGAATATGATCACAGAGGAGCCAGGCGGCAGGCTGGCGGCTGCCGGATGCCACATCACCCGCTGCCAGCTGACCGCCCATTCGGTCATTCCGTAGTGGTTGGCGGCCGGCCCGACCAGCTGGATCCAGAGCTCCGCCCCAGCGGGAATGAAGAACCGATGGAACTCGACGCGAGTGAAGGACGACCAGTCAAGGTTCTGCTGCCCTACGTACGCGGCCGCGGTCATGGGTCTCGCGGACTGACGAGACACGAAGCGGAACTGCGCGCCGATCACGGCCCACCATCCGAGAACCGGAACCAGGCCAGCGAGAGCAAGGAACCGGAGATGACCGTTCGCGGTGGTGATCTCCCCCGGTAACGCGGGATAGGCGCGCGTGTTCGGTCTCCGCGGGTCGTACAGGACAGGGAAGCGGTCACCCGAGCGGTGCTCGGCACGCGTCTCGAAGTTCTGTACGTGCGTGTCGCCGGCGGCATCGGACCAGCGGACCTGGACGGACGACCCGCTCTTGCCATGATGAGCACTGATGACGGTTCCCTCGGCGAGGGTTGCCGCGCGGGCACGCTGGTCCCGCTCCTCGTGGTACCACCAGGTCATCAGGCAGAAGACGATCGTGACGGCGTAGAGCGCGCTGGCGAGTCCCACGAGCGCGGCGATCGTCTCGGGGTGCTCACGGTCGGCCTGGGAGGGCGTGAAGGTGTCTCGCATCCGTGCCTCCCGGCGCTGGACGTCGCGATCCGACCGCCGACCAGGCTTCCCGGCACACCACGAATCAAGGTAGTCACTCTGACGATCCCGGACAACGGACAAAATGCCGGGCGACGCGGGATCACAACGGCGCGCGACCCGGCCGGTGCCGGCCTGGAGTGTCGGGCCTGGTCACCGGTTCGTGGAGTGTCGGACCTCGTCACTAGGTTCGTGGTGTGTCACCTGAGCCTTCGGCGCCGGCCCCGGCCGGCGGGCGGCAGGGCAGCTTCGACGAGCTGGGCCGGCCGCTGCGGGACGTCACGTTCGTCGTGTTCGACCTGGAGACGACCGGCACCGGGCCGGCCGAGTCCGAGATCACCGAGTTCGGCGCGGTGAAGGTCCGCGGCGGCGAGGTCGTGGCCGAGTTCGCCACCCTGGTACGCACGTCCGACGGGGTGCCGCCGCTGATCACCGTACTGACCGGGATCACCGACGCGATGCTCGCGACCGCGCCGGCGCTGGCGGAGGTGCTGCCGGCGTTCCTGGAGTTCAGCCGCGACGCCGTGCTCGTCGCGCACAACGCGCCCTTCGACCTGAGCTTCCTCAAGGCGGCCTGCGAACGCGTCGGCTATCCCGTCCCCGCCTGGGAGCACCTGGACACCGCCCGGCTGGCCCGGCGGATCGTGACCCGCGACGAGAGCCCCAACAACAAGCTGTCGTCGCTTGCCCAGCTGTTCGGGGCCCGCACCGAGCCGTGCCACCGCGCGCTCTCAGACGCCCGCGCCACCGTGGACGTCCTGCATGGCCTGTTCGAGCGGCTCGGCAACCTGGGCGTGACGACGCTGGAGGACGTCCACGAGTACAGCGCCCGGGTGTCCCCCGCACAGCGGCGCAAGCGCACCCTCGCCGACGATCTGCCCACCGGCCCCGGGGTCTACCTGTTCCGCGACGGCTCCGGTCGGGTGCTCTACGTCGGCAAGTCCGCGTCGGTGCGGGCCCGCGTGCGCAACTACTTCACCGCGAGCGAGACGCGCACCCGGATGGCCGAGATGGTCGCGGCCGCCGAGCGGGTGGACGCGATCGAGTGCGCGCACGCGCTCGAGGCGGAGGTGCGCGAGCTGCGCCTGATCGCCCAGCACAAGCCGCCCTACAACCGCCGGTCCCGGTTCCCGGAGCGGGTGGTGTTCCTCCGGCTCACCGACGAGCCGTTCCCCCGCCTCTCCCAGGTCCGCGCGGTCCGGGACGACGGCGGCACCTACCTCGGCCCGTTCGGCGCCGCGGCCGGCGCGGAGCTCGCCGCCGACGGGCTGCTGGAGGCGGTGGCGCTGCGCCGCTGCGGCGGGCGGCTCTCGCCGCGGCGAACGAGCCCGGCCTGCGCGCTGGCGGAGCTGGGCAAGTGCGGCGCGCCCTGCGACGGGCGGCAGTCCCTGGAGGAGTACGCCGCCGTGGTGGCCACGGCCAGGGAGGCGATGGCGGGCGACCCCGCGGTCGTCGTCGCCGCCGCGCACGCGCGGATCGGCCGGCTGGCCGCCCAGCAGCGGTTCGAGGAGGCCGCGGTCGTCCGGGACCGGATGGCTTCGTTCGTGCGGGCCGCCGCCCGCCACCAACGACTGGCGGTTCTGGGCGCGATCCCGGAGCTGGTGGGCGCCGTCCCCACCGCCGACCGCGGCTGGGACCTCGCCGTCGTCCGCCATGGCCGGCTCGCCGCCGCGGCGACCGTGGCCCGCGGCGTCGACCCGCGCCCCTGGGTGGACGCCGTCGTCGCCACCGCCGAGACGGTGCGACCTGGCCCCGGGCCCACCCCGGCCGCGTCCGCCGCCGAGATGGAGCGGATCGAGCGCTGGTTGTCCACCCCCGGAGCCCGCCTCGTGCAGCTCGCGGGTACCTGGGCCTGGCCCGCCGCCGGCGCGGCCCGCGCCGCGTCCGAACTCCCCGAGCGGGCCCCGGCCCCATCTGCCCCGTCGGGCCCCCGCACCGACCGCCGCATGGCCCACCAGCCCGGGCACCCGCGCCGCCCCTCCTAGCCCGGGTGCGGCGCGTCCTGTCAGACGTGAGGGGCACGGAAGGGTGCTCGTCGCGCCCCTGACGTAGGACAGGGTGCGGGTGCGGGTGCGGGTGGTGCTCTGTGCGCCCTTGGCGTGGGCGTGGCGTTGCCGTTGCTGTGGGTGAGGAGGGAGGCATCAGGTTCCGAGCTCGCCGCCCATCGCGGCTCGGGGGTCAACTGGGCTCTTCTGTGGATACACGTCGATTGTCCACAGGGCCACGGCTCTGCATGGACAAGAAGATCGAACGGAACGACCCTCAGGGTGTGTCCAGAAGATCAGCCCAGTCGGACTCGGCGGCGATGCGGCTCGTCGGGCGGGTGGCCGAGGGGCAGAGCGGGATGGTCACCTATGCGCAGGCGATGGAGACCGGGCTGACCCGACAGGAGATCCGGACGTTCGTTCGCCGGGGCTGGTGGGAGCGCCCGGTACGCGGCGCCTACATCATCAGGTCGATCGCCGACCGAGTCGATCCGCCCGGCCATCCCGGCCAGTGCGCCCGGCTGCGCCCGCGGGTGCTGGCCGCACTCGCCACCCATCCGGATGCCGTCGTCTGCGGCATCACGGCGGCTCGGATGCTCGGTTTCGGCTCGGTCGTGGACGCGGCCGACGACGAGCCGGTGCATCTGTTGGTCCCCGACCGCGGGAGCCGGCGTTCAGCACGCGGAGTGGTCCTCGTGCCGCGACGCGGCGCGCCGCCGCCCGAGGACGTCGTCGTCCTGTCGGGCATACCGATGACCTCACCGGCCCTGACCCTGGCGGATCTCGTCCTCATCGCTGACACCCGGGAGGACGCGGTGAGCCTCATGGACGCGGCCCTGCGGTCCGGGACGCTGGTCGACGTGACGCCGGCACGCGCCGCGAGCGCCGGGCGGCCCGGATGCCGGCGTGTCGCCCCCTGGTGGGCCCTGGCCGACGGACGGTCGGAGTCCGTGTTGGAGACACGCACCCGCCTCCTTCTGGTCGATCATGACCTCGCGCCCGAAGAGCTGCAGTACCCGGTCTGGGACGACCGCATCAGGTTTGTGGCTCGGGTGGACCTTGCCTACCCGCGCGACCGGGTCGCCGTAGAGGCGGATGGAGCCCGATTCCACGGCAGCGGCGGAGGCGGAGGCGCGAAAGTTGGTCCATCCAGTCCGAGTCCGCCCCGCCCTGGAACAACTCAAGACGGCGACGCCCACGGCTTGGAGCCTCTCTTCCGCGACCGCCGCCGGCAGAACGCGCTCACGAGGCTCGGCTGGAAGATCGTGCGCGTCACCTGGGCCGACGTGACGAACCACCCGCGCCAGGTGATCGGCGACATCCAGGGCACCCTCCGGACCCGGCGCTCCTAGCTCGTGTCCGACGCCGTGGCGCGTCCCGTCAGACGCCAGGGGCACTGAAGGGTGCTCCTTGCGCCCCTGATGTCTGACAGGACGCGGGACGCGAGACGCATGAGATGGAGAGAGAGGGTCGGGAGGGAGGCGCGGCTCTGGACGGGTGAGGCCGGGCCTCGGGTCCTGGGAGGCCAGAGCTCCCGAGGAAAGCCAGGAGCCCCGAGAAACCGGAGTTCCGGGGAAGCCAGAGGTTCGGGGAAAGCCCGAGGTTCCGGGAAGCCGAAAGGGGCGCGCTCAGGCGAGCGCGCCCCTTTCGGGTGGGTCAGGTCCGGCGACCGGTGGGTGTCAGTGGCGGGGGGCGCCGCCGACCGGTTCCTCGCCGCCTTCGGCCTTCTCCTCGGTGAAGAAGCCGGTGACGGCCTTGCGGGCCCGGGTGCCGATGCCGCCCTTGGCATGCCCGTTGCCGTTGGCGTGACCCGCGGCCGGCAGCTCGAAGCGATGCGTCGGCACGATCGGGTAGTCGGGCACCGGGTCCGGCTTGGGCCGGTGGTCCTCGACGAACTCGCCGGTCGGCAGCTGCCGGATGATCCCGGTCTCGATGCCGTGGTGGGCGATGTCGTGATCCCGCTTGTTGAGCGAGATGCAGATCATCTTGGTGACCTTGTACGCGATCGGCGGGACGATGATGATCCCGACGCGGCCGGCCCAGGTCATCGCGTTCAGCGAGATGCTGAACGTCTTCGCGAGGACGTCGTTGCCACCCGAGATCAGCAGCACCAGGTAGAAGCTGATCGACATGGCGCCGATCGCGGTGCGGGTCGGCGCCTCCCGCGGCCGCTGCAGCAGGTTGTGCGACTCGCGGTCCCCGGTGAACTTCGACTCGAGCCACGGCCACAACGCCAGCAGCGTGAACAGGATGCCGGGCAGGATCACCGTCGGCCAGAACACGGCGGCGACCGTGTGCCCGAACCCGCGGAACTCCCAGGGCGGCATGAGACGCGTCGAGCCGTCCAGGAAGCCGATGTAGAAGTCCGGCTGGGACGCCGAGCTGACCTTCGACGGGTCGTACGGGCCGAACACCCAGATCGGGTTGATCTGCGCGAGGCCGCCCAGCAGCGCCAGCATCGCGAAGACCATCATGAAGAACCCGCCGGACTTCACCGCGAACACCGGGAACACCCGGTGGCCGATGACGTTGTCCTCGGTCTTGCCCGGGCCGGGGAAGTCGGTGTGTTTCTGGTACCAGAGGATGCCCAGGTGCGCGCCGACGAGCGCCAACAGGAGGCCCGGTATCAGCAGGATGTGCGCGACGTAGAGCCGGGGCAGGAAGTCCGTACCGGGCCATTCGCCGTTGAACACCAGGAACGACGCCCAGGTGCCGATGATCGGGATCGACTGGGCGATCGACGAGGCGATCCGCAGGCCGGTGCCGGAGAGCAGGTCGTCCGGCAGCGAGTAGCCGGCGAAGCCCTCGAAGATGCCCATGACCAGCAGGCCGACGCCGATCAGCCAGTTGACCTCACGCGGCTTGCGGTACGCACCGGTGAAGAACACCCGGAACAGGTGGACCATCATCGCCGCGACGAACAGCAGCGCCGCCCAGTGGTGGATCTGGCGGAAGACCAGCCCGGCCCGGGTGTCGAAGCTGATGTCCAAGGTCGACGCGTACGCCCGGCTCATCTCCACGCCCTTGAGCGGGACGTACGAGCCGTTGTAGATGACCTCGGTGTTGCTCGGGTCGAAGAACAGCGTCAGGTAGATCCCGGTCAGCAGCAGGATGATGAAGCTGTAGAGCGCGATCTCACCGATCATGAACGACCAGTGGTCGGGGAAGACCTTGTTCAGGTTCTCCCGCAGCGCCCGCTGGGTGTGGAACCGCTCGTCCACCGCCCGGTTGGCCTTGCGGACCGGGCTCGGCCGCTTCGCGAGCTTCGGGGCGGCCGCGGGCTGGCCGGCAGGCCCGGTCGTCGTCGTCATGAGCGCTCCCAGAACGCGGGCCCGATCGGCTCAGTGTAGTCGCCGTTCTTGGCGATGAGGTAGCCCTCACCGTCGACGCCGAGCGCGAGCTGCGGCAGCGACCGGCTGGCCGGGCCGAAGATGGCGCGGCAACCGTCCGGCACGTCGAAGACCGACTGGTGGCACGGGCAGAGCAGGTGGTGGGTCTGCTGCTCGTAGAGGCTGACCGGGCAGCCGGCGTGCGAGCAGATCTTCGAGTAGGCGACCAGGCCGGCCAGGTCCCAGTTCTCCCGACCGGGCCGAGGCTTGTTGATGCCCGGCTCGAGACGGACCAGGATCGTGGCGCTGTCGGCCTTGGCGTGCAGGTCGAGCTGGGGCTCGAATTTCGTGGAGCCGCCCGCGTCCTTGATGGGCACCGCCGGGAAGACGGTCTCGATGCCGCCGATGGAGATGTCGCCGAGCTTGACGAACCGTCCCTCGCCGGTGACCATCCGCGCGCCCTTCACCCAGTGGGTGTGGTCGAGCTTCTTACCCGGCTTGGCGTTCGTGAGGTTCAGCAGCGGCACCACCGCGAGGCCGCCGAGCACGGCGCCGGCGCCGAGCAGGCTGCGGCGCACCAGCTTGAACCGGCCCAAGCCCATGGCGTCGAAACCGAGGGCCACCTCCTCCTCGAGGACCGCCGTCTCGACGTCGGTGCTCTTGAAGGAGTGCCGCTCCTGGACGGCCTGCTCGTGCGGCATCAGCCGCTTGGCCCACAGGATCATCCCGACGCCGAGGCCGCCGACCGCGAGCGCGATCCCGAGACCCAGGCACGGGGTGTAGTACGCCTTGTGCTTGTCGCCCACGAAGTTGGCGACGATGAAGCCAAGCGTTCCGATCACCGAGACGGTGAACCAGAGCGCGATCAGCCGCTCCGCGCGCCGCTCGGCACGCCGGTCGACGTCCTCGGCCCGAGGCGGGCGGGGCGTGACGCTCGCGTGCCGCCAGGAGGTGTGCTCCTCCAACTGCGTGGAGTCGGTCGGAGCCGGCGGGGTGCCCAGCACCTCGGGGCCCTCCGGGATCCCGGAGCCGCCGCTCCCGCTGGCCGGCCCGCTCCCGCCGGCCGGCTCGCCCCCGGCCGGGCGCTTCACCCGGTCGAAGACGCTCTCACCCCCGGTGGGGGTGTCGTCCTGCTCGCTCATACTTTCTGCCTCGCTCCGATCCACAGGCACACGCCGAGCAGGCCGCCGATACCGATCAGCCAGGCGAGCAGGCCCTCCGGGACGGGGCCGTAGCTGCCCAGCTTGTGACCACCGGGGCTGGGGGTGTCGCGGTTCATGATGATGTAGGCCGCGATCGCCTTGGCGCCCTCGTCATCGACCTGGCCGGAGCCGAACACCGGCATCGACTCGGGACCGACACGCATGGCCTCGACGATCTGCTCCGGCGTCGCGTCGGTCAGCGCCGGGGCGTACTTGCCGTAGGTCAGCGGAGCGCCCTGGCCCGCGGACTGGTGGCACTGCGCGCAGTTCGCCCGGTAGAGCTCGCCGCCGTAGGTCAGGTCCGCGTCGGCGAGGTCCTCCTTGCTGATCTCCGGCGTGGTGGTGCCGCCGCCGAGCGTCTGGATGTAGGCCGCGAGCTGGTCGATCTGCGTCTCCGAGTAGCTCGGGTCCTTGCGCTCGGCCTGGGCGCCCGGGTGCGCGAGCGGCATGCGCCCGGTGGACACCTGGAAGTCGACCGCAGCGGAGCCGACGCCGATCAGGCTAGGGCCGGAGACCGTGCCGGCCGCGTTGATCCCGTGGCAGGTCGAGCAGCCCTGCAGGTAGAGGGCGCGACCCTCGCGGACCGCCGCGTTGTCGGCCGAGTCCGCCGCGCTGCCGCTGGGCGCCAGCACCGACCACAGCACGCCCGTGGCCATGAGGGCGAGCGAGAGGACGAGCGTTGACGAGCGGCGCCGACGGCGCGCGCTGGCCGGGCGACGAGACGAGCGGGAGGTCCTGGTGACCAGCCGGCCGCGCACCCCCGCGAGCGGCGCGGGCGTGTCCGCCGCCTGCTCCGCGGCGTCGCGCCCCTCGGCATCCGTCACCTCGGCGTCCAGGTCCCCGGCGTCCAGGTCTTCGGCCACCTCGGCGTCCAGGTCCTCGATGTCCGGCTCGGTCACCGCGAGCGCTGACGCCGTGGCCGTGTCGCCGCCCACCCCGGTCGCCGCCACCTCAACCGCCTCGGCCACGTCACTCACCTCCGCCGCCTCGGGCACGCCGGTCGACACGGTCGCCGCGGCCGCCTCGGCGGCGGGACCGGTGGGCTCGGCCATGTTCTCGTTGCCGGTGGATGCAGTCATGTCGCTCACTGGAGGAGGTAGATGGTCGCGAACAGGCCGATCCAGACGACGTCGACGAAGTGCCAGTAGTACGACACGACGATCGCCGAGGTCGCCTTCTCCGGCGTGAAGCGCCCGAAGGTCGACCTGGCCAGGACCATGAGGAAGGCGATCAGACCGCCGATCACGTGCAGACCGTGGAAGCCGCTGGTCAGGTAGTACACCGAGCCGTAGGCGTGCGAGTTCAGCCCGAACTCGTTCTCCCGGAAGAACTCGTTCGCCTGGCCGAGGACGAAGACCAGGCCCATGACGAACGAGATCGTGTACCAGCGACGCAGCCCGAACACGTCGCCCCGCTCCGCGGCGAACACGCCGAGCTGGCAGGTGACGCTGGACAGCACCAGGATCACGGTGAAGACCAGCGCATAGGCGACGTGCAGGTGCACTGGGCCGATCTCGGAACCAGCCGGATCACCGGTCGTAGGCGGCCAGTTGCCGCTGTTGACCGAACGGATCGTGTAGTACATCGCGAAGAGCGCCGCGAAGAACATCAGCTCCGACGACAGCCACACCACGGTGCCAACCGAGACCATCGACGGACGGTTGGCCATGGGATGTGGGGGCGGAGCCTTCTCGAGGACGGGTGCCGTGGCCACGTCGGTCATTCTGGCACGCGCTGGCGCAAGCGCCACCGAAGGTTCGACGTTCGGTAGGACTACGGCCCGTCGAGGAGCCGCCGACCCACCTCCTACGGCTAGTAGAAGACTGTCCGATGGCCCTTCTGAGCTAGGTAGGACGCGCCCCGGCCAGCGCAGACACCTCCACCGCACACCGGAGACACTGCGGCAAAAATCTCCCAAAACCGAGGCCCTACCGGCGCCTCGCTCCCGCCGAGCCCGTCACGCGGGGCGGCCCGGTCGACGCCCACCCTCGATCCGCCGGACCAGGTTGCAGATGTGCCGCGACTCACGGCCCCTCCCGCCCATCGGGCGGGATGGTTGGTGCCAGTTCGCCCTGGAACACAGCCAGGGTCGAGGCAGAAGGTTGTCGCCGGTTCGCTCCGTGCGGACCAAACGATCTAGCAGGTCGAGGCAGAAGGTTGTCGCCGGTTCGCTCCGTGCGGGCGGCGCGCTACGGCCCCTTACTCGCTTCGCTCCCAAGGGACCTCCGCGCGCCGTCCTCCTCCGCTCACGGGCGCTACGGCGACCTCGCTGCGGCCCGACCCCGGTCGCTTCGCTCCGGGGCCGGGCCTCCGCGAGGCGCGCCTCCGCGCCCGCACGGTCACCTGCCGCTGCACGTCACGTACCCGCAGCAGGCCCGTCCGTGGGGCCACTTCGCTGCGCTCGTGGAGTGCCTAACAGGGGTGAAGACCGTCACGAGCGAAGCGAAGTGCTCAGACGGGCGTTGTGGTTGCGGGCTGGTGACTCACAGCGAAAAGCAACCGCGCTGGCGCGGAGGCGCGCCTCGCGGAGGCCCGGCCCACGAGCGAAGCGACGTGGGCCGGGCCGCAGCGAGGTCGCCGCAGCGCACGTTCGCGGAGGAGGACACCGCGCGGAGTGGTCGTCCGAGCCGCCAGGCGAGGACGGCCGCGGAGCGCGGTGCCCGCACGGAGCGAACCAATGTCACAGCCTGAGGTCCGCGATGAGGCTCTTGCGGGTCGGGCCCTCGATGGGGGTGGAGTCGCTGTAGGCCTCGTGGTCGACGGCGAGCTCGACCGGGACCTCGGGGTCGCGGAACTTGTCGCGCTGCTCGTCGGTCAGCGGGAACCGGAACATGTGCACCGAGACGGTCTCGCTTGGCGTGTCCGGGTCCTCGTCGACGCCGCGGATCTCCTCGGCCGGCGCGCGCTCCCCGTCGATCTCCAGGGCGATCGCGTTCTGCAGGCCGGCGAGGTGCGCCAGCTCCTCGCGCACCGACTCGGTGGCCCGCAGCTCGACGAACATGGTCGCCGTCAGCGCGTGGCTGGACGGCATCAGCCGCCCGTAGACCTCGACCTCGTGCGCGACGTCGGTCCGCTCGGTCAGCCGCTCTGTGTAGACCATCTCCTGCACCTGGTAACGCAGCGTGTCCAGGTTCTCGAACTCGAACGCGATGAGGTCGCCGACGCGGACCCGCCGCTCGGCACGCACCGGGATCATCCGTTTGCGCGCCTCGGCGCGGCTGGCCGCATAGGCCTGGTGGTCGGTGGTGATGTCGTCGACGGTCAGCGTCATCGGTAACCCCCTGGATGCGGGCGGCGTGGCCGCCCGGCTCGCGGTCCGATCCTGGCCCAGGTGACTGGCCCAGGTGATACGTGCCACGAGCGTGCCGCCCGCACGCATACGTGACCCCGGGCGGGTGCCGGCCCGGCCACGGGCAGGCACCGGTCGTGGGAAAGCGTGGGGCCGGGGCCCGGGCGGCGGCGACGGTATCCGTGTCGCCGCGCCCGGAGTCCCGGCCCGGATGGTGCTGGTGCGCACCGGTCGGCTTGGCCGCGGGCCGCGCGCTGGCGGTGAAGCCGCGCGCCGCCCACAGCCTTCAGCCGGTGTGGCGTGCCGAGGGCTAGGCGTTCTCCTCGGCCAGGACGGCGTCGAGGGCCTTCTGGAACCGGCCGGCGTGGGTCTTCTCGGCCCGGGCCAGCGTGGCGAACCAGTCGGCGATCTCCTCGAAGCCCTCCTCGCGGGCGTCCTTGGCGAAGCCCGGGTACATCGCGGTGAACTCGTAGGTCTCGCCGGCGACGGCCGAGGCCAGGTTCTTGGAGGTGTCGCCGACCGGCGCGTCGGTCGCAGGGTCGCCGACCTCGGCCAGGAAGTCCATGTGGCCGAAGGCGTGGCCGGTCTCACCCTCCGCGGTGTCGCGGAACAGCGAGGCCGCGTCGGTCAGGCCCTCGATGTCGGCACGACGCGCGAAGTACAGGTAGCGGCGGTTGGCCTGGCTCTCGCCGGCGAACGCCTCCTTGAGGTTCGCGTGCGTCTTGGTGCCCTCGAGCTTCGGCATACGTGCTCCTTCGATTCGTTTCGAGTTGAGGTGGGTCGGTCGGTGCCCTTGGTCCCTACTCGGGCCTCAGGCCCCCCTGTCCGCACTCGGATCGGGCACGGCGCCGGCTGACGCCACGCACTCCGGGCAGAGGCCGCGGAACTGCAGGTCGTAGCCGGTGATGGAGAAACCCGAGTTCCGAGCGATCTCCGCCACCATCCCGCGCGGGATGGGGTGGTCGATGTCGACCGCGCGTCCGCACCGGTCACAGACCGCGTGGTCATGGCGGTCGGTGTTGGCGTCATAGCGGGCGGCAACTCCAGCGCCCAGGTTGAGCTCCAGGGCGTGCCCGGTGTCGACCAGCAGCGCGAGCGAGCGGTAGACGGTCGCGCTCCCGATGCCCGGCGCGACCGCACGCACCCGCTCGTACACCTCGGACGCGGTCGGATGGTCGTGCGCCGCCCGCAGCACCGCCAGCACGGCGGCACGCTGGGGAGTCAGCCGTAGCTCCTGCTCCCGGTTCGGCACGCGTCACCTCCTTCGCGCCATGGCGGGCCGGTCGGCTGGTTCCTCCCGGCCGAACCAGGCCGGCTGAACCAGACGATTTCTGAGAACGAGTCTCAGTATCGATTCCTCGACTGACGGGTGACAAACGGCCGAGTGGTGAGCTGGGTCTCATGGCCTGGACCGCGGCGGGTCTCCGGGCTGGGCAGACCGTATCGCGCCTGGTCCGATACCCTCGCACCGGATTCCCTGTCGTCGTGGTGTTCGCCACGCCATGCCGGCGCCCCGGTTGTCACGGGCGCCGGCGGACGCGGCGAGTGGTCAGGCCAGGCTGGCATGCCGGCCTGGCCGGCGCCGGCGCCGTCGGCCAGCCGCGACGGACGGGGCGCCGCCCCGCCGCCCAACGCGGCGGTACCTCGGAGCGAAAGGCCGCGCAGGACATGAGCACCGTCCTGGTGTACGCCGACCGGGCTGACGTGCGCGAGCGCGTCAAGGCGGCCATCGGCACCCTCCCCGACCAGCAGCTCGGCGAGATCGAGTTCGTCGACGTGGCCGACGGCCGCGATCTGGTGACCGCCGTCGACCGCGGTGAGGCGGATCTCTGCGTCCTGGACGCGGAGGCCACCCCCGAAGGCGGGATGGGGCTGTCTCGCCAGCTGAAGAACGAGATCACCGACTGCCCACCCACGATCCTCCTGGTGGCGCGCCAGGACGACCGGTGGCTCGCGACGTGGTCGCTGGCGGACGCTGTGGTGACCCACCCGGTCGACCCGGAGGAGCTGACGGCCGCCGTCGTCGGCCTGCTGCGGGCCAGGGCCTCCGGGGCACCCGTCCGCCGGCCGGTCACCTACGCGGCGCACGGAACGTCCGAGCGGTGACGCCCTCGGCGCCGTCGCCGGCCGAGCAGACCTGGCCCGACCTGCTGCACGCGCTGCTGTCCGGCCAGGACCTCGCGGCGGAGCAGGCCAGCTGGGCGATGAACGAGATCATGTCCGGCGCGGCCAGCCCCGCGCGGGTCGCCGCGTTCGTCGTCGCGCTGCGCGCCAAGGGCGAGACCGCGGCCGAGATCGGCGGCATGGTCGCCTCGATGCTCGACTTCGCCCTCCCCGTGCACGCCGACGCGTCGTTGCTCGCCGCCGCCGTCGACACATGTGGCACCGGCGGCGACCGGTCGCACACGGTCAACCTGTCGACGATGGCGGCGATCGTCGCCGCCGCCGCCGGCGTCCCGGTCGTCAAGCACGGCAACCGGGCGTCGTCGTCGTCGTGCGGCTCGGCGGACCTGCTCGAGGAGCTCGGCGTCGTGATCGAGCTCTCGGCGGCGGGGGTGGCGTCGACGCTCGCCGAGGCGGGGATCGCGTTCTGCTTCGCGCGGGCGTTCCACCCGGCCATGCGCCACGTGGGGGCGGTGCGCGCCGAGCTCGGGGTGCCGACGGCGTTCAACATTCTCGGGCCGCTCACGAACCCCGCCAGGCCCGGCGCGCAGTCGCTCGGCGTCGCCGATGCCCGGCTCGCGCCGGTGATGGCGCAGGTGCTCGCGGACCGCGGCACCCGGGCGCTGGTGTTCCGTGGCGACGACGGGCTGGACGAGCTGTCCCCGTCCGCGCCGTCGACGATCTGGGTGACCAGCGGGGACGGCGAGCTGCGGACGGAGCGCTTCGACCCGCGCGACGTCGGCATCGACGTGGCGGATCGCCAGGCACTGCGCGGAGCTGACGCGCCGTTCAACGCAGGGGTGACCCGCGCGGTGCTCGCCGGCAAGCCAGGCCCGGTGCGCGACGCGGTACTGCTCGCCTCGGCCGCGGCGATCGTCGCGGCCGAGGGGCCGACCAGCCAGCCGGTGACGGAACAGATCCGCCCGCAGCTCGAACGCGCCGCCGCGGCCGTCGACTCCGGCGCCGCCACCGCCGTCCTCGAGCGTTGGGCAGCCGCCAGCCAGACCGCCGCTCGCGACCAGGCGGCGGCTGTCAGCCAGGCGGCCGCCGGTTCCTAGTGCCCGACCGCTGGCCGGGTCGGCCGCCTTCGCTAGGCTCGTCTTCATGATCGACGACGTGCGGGACCAGATCGTCTACGAGCCCAGGCGTGACGGGCGGCCCGACCCGGGCGAGGTGGTGTGGGCGTGGGTGCCCTTCGAGGACGACCCGAGCCAGGGCAAGGACCGGCCGGTGTTGCTGATCGGCACCCGCGGTGACCAGCTGCTCGGCCTGATGCTCACCAGCAAGGACCACGACCGGGACGCCCAGCAGGAAGCCCACTACGGCCGCCACTGGATGGACGTCGGCACCGGCGGCTGGGACCGCGAGGGTCGGCCGAGCGAGGTCCGCCTCGACCGGCTGCTCGTGCTCGACCCCGAGGTGGTTCGGCGCGAGGGCGCCGCCCTGCGCGAGGGCGTCTTCGACGAGGTGGTCGCCGCCGCCCGTCGGTTCCACTCCTGACCGTCCGGCGCGGCTCCGGCGGGCTCCGGCGCGGCCAGGCTCGCCGTCCCGGCCACGGCTCGGACGCCGGGCCCCTGACAGCGCGAAGCACGAAGGCCTGGCTGGTTGGCACGAAAACTTTCGTGCCAACCAGCCAGGCCTTCTAGTACCCGGCGTCGAGCTCGCTAGTCCTAGTCCTCGGGGACCGGCGGGTGCCAGTAGTTCTCGAAGACCAGGCAGGTCGCGAAGAACACGGTCATCAGGCCGCCGATCAGGGCGAGCCAGATGCCGAAGATGAAGCCCGACACGAGAAGGGTGGCGCTGGCGGCGATGAAGAACGGGTAGTAGCTGCCCGGGGTGAAGTGCCCGAGCTCGCCCGCGCCGTCCGCGACCTCCGCGTCGGGAAGATCCTGCGGGCGCATCCCGATCCGCCGGCCGGTGAACAGCAGGTAGCCACCGACCAGGAAGCCCATGCCCCCGGTCAGGGCCAGCGCCGCGGTACCCGTCGGGTCTTGCGAGTAGATCCAGTAAATGATGTCGACGATCACGGCGAACACGCCGATGATGCTGAAGACGTAGCCTTCTACCCTCATGCCGCGGCCGCCTTAGCTGCTCAGTTCCGGAGTGGCGCGCTGCTCTATCGCCCCGCCCGTGGCGTACGCCGGGTGGTGCAGGTCGAAGGCGGGACGCTCGGAGCGGATCCGCGGCAGCGACAGGAAGTTGTGCCGCGGCGGCGGGCAGGATGTGGCCCACTCCAGCGAGTTGCTGAAGCCCCACGGGTCGTCGACCTTGACGATCCGGCCCTTCTTGTACGAATGCCACAGGTTGTACATGAACGGCAGGGTCGACAGCGCCAGGAGGAACGCGCCCGCCGTCGAGAAGGTGTTCAGCGTGGTGAAGCCGTCGTCCGGGCCGTAGTCGGCGTACCGGCGAGGCATGCCCTTGATGCCCAGCCAGTGCTGCACCAGGAAGGTCATGTGGAAGCCGAAGAACAGCGTCCAGAAATGGATCTTCCCGATGCGCTCGTTCATCAGCCGGCCGGTGACCTTCGGGAACCAGAAGTAGACGCCGGAGTAGGCGGCGAACACGACCGACCCGAACACCACGTAGTGGAAGTGGGCGACGACGAAGTAGCTGTCGGAGACGTGGAAGTCGATCGGCGGGCTGGCGAGCAGCACACCGGTCAGGCCACCGAACAGGAACGTCACCAGGAAGCCGAGGGCGAACAGCATCGGCGTCTCGAAGGTGAGCGAGCCGCGCCACATCGTGCCGATCCAGTTGAAGAACTTGACCCCGGTGGGCACCGCGATCAGGAACGACAGGAAGGCGAAGAACGGCAGCAGCACCGCGCCGGTGACGAACATGTGGTGCGCCCAGACCGAGATCGACAGCGCGCCGATGCCGATGGTCGCGAAGACCAGGCCCTTGTAGCCGAACAACGGTTTACGGGAGAAGACCGGTAGTACCTCGGTGATGATCCCGAAGAACGGCAGGGCGATGATGTAGACCTCGGGATGCCCGAAGAACCAGAACAGGTGCTGCCAGAGGATCGCGCCGCCGTTGGCCGCGTCGAAGACGTGCGCGCCGAACCGGCGGTCGGCCTCCAGCGCGAACAGCGCCGCCGCCAGCGGCGGGAAGGCGACCAGCACCAGGATCGACGTCACCAGGAAGTTCCAGCAGAAGATCGGCATCCGGAACATCGTCATGCCGGGCGCGCGCAGGCACAGGATCGTGGTGATCATGTTGACGCCGCCGAGGATGGTGCCCATACCTGACGTCGCCAGGCCCAGCACCCACAGGTCGCCGCCGACGCCGGGCGAGTAGGTGGCGCTGTTCAGCGGCGCGTAGGCGAACCAGCCGAACGCCGCGGCGCCGTCCGGCGTCAGGAAGCCGGCGACCACCGTCAGGCTGCCGAACAGGAACAGCCAGTACGACAGCGCGTTCAGCCGCGGGAACGCGACGTCCGGCGAGCCGATCTGCAGGGGGATCAGGTAGTTCGCGAACGCGAAGGCCAGCGGCGTCGCGAACATCAGCAGCATCAGCGTGCCGTGGATCGTGAACAGCTGGTTGTACTGCTCGTTCGACAGGAACTGCAGGCCCGGCCGCGCGAGCTCGGCCCGCATGAACATCGCCAGGATGCCGGCGAAGGCGAAGAACGCGAACGAGGTCAGGAAGTACATGAGGGCGATGTCCTTGTGGGACGTCGTCCGCAGGTAGCCCAGGAGGCTGTTCACCGCCTTGGGCGGCGCCTCGTCGGCCGGCGGGCCCGCGTGCCCGACCGGCGGCTCGTGCACAAGCGTCACTGTCCGCTCCCGGAGGTCGTGCCGCTGCCGGCAGTGGTGAGCGCGGGAGTGCCGGCGGCCGCGGCGCTCGCCGCCGTACGCTCCGCGATGAACTTGTCGTACTGGTCGGCGGGGACGACGTTGACGTAGAAGTTCATCTTGTCGTGGTCCGCGCCACAGAGCTCGGCGCAGCGGCCGATGAACGTCCCCGTCTTGGTCGGCGTGACCTCGAACGTGTTGATCCGGCCCGGCACGACGTCCCGCTTGAACAGGAACTCCGGCACCCAGAACGAGTGGATGACGTCCGGCGAGGTCAGCACGAACTGCACGGAGCGTCCCTCGGGCAGCACCAGCACGGCCGGCTGGCCGGGCTGGCCGGTCACCTCGACGACGCTGCCGCCGCTCTTGCCGGTGTCGGTGTAGCGGAACTGCCAGTTCCAGCGGAAGCCGACCACGTTCACCGTGACGTCCGGGTTGGCGGAGACCTTGTCAATCTCGGTCTCGTCCCGGGCGGTGTAGTAGAACAGCCCGGCGACGATCACCAGCGGCACCACCGTGTACAGCACCTCGACGGGGAGGTTGTACCGGACCTGGCGAGGCAGGACCTCCGACCGCTTCCGGAACGCGATGATCGCGTAGAAGATCAGCCCCCAGACCAGCACACCGACCGCGAGCGCGGCGACGGCCGAGCCCTTCCACAGGTTCAGGATGCGGGGGGTCTGGTTGGTCACCCCGTCCGGGAAGCCGAAGTTCGGCACGCCGCAGGCGGTCGCGGTCAGTGCGAGCACGACGAGACCGGCACCGAGCCGGGTCACCCGGCCGGCGCGCCCGCGGCGATGACTACTACGACCCACGCCGACGGCACGCCCGCCGTCCGCGAGGGCTGGCTCGCCCGCGGTGCCGGTGGCCGCGCCGCCTGTCGGCGCGACGCCGTCCCGGCCACCTCCACTGCCCCCGGACGAGGCCATGACACCGTCATGGACCCCGGCCCGGGACAGCATGGGCGGGCGTTCGACGCCCGCCGCACCCGTGTCCGCGCGCGCCGGCCGGGTCCGACCGAAGGAACTCCTCACCAGGTCCTGCCTCCCACGACTACGTCGGCCCGGGACACGCAAAGATGGGTCACCTGGGCCGGCGCACGGTCTTCGACACGCTGTAGATGCTGCGACGGGAGCGTATCCCAGCCGACGTCACGGTTCTCGGCAGAGGCCCTCCCACGCCGGGCTTCATACGAATCGATCCCGAGGAAGAAGACGCAGCGTAACGATCATTTACGAACAGTCGCCGAACTCGGGCTTTCCACCCCTGCCCGCAGGTCCGGCAGGCCCATCAATGTGACCCACCCAACGCCACCGACCTGGCCCGATCGGCGTTTCCTCCCGGCCCGATTGGCATCTGCGGCCTGACCCGGCCGGCATCCCCTCCTGGCCTGGTCGGCATCCCGTCCTGGCCCGATCGGCGTCACCGGCGTCGCCCCGGCCATCGCCTCGCCCATTGGCAGTCAGGGCGGTAGCGCCGCGATCAGCGCAGGGGGCGGAAAAGGTCGTAGCGTCGGGGTGTGCCGGCCTATCTCGACCACGCGTCGACGACCCCGCTGCACCCCGCCGCCCGCGCGGCGCTGCTGGCGGCGCTCGACGACGGCTGGGCCGACCCGGCCCGGCTCTACCGGGAGGGCCGCCGCGCACGGATGCTGCTGGACGCGGCGCGCGAGACCGTCGCCGGGGTGCTCGGCGCGCGGGCGGATGAGGTCTCCTTCTGCTCCAGCGGCACGGCGGCCGCCCACCTGGCCGTGCTCGGCACCGCGACCGCGCGCCGGCGCGCCGGCGACCTGGTGCTGGTCAGCGCGGTCGAGCACTCGAGCGTGCTGCACGCGGCCGAGCGGCACGAACGGGCCGGTGGCCGCACCCACACGCTCGAGGTGGACCGTCACGGCCGGGTGGACCCGGCGAGCTGCGTACCCCCGCCGGGCACCGCGCTCGTCTCGGTGCAGCACGCCAACCACGAGGTCGGCACCATCCAGCCGGTGGCGGCGGTGGCCGAGGCGTTGCGCGCGGCCATCCCCCTGCACACCGACGCCGCGATGACCGTCGGGCGCATACCGGTGGACATCACCGCGCTGGGCGCGGACCTGCTGACGGCGAGCGCGCACAAGTTCGGCGGCCCGGCGGGTGTCGGGATCCTGGTGGTGCGCGCCGGTACCCGCTGGGTGAATCCGATGCCGGCCGATGAGCGCGAGGCGGGCCGGGCGGCCGGATTCCCCAACCTGCCAGCGATCGTGGCGGCCGCGGCGGCGCTGCACGCGCGAGCCGGCGAGCTCGACGCCGAACGGGACCGGCTGGGCGCGCTCACCGCCGCGCTGCGCGCCCGGCTGCCGGTGCTGGTCGACGACGTCGAACTGCTCGGCGACCCGGACCCAGCCGGCCGGCTGCCGAACCTGGTCGCCTTCTCCTGTCTCTACGTCGCGGGCGAGGCGCTGCTCGGCGAACTGGACCGGGCGGGAATCGCGGTCAGCAGCGGCTCGAGCTGTACGTCGGACTCACTCACCCCGAGCCACGTGCTGGTCGCGATGGGCGCCCTGTCCCACGGGAACGTGCGGGTCTCGTTCGGCCGCGACTCCACCGCCGCGGACCTCTCGGCCCTGCTGGACGTCCTGCCCGGCGCCGTCACCGCGATCCGTGAACGCGTCGGCGCGGTAGGCCTGTAGACGGCGCGGCCACGGACGCGGATGCGACGGAAGACAACAGAAGCGGGAAGACGAGGAAGGTGGGCGCATCGGCATGAGCGGCGCTGATCCGGGCCCGGCACCGGGCGCTCCGGACGTGGTGGTGGATGCGCTGGGCCGGCGGTGCCCGCTGCCGATCATCGACCTGGCCAAGCGGTTCGGCGACGTGCCTGTCGGCGGCACGGTCGAGCTGCTGGCCAACGACCCGGCAGCGACGGCCGACGTCGCCGCCTGGTGCCGCCTGCGCGGTCAGCAGCTACTAGGCGCCCGTGACCTGCCCACCGGGCAGGCATACCTCATCCGCCGGACACGCTGACGGGCCGACCGAGCGCGCTGGCGGACGACGTCGAGTGGCGCTCACCGTTGCTCCGCATGGGCGACGGCGGACCGGATCGGCCGCCGCCGCCACGCCACCCGGCGCGCCCGACCGTCAGGACTTCGGCAGGTAGTCCTTGATCTCGGCGGCGGCCTCGGCACCATAGGCCTCGGTGAACCGCTTGAGCAGCTCGGCCTCGTCGGCCTCGTAGTCCTGCGGCCCGATGGTCTCGAGCACCAGCGTCGCCAGCAGGCAGCCGAGCTGGGCGGACCGCTCCAGCGACAGGTCCCAGGAACGTCCGGCGAAGAAGCCGGCGCGGAACGCGTCGCCGACGCCGGTCGGGTCCGGGGTGTCACGCGCCGGGACCACCGGCACCTGGATCGAGGTGCCGTCCTCGGCGCGCTCGATACGCACGCCGTTTGCGCCAAGCGTGGTGATCCGGGTGTCGACCCGGGAGAGCAGGTCGGCATCCGACCAGCCGGTCTTCTGCTCCAGCAGGGCCTTCTCGTACTCGTTGCAGAGCAGGTAGGCGGCGCCGTCGACCAGCCGGCGGACGTCCTCGCCGTCCATCCGGGCGAGCTGCTGGGACGGGTCGGCGGCGAACGCGTAGCCGCGCTCGCGGCACTCGTCGGTGTGCCGGTGCATCGCCTCGGGGTCGTTCGGGCTGATGATCACGAGATCGAGGCCGCCGAACCGGCCGGCGACCGGGGCGAGCTCGATGTTGCGTGCCTCGGACATGGCGCCCGGGTAGAACGAGGCGATCTGGCACAGGGCGTCGTCGGTCGTGCAGACGAAGCGGGCCGTGTGCGCGAGATCGCTCACGCGCACCGACGCCGTGTCCACGCCGTGCCGGTCGAGCCAGGATCGATAGTCGGCGAAGTCCTCACCGACCGCCCCGACCAGGATCGGGTGCAGGCCGAGCCGGCCCAACCCGTAGCTGATGTTGGCCGCGACCCCGCCGCGCCGGATGACCAGCTCGTCGACGAGGAAGGACAGCGATACCCGCTCGAGCTGCTCGGCGATCAACTGATCGGCGAACCGCCCGGGGAAGCGCATGAGGTGATCGGTCGCGATGGACCCGGTGACGGCAATACGCACGATGCCCAAGCCTAGCGCTGTGACTCTGGTTCGCTCCGTCCGGGCGGCGCGCTCCGGCCCCTTACTCGCTTCGCTCCCAAGGGACCTCCGCGCGCCGTCCTCCTCCGCTCACGGGCGCTACGGCGACCTCCGCTGCGGCCCAACCACTTCGCTTCGCTCGTGGCCGGGCCTCCGCGGAGGCGCGCCTCCGCGCCGCACGGTCACCTATCGCTGGAACGTCACCAAACCAAGACCAGCCGATCCAGAACCATCCCCACGCGGGCCACCTCGCTTCGCTCGTGGCGCCTTTGTGTCGCGGCTAGGGACAGGTCCTGGCCTGGAAGACGCCGAGGGCCCGGCGTGACCGAATAGATCTCGGTCACGCCGGGCCCTCGAACGATCAGTACCTGCTAGTCCCGCCAGTAGCCACGTCCGGCCACCCCGTCGAGCGGAGCTCGACATCGGGCGTCCGGGGGTCGCCCCCCGGAGCAGACATCGACTGACACCCCTCCGGGAAGCTGCCCGAAGGGCAGCGAACAGGGTTCGCCTAGTGGAAGGAGTCACCGCAGGCGCAGGAGCCCTGGGCGTTGGGGTTGTCGATCGTGAAGCCCTGCTTCTCGATGGTGTCGACGAAGTCGATGGTGGCGCCGCCCAGGTACGGGGAGCTCATCCGGTCGACCGTGACCTTGACACCGGAGAAGTCGAGCACGGTGTCTCCGTCGAGCTGGCGCTCGTCGAAGAACAGCTGGTAGCGCATGCCAGAGCAGCCGCCGGGCTGTACGGCGATGCGCAGAGCCAGGTCGTCGCGGCCCTCCTGCTCGAGCAGGGACTTCACCTTGCTAGCGGCCAGGTCGGTGAGGAGGACCTGGCTGGGCCGGGTCTGGGTGTCCGTCGTCGTGTCCTGGACGGTCATAGGGGCTGCTCCTGCCCTTCGGAAAGTGCCTACGGGTGCGCCGCGGGATCCGTACGACCGGGCCGTGTCGGCGCCCTCCACACAGCTCGGCCGGTCCCATCCGGCAACGGTGCCGCCGGTTGGTTCGGCCGAGGTGTGACGTACGCCGCGTCGACGCACACCGTGTCACTGGTGTCATGTCCTCAGCGCTCAACAACCGCGGCCCGGTTCCGCTTCCCATCGTAGCTACCGGCCGGTGCGCCGGCCACGACGTCACCCTTCTCCGGGCATGCCTCCCAGGCTGTGGGCCCGCGGTGCCAGTGCCAACGGGGCAGGCGTTCCCAGCCAGTCCACCCGGAGCGGGTCACCCTAGTGACCCATCTCACTCGGGTCGAACGTCTCTTCCGCGACCGGGCCGCCGGACCCGCTGACGCCCGCGCACGGCACGAACAGGCGAGCCCGCGGCGGCCCGCGGCCCGGCAGAACTGTCGGGAAGGTGACCGCGGGGCGACTCCGCGACAAACCACGCATGGCCCGCAGACCGCAGTTAGTGTCTCGTCGACCATTAATGAGTTAGAGTCTCTTCGACCATATGTCGACCGACCTCCCCACAGAACGCGCCAGAGCCAGCCCGGTGTCCCGCCCCACGAGCCCCGAACGTCCAGGGCCGAGGGGCGTCCCAGGGGCCGGCGAGGGCCGGCCGGTGGGGGCGTCCTCGTACACGGCGCACCGCCCAAGGGGGCCTGCCATGACGACCAACCCGACTCTGGAACGCCTCGGTGTGACCCCGTCACCGCTGGCCCTGCTCCTGCTCGGCCACGGGACCGACGCCGACAGCGAACGCGGCGTCGACTGCCCCGGCGCGCTGCCCGCGGCGGCCGACCCGGCGCTGGCCGAGCGGGCCGCCGCGGCGAAGGCGGCACTGGGCGAGAAGGTCTTCGTCCTCGGCCACCACTACCAGCGCGACGACGTGATCGCGTTCGCGGACGTCACCGGCGACTCGTTCAAGCTCGCCCAGCAGGCCGCGGCCCGGCCCGAGGCCGAGCACATCGTGTTCTGTGGCGTGCACTTCATGGCCGAGAGTGCCGACATCCTGACCGCGCCGCACCAAGGGGTGATCCTCCCGGACCTGGCGGCGGGCTGCTCGATGGCCGACATGGCCACCGCCGAGCAGGTCGAACAGGCCTGGGACGACCTGCTCGACGCGGGCGCGGCCGAGGGCACCGTGCCGGTGACCTACATGAACTCCTCAGCCGCGATCAAAGCGTTCACGGGCCGCCACGGCGGCACGGTCTGCACGTCGTCGAATGCTCGACGCGCGCTCGACTGGGCGTTCGGCCCCGAGCGCGGCGGCCAGCGCGTGCTGTTCCTGCCCGACCAGCACCTGGGCCGCAACACCGCGGTCGGTGAGCTCGGGTTGACCGAGGCGGACTGCGTCGTCTACGACCCGCGCCGCCCGAACGGGGGCCTCACCCCCGCTCAGCTGCGGGACGCGAAGATGATCCTCTGGCGGGGCCACTGCTCGGTGCACGGCCGGTTCAGCCGCGACTGCGTCGACGAGGTACGGGCGCGGGTCCCTGGGGTAAGTGTTCTGGTACACCCCGAATGCAAGCGCGAGGTGGTGACCGCCGCCGACCTGGTCGGATCGACGGAGTACATCATCAAGGTGGTGGACGCGGCCCCGGCCGGTTCCTCGTTCGCGATCGGCACCGAGCTCAACCTGGTGCAGCGGCTCGCGAACCGCCACCCTGACAAGAACATCGTCTTCCTGGACCGCACCGTGTGCTTCTGCTCCACAATGAACCGCATCGACATGCCACACCTCGTGTGGGCGCTGGAGTCCCTCGTCCGCGGCGAGCCGGTCAACCGGATCACGGTCGCACCGGACGTGGCCACCTATGCCCGAAAGGCCCTCGACCAGATGTTGGCTCTCCCGTAATGGCCATGATCGGCCTCAGAAAGCGGTCGCGCGACACCGCGCCGGAGGACTCCGGCGCGGAGGTCGAGGTCGACGTCGACGAGTACGCCTCTCCGGACGCCCGGATGACGGCCAAGAAGGGCCGGCCGACGCCGAAACGCTCGGAGGCGCGCGCGGCCCGCTCGACGGTCGGCACCCTCGGCTCGGCGGCGAACACCAAGGAAGGTCGTCAGCGCGACAAGGGCGACCGCCGCCGCGCGATGGCCGAGCAACGGGCCGCGCTGCGTTCGGGCGACCTGTCGAAGATGCCCGCGCGGGAGCGCGTGCCGGAGCGGGTGCTGGCCCGCGACATCGTGGACAGCCGGATCAACGCCGGCTCGTTCTTCCTGGTCGCGATCGTCGTCTACTTCATCGGCGGGATCGTGCCGAACGGTTACATCCGGCTGGTCGCCGTCTACGTGATGATCGTCGGCATCGCCGCGGTGGCCATCGATGGCTTCTTCCTCGTCCGCAAGGTCAGCAGGGCGGTCCAGGAGCGCTACCCGGACTCACGGGTGAAGGTCAAGGTCTACGCCGTGCAGCGCTCGCTGGTCCCGCGCCGCTGGCGTATGCCACCGCCCCGGGTCGCGCGCGGCGAAAGGTAGGGCGGGGCGGGGCACGCGACGCCCCGCGCCCCGCCGTCGAGGTGGAACCGTGAGGTTCGATCGTCTGTACGGGTCCTAGAGTCGGCGGTGTGGAGTATCGACGCCTAGGGCGCAGCGGCCTGACCGTCAGCCAGATCTCATATGGAAACTGGATCACCCACGGTGACCAGATCGAGGCCGAGCAGGCGATCGCCTGCGTGCGCGCCGCCTTCGACGAGGGCATCACGACCTTCGACACCGCCGACGTCTACGCCGGCGGACGGGCCGAGACCGTGCTGGGCGAGGCGCTCGCCGGCGTCCGGCGCGAGTCCTACGAGCTCGCGACCAAGGTCTTCTGGCCGACCGGCCCCGGCCAGAACGACAAGGGCCTGGGCCGCAAGCACATCATCGAGTCGATGAACGCCTCGTTGAAGCGGCTGCGCACCGACTACGTCGACCTGTACCAGGCGCATCGCTACGACCCGACGGTGCCGCTCGAGGAGACGCTGCGGGCGTTCGACGACCTGGTGCGCGCCGGCAAGACGCTCTACATCGGCGTCTCCGAGTGGTCCGCCGGACAGATCACCGAGGCGGTGCGGCTGGCCGGCGAGATGGGCCTGGACCGGATCATCTCCAACCAGCCGCAGTACTCGGCGCTCGTACGCACGATCGAGGCCGAGATCGTGCCGGCGTCCGCCAAGGCAGGCGTCTCGCAGATCGTCTGGTCGCCCATCGCGCAGGGCGTGCTGACCGGCAAGTACCTCCCCGGGCAGCCGCCGCCGCCCGGCAGCCGGGCCACCGGCGGCACCGGCGCCGCCTTCATCGAGCGGCTGATGGGCGACGACGTGCTGACCGCCGTGCAGAACCTGCGCCCGGTCGCCGACGACGCCGGGCTCTCGCTCGCTCAGCTGGCCGTCGCGTGGGTGCTGCAGAACGAGAACGTCGCGTCCGCGATCATCGGAGCGTCCCGGCCCGAGCAGGTCCGCGAGAACGTCAAGGCCGCCGGCGTCACCCTCGCCCCGGAGATCCTCACCCGCATCGACGAGGCCCTCGGCGGCGTCGCCGTACGTTAGCCAGACCTCAACCGTGGTGGCTGGCACCCCAATAGGCCGACTACCAGGTAGAACCGTGTCGACGCAGACTGCCTATGGGGTCACTCAGCTGACGCGATCTGTGTTCGCCCGGCGGGTGGCGGGTCAGGTGGTGAAGGCCCTGGCGAGTGCCCGCCACGTCGCGTCCAGGTCGGACATGTTGTTGTAGGCGTTGTCCATCTCCAGGATCACCGCCCCGTGCGCCGCGGCGAACAGGGCCTGAGCGACCCAGGGGTCACCGGTCGCTCGGTAGAACGGCTCGCCCGACCAGTCGTCCAGACCGGGGGTGAGCAGACTCCGGTCGATGCGGCCGGAGGTGGCGAGCCGGTAGAGGTTGGCGCTCGCGAGCGCGAACCGCCGGTACTCGGCCAGCAGCGCGGCGACGACACCCGCGGGGCTCGCCGCGTCGACGACGGCGTGCAGCGCGTCGCCCATACCGAACAGGCCGGTCTCGACGAGCGCCACCTCCAGCGCGGGTTTGCCCGGCAGGTGCTTGTAGAGCGACGCCGCCCGAATGCCGATCTCGTCGCCGAGGCGGCGCATCGTCAACGCGTCCGCTCCCTCCGCCGCGAGCAGCCTGAGGCCGGCGGCGACGATCTCGCGCACCCGCTCCGACCGTTCCGACGGCTCCGGCCGCACCGCGATCCGGGGCAGCGGCAGCGGCAGCCTGGCCGGCTCCCCGCCGGAACCCACCGCCGTCGCCTCGGCCGAGACCGCGGCCTGGGACATCAACGGACGCACCTCCTGGGGCGGGCGGACGGTCAGGCGATCCGCTCCAGCACGAAGGCCGGGTGGCGGGGGGCGATCGCGGCGAGTTCCTCGTCGGACGAGTCGGGTCCCACGCCGCCGAAGAAGACGCCGACCTCAGCCTTCCACCGCTTGAGGTAGGCGCGCAGCACCTGGACCTTCTCCTCGTCGGCCAGCTCCGTGGCCCGGTAGTGGGCCCGGGACCGACCGAGCAGCAGGTGCAGCTCGCCATCGGCCGCCCGCACGTTGCGGACCCACTGCCCGTGTCCGCGCGGTGACACCAGGTACTCCCGACCATCGAGGACAAGCAGGTTGACGGGGGTGCGCCGCGGCTCACCACTGGTCCGGCCACGCACCTCGAGCACCCGGCTGCCGAGCACGCTCACCCCGCGCCGGGTGAGGGCCGCGACCAGACGGTTGAAGACCTTGCGGGTGAACGCACCGGGCGCCTGGTAATGCGCCGGGGCACCCGGCGCAGCGGTACCGGCGGGCTCGACGGAACCAGTGGAACCGGCGGGCTCGACGGAACCGGCGGACTCGGCGGCGGGCAGGGCCTCGTTCATGATGACTCCCAAATGGGTAGCTAACAGCGTTAGCCCCACTATGGCTAACGCCGTTAGCCTTGTCAACGGCCGAGGCTAACTTAGTTGGCCTCGGCGACCCGGACCTCGCCGACGAGCGGGCTGACCGCCTCGCGCCGGTAGCTCAGGTCGTCAGGCTCAGGTCGTCGGGCGCAGACTCATCGGGCCGTAGACCTTGCGGCCCGCCTCGGACAGCGTGACCTGGGTGACGCCGCCCTCGAGCAGCTCGGACCAGGCCTCCCCTATCCAGGTCTCCGCGTCGCCCTGGCTCGGGAACGACTCGGACCCAGACGCCCCGGCCACCGTCACCGACGCACCGTCATCACTCTCGTACCGCCAGGTCCAGCTCACCCGCGCACCTCCTCGTGAACACGCCACGATCGTCGGCGGCATCCCGCCGTCCATGTGCCATCCAATCGTCACTGGCCTCGGGCGGGGCGGTCGGGCCAGGATGTGCGCTAGGTCGGTAACGTCGCCGGTCCGCAACGTCGGCACGAATTACTTCCGATTGGCTACCGTAGGCGCGGCGCCCCGCCAAACGCCCCGCTCCACCAGCGGCCGTCCGCGGGAGGGCCGGTCGGCGGACCCGGACGGACGCGGCGGCGAACGGGCCGGCTGGCCGGCGGGCCTCCGGCGCATCGGCACCGTGACGCGCAGGTCAGCATCAGAAGCGGAGGAATGTCCACGTGGTCACACAGCTCGCCGAGGCGGCCCAGCACAGCGACAGCGGGTTCGCCCCCTGGGTCGTGGCGCTCCTCACATTTGGCTCGATCATCGTGCTTGGCATCGTGCTGACGCTCATGACGCTCGCGGAGCGCAAGCGCCACCCGCACGTCTGAGCGCGGCCCGGCAGGGTCGCCACCGTCGGGCGGCAGAGAGCGGGAGAAGTGCGCGTCACCCTGCTGGGCACCGGCTCGGCCGACGGCTGGCCGAACCCCTGGTGTGCCTGCCCGTCGTGCGCCTGGGCGCGCGACACCGGCAACGCCCGAGGGCAGACGGGCGTGCTGCTCGACGATGCCGTGCTGGTCGACATCGGCCCGGATGTGCCGCGCGCCGCGGCCCGGTTCGGAGTCGGGCTGGAGGGCCTGCGTCATCTCCTGGTCGGGCATGCCCATCCGGACCACGTCGGGCCGGAGGCACTGATGTGGCGATCCTGGAGCACCGCGGCGACCCGCCCGCTCGACGTCGTCGGGCCGCCGGCGGTGCTCGACGCCATCGCGGCCTTCCTGACCCGCTGGGAGGGAAGGGCGCCCGGCGAGGCCGGCTCGCCCCTGCGCCCCAGGCCCGCCCTGGCCGGCAGCCCCATCCGGCTCGACGGTCCGGACAAGGACGGGGATGGGGACGGCTACCGGGTGGTTCCGGTGGCGGCGACCCACGGGGACGCCTCGATCGGCCCGGCGGTGCTCTACGACATCACCGGCCCGGACGGCGCCCGGCTGCTCTATGCCTGCGACACCGGTCCGCTGACCACGGCGACCGTCGAGGCGCTGGCCGGCCGCGCGTTCGACGTGGCGCTCGTCGAGGAGAACAACGGCGACCGGCCCGGCTTCGGCGACCATCTCGACCTCGCGACGTTCACCACCGACCTCGAGCGGCTCCGGGCGCGCGACGCCCTGACCGACACCTCGACCGTCGTGGCCGTCCACCTGAGCCACCGCAACCCACCCGGGCCGGCGCTCGCCGAGCGCCTCGCCGCGATCGGCGTCGATCTGCTCCCGGACGGCGCGGTCCTCGAGGCCACTCCTGGCGGGCGCGCCACCGTGACGCTTCCCGCGTCGGGCTGAGAAGAACCCGGCGAACGGGAGAAGCCGGGCGGGTCCTTCCGCCCGCCCCGCTGGGCACCGGCGTCCGGATCTGTCGCTGTGGGTACTTCCCTGCCGTGACGTGCGGGACTCGCCACGGCGTCCGTGGCCGCGGCGTTCGCGCGGGACGCGCCCTGGCTGTGCTCATAGGTCTGTGGGCCGGGCTTGGCTGGGTCCCGGCGGACGGCGTCTCCGGTCGGCTGGCGGTGCTGGTCGGCGTGGTCGCGCTGGTCGTCGTCATCACCGGGCGTTCCGCGCGGTCCCGTCCACCGGCCGCGCGGGCCAGGGCTGCGCGAGCCAGGTTGGACGCCGTCTCGGCACTCGCGCTCATGCTCGTCGTCATGGCGTCGGCGGCCGCGGCCCTCACCCCACCCAACCTCGGCTGAGGCCGGGCCGGGCCGGGGCTAGTCGAGGCGCAGCTCGTAGAGGTAGAGGCCGCCGGAGGCGGCCACGGCGAGGCCGCGCGAGTCGGGCAGCCAGCCGCAGTCCCTGGCCGCGCCGTCGAACCGCATGAGCGTGACGCACCGCCAGCGCTCCGTCTCCCAGATTCGCACCGAGCCGTCGCCACCGGCGCTGGCGAGATACGCCCCGTCGGGGCTGACCGCCGCGCCCCGGACCGTGTGGGTGTGCCCGGCCAGCACCGGCCCCGCGAGCCAGCCGTCGGTCCACCAGACCCTCAGCGTGTGGTCGGCGCCGGCGGAGACCAGGAAACGCCCGTCCGGCGCGACGGTGAGGCCCAGCACCTCGTTGGTGTGCCCGGTGAGCAGGGCCACCGGCTCCAGCGTGATGACATCCCAGACCCGGATCTCCCGGTCCGTGCCGCCAGCGGCCACCCAGGTGCCGTCAGGGGCGACGACGCAGGTGTGCCCGGCGCCACCGCCACCGGTCTCCCCGTCCGCGGAGGAGGCCTCGGCATAGTAAGGATCTTCGGGGTACGGATCGGTCGGGTACCTGTCCGCGTCGTCCAGGTACCGGGCCCGCCGGCCCGTGGTCGACGGCTGGGTGGTCGAAGGCTGGCTGACGAACGCACGCGGCGGCGCGCCCGCCCGGCGACCACCGGCTCCGTCGGGCCCACCGGCACCCCCGCGGCCACCGCCACCGGCGAACGAGGCGAGCCACTCGCCGCTCTGGGTGTCCCACATTCGCACGACGCCGTCCGCGCACGCGCCGACCAGCCAGGAACCGTCGGGCGACGCGGCGAAGCCGCGGACCTCGCTCGGCGAGGTCAGCACCGCGCGGACGACGCCGGTCGTCGGCTCCCACAGCCGGACGCCGCCGTCCCGGCCGGGCAGCGCCACCCAGCTGTCGTCGGGGGCGACCGCGCCGCCGCGGACGGGGTTGAGCCGCTCCCCCACCAGCGCGGCCCCCTGCTCGGCCGTGGCGACGTCCCACTGGACGGCCGTGGCGTCCTCGGAGACGGAGACCACCCAGCGCCCGTCCGAGCTCGCGACGCAGGCGCGCATCCCCTCGTCCCGGCCACTCGCCGCGACGCCCGGGTCGGCGAGCCCGACGTCCCAGATCCGCAGCGCCCCGTGCCGGCCGGCGGAGACCAGCCAGCTCCCGTCCGGGGCGATCGCGCAGACCGCCGCCGTCCCGCTCGGACCGACCAGTTGCCGGCGCGCGCCGGTCGCCGTGTCCCACAGCCGCACGACACCGTCGGCCGCGGTCGCGGCCACGGCCGCGCCGTCCGCGGTGACCGCGCAGCCGCGCGCCGCGGCGCCCACCTCGTAGCGCGCGACGGCGGCACGGGCCGCCGGATCCCACCGCCGGACCGTGCCGTCCTCCCCGGCGGACACCAGCCAGGCCGGCCCGTCGCAGACGGCGAGCCGGCGCACGGGACCGCGGTGCCCGCGCAGCTCGCCGGCCGGGGCGCCGCCCTGGCGGATGTCGAACAGCCGGATCGTCCCGTCCTCGCACGCCACGGCGAGCAGCGAGCCATGGGGCGCGACCGCGCAGTCGCGCAACCGCCGGCCCGGGGTCACCACGATCATCGGGCCGGGCAGGCCGCTGCGGGCCCGCCAGCAGCGGACGACGCCGTCGTCGCCGCAGGTCGCGAACCAGGCGCCGGACGGGGCGACGGCGGCGCCGCGCACCTCCCCGTTGTGGCCGCGCAGCTCGAACCGGGCGGGTCCGCCGCGGGCGTCCCAGACCCGGACCACCCGGTCCGCGCCGCCCGACACGAGGAAGCGGCCGTCCGGCGAGATCACGCAGGTGTGCACGGCGCCGGTGTGGCCGGTCAGCACGGCGCGGGCCGCCGACGCGTCCGCGTCCCAGATCTGGACGGTGCCGTCGTCGCCGGCGCAGGCCAGCCAGCCGCCCGACGGCGCCACCGCGCAGGCGTTGACCGACGGGCGGTGGGCCTGGAGCACCCGGACGAGCCCGGGGTGGGGCTGGTCGGGCAGGCTCCAACGATTGACCAGCCGCGGCCCGCGCACCGTGGCGGCGAGCTGGGCGCGGGCGTCGGCGAGCGCGGGGATGCCGTCGAGCCGGCTCGTCAGCACCGCGCTCAGGGCGCCCGGCGGATCGGTGGGGCCGAACAGGTGCGCGGTCTGGCGCAGCACCCGGCGCAACGCCCGCAGCGCCGGGTCCGTCGGGTCCAGCTCGGTGGCGAGCGCCAGGTCCGCGTCGACGGCGACCAGGCCGAGGCTCGGCCGGGCGAGCTTGGCGATCGTCCAGCGCAGGTCCCGCAGCAGCGCGAGCGCCTCGCCGGCGCGGCCGGCGCCGACGAGGTGCGCGACCAGGTTCGTCCACACATAGCCGGCCCGGCTCGGCAGCTCCCACCAGGCCGCGGGCGTGGCGGCGTCCGCCGCTTCGTCACCGGGGCCCGGGCGTTCGGTGTCACCCGCGGCGTCGCCGTCGTAGTTGTCGTTGTCCGCGAGGTCGTAGCCGTAGGTCAGGACGTCGTCGGTGTCCGCGGCGCCGGCGGCCGGCGGCCGGCCCGGCGCGAGCAGCCGGGCTCGAAGCGCGTCGCACAGCAACCCGTGCAGCTCACGCAGCCGCCTCGGGCCGACGCGGACGCGCAGGTAGGAGCGCAGCACGTCCTGCATCAGCAGCGCGGGCGGGTGCCGGCGGTAGGCGAGCACCAGCGACAGGTCGACGAGCTCCTGGCACAGGTCGTCGACCTCGTCGGCGGTGAGCTCGCCGGTGGCGCCCCAGTACGCGTCGAGGACATAGCGGGGGATCTCGACGTCCTCGGGGAAGACGGCGAGCTCCAGGTACCGGTCGAGCTCGTCGCCGGTGAGCAGGCCGACGCTCGCCGACAGGGTGGCGCCGACCGCCTGGTTGCGATCCTCGAGCCGGGTGACGTCGAACGCCGTCGGGCCACGGCGTGCCAGCCGGGCGAGCACCCGGTCGGCCGCGCGCGGCGGTGGCACGCCCTCGCGCACCAGCCGGACGAGCGCCCGGTTGACCAGCCGCAGCAGCACCGGCCAGCGCCCGGTCGCGTCCAGCAGGCGGCGAGCCCGGTCGGCCGGCAGCACGAGGCCCAGCACGGCGGCCGCGTCCCGGTCCCCGTCCTCGTCCTCGGCGACGTGCGAGACGGTCTCCCCGGTGGACGTCTCCCCTGGCCGCGGGGCGAGGTCGAGGGTGAGCAGGCGGGCCGCCTCCGCGTCGGACATCGCCAGCACCTCGACGGTGTCGGCGGCGGCGAGGTCCGGCGGCAGGTCCCGCATCCGGGTGGTGACCAGCCGGACGCAGCCTGGGCCGCCCTGCAGGAACGGCGCGAGCTGCGCGCGGGTCCAGACGTCGTCGACGACGAGCAGTCGCCGCGGCGCGCCGAGCAGCTCGCCGAGGCGGAACCCGGCCTGCTCGGGGTCGGCGAGCGCCGGCCGGGCGCCGGACAGGGCCTCGCTCAGGTCGTTGACCTTGTCCGCGAGGTTCGCGCCGGTCACCGACTCACCGACGGTCACCCACAGCACCCCGCCGGGGAACGCGCCGACGATCTCCGGGCGCCGGCAGACCTCCGCCGCGAGCGTGGTCTTCCCGAAGCCGCCGACCCCGCGCAGCACCACGATCCGCGGCCGGGCCGCGCCCTGGGTCGCCTCTCCCGGCGCCGAGCCGGCGGCGACGGTCGGGAAGCCGCCCGTCCCCCCGGTGCCTCCCTCCGGCGGCACGGCCGGCAGCCGCGGCACGGCGGGCAGGTGCCCCCCGGCGGGGGAGACCGGCGGCCTGCCCAGCGCTGGTGGCGGGGCCAGCGCGGGTGGCGGGGCCAGCGCGGGTGGCGGGGGGGCCGGCAGGGTGATCTCGTCCGAGTAGGAGTCCTCGTCCGTGGCGGCGAGGGTGGCGCTGGCGGGCGGCGCGATGGCGCGTAGGGATGGCGCGATGGTGCCGTCGGCTGGCGCGATGGTGCCGGCGGCGTGGGCCAGCAGCCGGGCGAGAACGGCCTCGGTGAGCTCCGGCCGGGCGACGACCTTGCCGTGCGCCGATGGCACCATCCACGGTCGGCGCGGCCCGGTGCCCGCCTGCGCCGCGTCGGGGCCGATCGCGCCGACCCCGACGATGACCACGGCGGGTCCGGGGCCCAGGGCATTGCCGTTCGGCAGGGCGGCGGCGGCTTCCTCGCGCTCGCGGCGCTCGCGCTCACGCAGCTTGACCAGGGCGTCGAGGACCGCCGTCTCGAGGTCGGCCGGCGTCCGGAAGCTCGTGGTGATGAGGCCGACGCCGTTCAGCCGTTCCCGGAATCCGCGCTGGCGGTCGCCGTAAACGATGTCGGAGAACTCCTGGAACGGCACGAGGGCGTCCTCGGCGAGCAGGAACATCAGCCGTGGGATGCCGGCCTCGGTGGCCGCCTCGAACTCGACCTCGGTGTAGGACAGGTCCGGCCGCTCGCGCACCGGGGTGCCGTATCGGAAGCCGATCAGGCCGACGTAGACGTCGCTCGCCCGGACCTGCTCGGCGCAGAACTCGGCCGGTGGGTCGTCGCGGGCGCCGAAGTAGGCCATGTCGACGGCGAGGTCACCAGCCCGGGCCACGGCACGCTCCGCCGCGGCGACGAACGACAGGTCGCGCGGGTAGGCCCGGAGCTCGGATGTATGGCTGAGGAACACCCGCCGCCGGTCGCCCGCCCCCCACCACCGCGGGACGACTTCCCGCCGATCTGGAACCAGCGACACATCCGGAAACTACCGCCTTCGGCCCACCCTGATCGCCCTCCTTGCTCGCCGGTTGTGTCGCTCACCCGATCCGGTGTTACTCGCGCCGGTCGGCCCCGGCGTCTGGTCGGTCACGGGGGCGCGCGGTCCGAGGCGCGGGCAATCAGGTAGTAAGACCTCGTGGAGAATCCGCTGACCGACGCGACCGGGGCGTCCTCGGCCGGAGAGCCGACCGCCGAGGTGACGCCCGCTGCGGCGGCCAGCTGGGCGAGCGTCTCGGCCGGCATCGGCGACGTGCCCGAGCCGGACGCCGCCGCGGCCGCCGCCGAGCAGGCCGCCGCGCACCGCCGGGCACGCGCGCTCGGCCTGCCGCGGGGTTCGCTCGGCAAGCTCTCCGAGGTGGCCGTCTGGCTCGCCGCGGCCCAGGGCACCTCGCCGCCGCGGCCGATCACCCAGGCCCGCGCCATCCTGCTGGCCGCCGACCACGGCATCGCCGAGGCAGGCCTGTATCCCTGGCCGCCCGGCGCCACCGCCCGCAGGCTGGCCGCCGTCATCGCCGGCGCCTCGCCGCTCGCCGTCCTCGCCCGTCGCGCCGGCGTCGGCCTGCGCCTCGTCGACATCGCCGTCGGCGCGACGGTCGAAGGCGATGTCGACTGCGATGTCGACGGCGAAGGCGACGTGGGACCGGGTCGGCCGGACGACGGCGGCCACCGGGTGCGGGCTGGCAACGGGCGGATCGACCAGGACGACGCGCTGACCGTCGCCGAGGTGGACCAGGCGTTCGCCACCGGCCGGCTGCTCGCGGACGAGGAGGTCGACGCGGGCGCGGACCTGCTGATCCCGGGCGCGCTCGGCGTGGGGGCGGACACCGCCGCCGCGGTCGTCATCGCGGCGCTGCGCAGCCACGAGCCGATCGACGTGGTGGACCGCGGCGACGGCAGCGACGACGCGCGCTGGATGCTGCGTACCGCGGCGATCCGGGACGCGCTGCGCCGCACCCGCCCGTTCGCCGGCGACGCCCGTTCGGTGCTGCGGGTCGCCGGCGGCGCGGATCTCGCGGCCATCGCCGGCGTGCTCGTCCAGGCCGCCATCCGGCGCACCCCGGTCATCATCGACGGCCCGGCGGCCTGCGCGGCGGCGCTCGCGGCGGAGCGGATGGCCCCGGGCGCCCGCGCCTGGTGGCTGGTGGGCAGCGACTGTCCCGACCCGGCGGCACGGCACGCCGTCGAGGCGCTCGGCCTGTCCCCGCTGGTCGACCTGAGGATCCGCGCCGACGACGGGACCGGCGCGTTCGCCGCCGCCGCGCTGGTGGCGGCCGCGGTGGAGACCGCCGCCGACCTCGCCGCCGCCGTGGCGGCGGACGGCGGGGCCAGTGAGGCCGATGCGGCGGACATCACCTGATGGCCTGTTGATGAGCGCCCGCACGACGCTGGCCGTGCTCACCGCCGCGCCGGTGCGGCCGACCGAGTCGGTGAGCCGTACCGCGGCGAGCCGGTTGACGACGCTCGCTCCCCTGGGCGGCCTGGTGCTCGGCCTGGTCACGGCCGTGGTCGTCGTCTCCATCCGGTTGTGGGCGAGGCTGCCCGACGGGCAGCCCCAGTCGCTGCTGCCGGCCGCCGGCGGTCTGGCGCTGCTCGCCCTCGCCTCCGGGGCGCGTCACCTGGCCGGCCTCGCCGCGGTCGCGGACGCTCTCGCCACGGGCCAGGCCTGGCGTGGCGCGCCGGCTGGACCCACGGCGGCGGACAGCCGTGGCGGCGCCGTGGGCGCGGCCGGCCTGGCCGCGGTGCTGTTCGTCGTGCTGATCCAGGTCTGCGCGCTGAGCACCGCCATCCTTGCCCATCGCGGCACGGTCAGCATCCTCGTCGCCTGCCTGGCCAGCCGCCTGGCCGTCACCCTCGCCGGCGCCCGCCGGCCACATGGCCCACAGGCGTCGGCGGTGTCCGCCGCGGACGTCTCCGCCATGGATGTCTCCGCCTGGGCCGACGAGGCGCGGGCCGGCATGCCGGCGCCCTCCCGGCGGATCGTGGTGGGCCGGGTGTCGACGGCCGGCGCGGCGCTCGCGACGGCGCTGTCGTTCTCGCTGGCCGCCATCGCCGGCCGGCTCGACTACGACGGGGGCGACCCGAGCCGAGCGCTGCGCGCCGTCGTCGCCCTCGCGCTGGCCACCGCCGTCGGCCTGCTGCTGCGCCGGCTCCTGGGTCGCCGCCTCGGCGGTGCCCAGGAACCGGTCATCGGCGCCATCGTCGAGCTCACCGTCACCGTCGCCCTCGTCACGATGGCGCTCACCATCCCCGACCGCCTCCAGAACGCCCTCGGCGGCTGATCCCCCGTCCGTGCGTCCAGCCTTGGACGGGGTGCGCCGCGCGGCGCGCTCGCCCTAAGCGGAGGCGCGGTCCTCGGCCAGTTGGATGAGGGTGCGGGTGATGGCACCGGTGGCGGCCTTGGGAGTGTGGCCGTAGGGCTCGCCGCCGTTCCAGGACGGTCCGGCGATGTCCAGGTGAGCCCACGGGACGTCGGTGGGCACGAAGGTGGCCAGGAAGTGGCCGGCGACGAGCATGCCGCCGTCACGGCTGCCGTTCGCGGGCACGTTGGCGATGTCGGCGACCGTCGAGTCCAGGCCCTTGCGCAGCTCCGGCGGCAGCGGCATCGGCCAGACGGCCTCGCCGCTGGTCCGCGCCGCGGCGGCGACCGCCTCGACGGCGCCGTCCCTGCCGAGCAGGCCGGTGGTGCGCTGGCCGAGCGCGACGATCTGCGCGCCGGTGAGCGTCGCGACGTCGACGATCATCGCCGGCTTCTCCTCGGCCGCCCGCACCAGCGCGTCACCGAGAACCAGCCGGCCTTCGGCGTCGGTGTTGAGCACCTCGACCCGGGTGCCGCCGCGCAGCGTGAGCACGTCCGACGGCCGGATCGCCGTCCCGCTCGGCATGTTCTCCGCGCAGGCGAGCCAGCCGACCACCCGGGCGGGCAGCCGCAGCCTCGCGGCCGCGACGAGGGCCGCCAGCACGGACGCGGCGCCCGCCATGTCGGTCTTCATCCACTCCATCGACAGCGGCGGCTTGAGCGAGAGGCCGCCCGAGTCGAACGTGATGCCCTTGCCGACGAGCGCCAGCGCCACCGGGGCCGGCTCGGCACCGTCCGCGGCGCCCGCGCCCGGCCACTCCAGGCGCACCAGCCGGGGCGGGTTGGTGGAGCCCTGCCCGACGCCGAGCAGGCCGCCGTACCCGCCGTCCGCGAGCTCCCGCTCGTCCAGGACCTCGACGAGCAGGCCGGCCGTGGCCGCCTCCTGCTCGGCGATCTCGGCGAGCCGCGCCGGCGGCAGGTGCCCGGGCGGGGTGTTCACCAGGTCACGCACCAGCCGGACCGCGTCGGTCACCGTCACCGCGTGCTCGACCGCGGTGGAGATCGCCGGGTCCGCCTCGTCGACGAGCACGACGACCTCCTCGGCCGGAGCCGGGCGGCCCTTCGCCGACGTCGTCCGGAACACGTCGAAGCTGTACGCGCCGAGCAGCGCGCCCTCGGCGGCAGCCCGCACCGATTCGGGGGTGGCCGCGCCGCCCGCGAGCGCGAGCGTGGTCGCGATCCTGGCGGTGCCGGCGAGCGCCCGGGTCGCCGCCCCGCCCGCGCGCCGCAGCGCCTCGTGGTCGAGCTCCGCCGCCCCGCCGGCCGGCAGCGGACCGACCCCGACGGCGACGACGCTGCCCGCCTGGATCGCCCCGAGCGTCGCGAACCGGACGACATCGCCGGCCCGGCCGGTCGCGCCGACGTCGGCGAGCACCTTGGCCAGCCGGCCGCCGAGCGCCGCGTCAAGCTCGGCGGTGCCGCCAAGCGGTACCGGGCCGTCGTCGCCTGCGGCGGTACCGATCACCACCGCGTCCACGTCCAGGGTCTTGAGGGCTGCGGCGACGGCGGAGGCGGAGGTCATGCACAAAGCCTAGTGCGGACGGCCACCGACACGTCCTTCCCGACGACCGCCACTACGCTGCGGTGGCATGGCCGAGCATCCCGAGATCCCCGAGGTCCCCGAGACCCCCGACGGCGCCACGCTGCTGCGCACGCCGCTGTTCGAGCGGCACGTCGACGCTGGCGCCAAGCTCGCCTCGTTCGGCGGCTGGGAGATGCCGATCGAGTACAGCGGCGGCGGGGTGCTCGCCGAGCACAGGGCCGTCCGCGAGGCCGTCGGCGTGTTCGACGTGAGCCACCTCGGCAAGGCCAGGGTCACCGGCTCCGGCGCCGCCGCCTTCGTCAACGCCACCCTCACCAACGACCTCGGCCGTATCAGCCCGGGGCAGGCGCAGTACACGCTGTGCTGTGACGAGTCCGGTGGCGTCGTCGACGACCTGATCGCGTACCTCTACGGCGACGACGACGTCTTCCTGGTGCCGAACGCGGCGAACACCGCGGAGGTGGTGCGCCGGCTCGCCGCCGCCGCGCCGCCCGGGCTCGCCGTCACCGGCCTGCACGACGCCTACGGCGTGCTCGCCGTGCAGGGCCCCCGCGCGCCCGAGGTGCTCGCGGCCCTGGGCCTGCCGGCCGAGGGCGACTACATGTCGTTCCGCGACGCCGAGTGGAAGGGCCGGCCTGTCGTCGTGTGCCGCTCCGGCTACACCGGCGAACGCGGCTACGAGCTGCTGCCCCGCTGGGGCGACGCGGTCGAGCTGTGGGACGAGCTGCTCGCCGTCGCCGCTGGCCTCGGCGGGCGGGCCTGCGGCCTGGGCGCGCGGGACACGCTGCGCACCGAGATGGGCTATCCGCTGCACGGCCAGGACCTGTCGCTGTCGATCAGTCCGGTGCGGGCACGGTCCGGCTGGGCGGTCGGCTGGGGCAAGGAGGCGTTCTGGGGCCGGGAAGCGCTGCTCGCCGAGCGGGCCGCGGGGGCGACGCACCTGCTGTGGGGCCTGAAGGCCACCGACCGCGGGATTCCCCGGCCGCACATGCGCGTGCTCGACGCCGCCGGCGCCGATGTGGGCGAGGTCACCAGCGGCACGTTCTCGCCGACCCTGCGGGTCGGCATCGGCCTCGCGCTGCTCGACCGCTCCGTGCAGGAGGGTGACGAGGTCGGCGTGGACGTGCGCGGGCGGCGGTCGACGATGACGGTGGTGCGTCCGCCTTTCGTCCCGTCGTCGCCCAAGTAGGGGGCACGGCGGCCCGGCGTGCTGAGGCGCGCCGGGCGCCGGCGGCCGTGCCGTCCGACGGGGCATACGCGGCTCTCGCCGCTCGTTCCACAGCTGGTTGCCCGGACAACAGTTGCCGATCAGGGCGGCGTGACCCTTCGCACGGGCCGACATCATGCCCGACAGGCGGCCATGCCGTGAAAGACTGGGCAGCCGGGACCATCGGCGGTCCCGCACGGGTGGCAGGGCACGCGGATCACCATGATCGCGGCCCGCGCGGCCTTGCTGGCTACGAGTAACGAGAAGGGGCCCCTGGCGTGGCAGAATCTGCGGCCGGTCCCGTCGACCTTGTCATCCTCGGTGGCGGCAGCGGCGGATACGCCGCCGCGCTGCGCGCCGCCGAGCTCGGACTGAGCGTTGTCCTGGTCGAGAAGGACAAGCTCGGCGGCACGTGCCTCCACCGCGGGTGCATCCCGACGAAGGCACTGCTGCACTCGGCGGAGATCGTGGACAACATCCACGAGAGCGAGACCTTCGGCATCCTGTCGACCCTCAACGGTGTCGACATGGCCAAGGTCAACGCGTACAAGGAGTCGGTCGTCGGCGGCCTGTTCAAGGGCCTGACGGGACTCATCAAGGCACGAGGCATCGAGGTCGTCGCCGGCGAGGGCCGGCTGGTCTCCCCGACGGCGGTCGCCGTCGACGGCCGGGTCATCGAGGGCCGGCACGTGATCCTGGCCACGGGTTCCTACTCGCGGTCCCTTCCCGGCCTGGAGATCGACCACGAGAAGGTCATCGCCAGCGAGGACGCGCTGCGGCTGGACCGGGTGCCCAGCTCGGTCATCGTGCTCGGCGGCGGCGTGATCGGCTGCGAGTTCGCGTCGGTCTGGCGCTCCTACGGCGCCGACGTCACGATCGTCGAGGCCCTGCCGCATCTGGTGCCGCTGGAGGACGAGTCCAGCTCGAAGCTGCTGGAGCGGGGCTTCCGCCGCCGTGGCATCAAGTTCAAGCTCAAGACCCGGTTCGCCGGGGTGAAGACCACCGACCACGGCGTGACCGTGTCGCTGGAGGACGGCTCGACACTGGACGCCGAGCTGCTGCTCGTCGCGGTCGGCCGCGGCCCGGTCTCCGAGGGGCTCGGCTACGACGAGGTCGGCGTCGCGATCGAGCGGGGCTTCGTGCTCGTCGACCGCGACCTGCGGACCAACATCCCGACGATCTCGGCGATCGGCGACCTGCGTCCGGGCCTGCAGCTCGCGCACGTCGGCTTCGCCGAGGGCATCTTCGTCGCCGAGCAGCTCGCCGGGCTGAACCCGGTGCCGATCGACTACGACAACGTCCCCCGGGTCACGTACTCCTCCCCGGAGGTGGCCTCGGTCGGCGTGACGCTCGCGGTCGCGAAGGAGCGGTTCGGCGCGGACGCGGTCACCTCGGTGACCTACAACCTCGCGGGCAACGGGAAGTCCCAGATCCTGAAGACCGCCGGCGCGGTCACGGTCATCGCCGTCAAGGACGGGCCGGTGGTCGGCGTGCACATGGTCGGCGACCGGGTCGGCGAGCTGATCGCCGAGGCACAGCTGATCACGAACTGGGAGGCGTACCCGTCGGACGTCGCCCAGCTGATCCACCCACATCCGACCATGTCGGAGGCGCTCGGCGAGGCCCACCTCGCCCTGGCCGGCAAGCCGCTGCACCTGCACGACTGAACGGCCGGCGCCGGGCGCATCCCCGCTCACGCGGGACCCCGGCGCCCCGCCGCCGCACCGCAACCAGCCAGGCACGGCACCTGGCCTCGGCCAGTGCCGGCACGCGTCCCGCAGGCGTACCGCCGACCCGCGGACGCCCGCCCGGCGTCGCGGCACCATGCCGCCCGTCTGCCCGCCGACCACGGCCCTCCCCGGTCGGCGGCAGGCGAGCGGGGCGATGCCGAGACGCCGGCCGGGCGAAGGGGCGGCGGGCACCGTGCGGGCACCATGAAGGAGTCCCGCAGGCATGTCTGTATCCGTCACGATGCCCCGCCTGGGCGAGAGCGTGTCCGAGGGCACGGTCACCCGGTGGCTCAAGCAGGAGGGGGAGCGCGTCGAGGCCGACGAGCCCCTCCTCGAGGTCAGCACCGACAAGGTCGACACCGAGATCCCGGCGCCGGCCTCCGGCGTGCTCGCCTCGATCAAGGTCGCCGAGGACGAGACCGTCGAGGTCGGCGTCGAGCTCGCGGTGATCGAGGACGGCGCCGGCGGGGCCGCGGCTCCGGCCGCCCCCGCCGCCGCCGC
>NZ_KI912267.1:1051787-1095826 GCF_000235425.2 Pseudofrankia saprophytica
GGCTCCGGCCGCCACGGCGCCCGCCCCGGCCCGCCCGGCCGCCCCCGCGGCCCCGGTGCCGGCGCTGCGGGGCAAGACCGAGAAGCTGTCCCGGCTGCGCTCGGTCATCGCCCGCCGCATGGTGGAGTCGCTGCAGATCAGCGCCCAGCTGACCACGATCGTCGAGGTCGACGTCACGAAGATCGCCCGGCTGCGCGCGCAGGCGAAGGACGCGTTCCTCGCCCGCGAGGGCGTCAAGCTGTCGTTCCTGCCGTTCTTCGCGGTGGCCGCCTGCGAGGCGCTGCGCGCGCACCCAGTGCTCAACTCCAGCGTCGACACCGAGGCCGGCACGATCACCTACTACGACGTCGAGCACCTGGGCATCGCGGTGGACAGCGATCGCGGCCTGCTCGTGCCCGTGATCCACAATGCCGGTGACCTGAACCTCGCCGGGATGGCTCGCAAGATCGACGACCTGGCGAAGCGGACCCGGGCGAACCAGGTCTCTCCCGACGAGCTGGGCGGCGGCACCTTCACGCTGACCAACACCGGCAGCCGGGGCGCGCTGATCGACACGCCGATCATCAACCAGCCGCAGGTCGGCATCCTCGGCACCGGCGCCGTCGTCAAGCGCCCGGCCGTCATCGAGGACCCGAACCTCGGCGAGGTGATCGCCGTTCGCTCGACGGTGTACCTGTCGCTGACCTACGACCACCGGATCGTCGACGGCGCCGACGCCGCCCGCTTCCTCAACACGATCAAGGCCCGCCTGGAGGAGGGCGCCTTCGAGGGCGAGCTCGGCCACTAGCACCTCGCCAGACAGCCCGGGCCCTGCGCACCCTTCGGTGCGCAGGGCTCGCTGCTTCCTCCGCCGGAGGCACGCGGCTGGCGAACGTCTCGTGACCCGCCCGCGCCCCGCGCCTCAGCTGACGCTGGCGGCGACCGAGTCGCCGGAGGCCTTGTCCCGCCCGTCGGGCGGGACAGCGGTGACCGCGACCGGCGCCCCGGTGTCAGCCACCCCGGGCCCCGCCTCCGACCGGCGGGGCTGGAAGACGGCGACCACCTGGTCGATCTGGCTCTGCGACTCGTAGACCTGGCGCAGCAGCCAGAACCGCAGGAACCTCGCCAGCGAGGCGTAGAGGAACAGCGCCGCGCCGGCGCCGGCGACCGCGAGGAACGCGATGGCCAGGATGATGTCCGACTGGATGTCGCGGGGATCGTTCAGGTTGCGGGACGATGTGTACACCACGAGGTCGACGACGATGCCGACGACCATGAGGGCGATGCCGACGATCTGCAGGACGCCGTCCCGGCGACCGTCCCCGGTCCGCACCTTCAGCCTGGACACGTCGGCCTTGAACTGGTCGATCCGGCCTTGTTCCATCGTTGCCTCACGCTCCCAGGTACGAGGCGGGGAGAATTTCCTCCACCTCTGACGGTGCACCGACGTCGACGATCCGGCCATGGAGCATGAGGGCCACCTGGTCGGCGATGGGCAGAACGGTGCGGGCGAACTGCTCGACGATGAGAATCGACATGCCCTCCGCCGCCAGCCGGCCGACGATCTCGTAGAGCTCGCGGACGACCCGGGGGGCCAGCCCCATCGAGAGCTCGTCCAGCAGCAGGACCGCCGGGTTGGTCCCGAGCGCCCTGGTCAGCGCCAGCATCTGCTGCTGGCCGCCGGACAGCGTGCCGGCCAGCTGACCGCGGCGCTGGCCGAGAACCGGGAAACGGGCGTAGGCGACCTCCTCGAGGTCCGCCAGCGACGTGCCGGCCTGCGACATCATCCACAGATTCTCCCGGACCGTGAGGTTCGGGAAGATCCCGCGGCGCTCGGGGATCGTGCACACCCCGAGCCGCGCCAGCGCTTCGGCGGACGCTCCGGTGACGTCGCGGCCGGCGAGCCGCAGCTGTCCGCTCGCCGGCCGGAGCAGCCCGCAACAGACGCTCAGCGTGGTGGTCTTGCCAGCGCCGTTCGGCCCGAGCAGGGCGACCACGGAGCCGGCGGCCACCGCGAGGTCCACCCCGTGCAGGACCTCGATCGGGCCGTACCCGGCGCGGACCCCGGTCAGCTCCAGCAGCGGCGGCGCGCCACCCGCGCCCGCCCCGAGCCCGGCCCCCGCCGCCTCCGCCTCCGGCAGGACATCCGTCCCGCTCACGCGGCGTCCTCCTCGGCCGAACCCAGGTAGGCGTCGATGACGACCGGGTCGACGCGGACCACCTCCGGCGGCCCTGAGGCGATGACCTTCCCGTAGTCCAGCACGTAGATCATCGAACACACGTCCATCACCAGGCCGACGTCGTGCTCGACGAGGCAGATGGCGATGCCGTCCTCCTGGGCGAGCCGGCGCAGGAGACGCCCGAACGCGTCGGTCTCCTGCTCGGTCTGGCCGGAGGCGGGCTCGTCCAGCAGCAGCACCCCCGGCCCGGTCATCAGCGCGCGGCCGAGCTCGACCAGGCGCGCCTGGCCCGTGGGCAGCTCGGCCACGTCCCGGTCGGCGACGCTGGTCAGACCGACGAGGTCGAGGACCCGGCCGGTCTCCCTGTCGACGTCGATGCGCCCGCCGCGCCGCCACGTGTTGCGTATCTGGCCGGCGACCCGGACGTTGTCCCGGACGGACAGCGACACGAACGGTTCGAGGCGCTGGAAGGTGCGGGCGAGGCCGCGGTGCGCCCGCCTGTAGGGCGCCACGTCGGTCACGTCGGCGCCGTCGACGAGCACCCGCCCGTGGGTGGGGGCGAGCAGCCCGGTGACGACGTTGAACAGGGTGGTCTTGCCGGCTCCGTTCGGGCCGATGAGGCCGGTCACCCGGCCTGGCTCGACGGAGATCGAGACGTCGTCCAGGGCGATGTTGCCGCCGAACCGGACCGTGATGGCGTCCGTCTCAAGCAAGGCCATGACGGGCCTCCCCTACTGCTTCGGGCGAACGGGTGGGCTCGAGTCGCGCGGCCGGCACGGCCCGCACGACCGGCGTCCCGGGCAGCCCAAGGGTGCGGTCCAGCAGCGCGAGATGCTCGGGTGTGAAGGGGACGTCCACGCCGACGAGCTCCAGCGGCGCCTCGCCCGAACCGGCGGTGGACGGCCCGGCCACCCTGGCCCGCGCGGCGGGGACCAACCGGTCGGTCACCAGCGGCGTGATCCGTGGCCAGATCCCCCACAGCAGGACGCTCAGCGCGACGAGCCACCAGTTGCTGGTCGTGTCGGTGTACGCCAGCAGGTAGATGGCTGCCTGCAGCGCCAGCCCGGCGCCGAGCATGACGCGGGCACGTCTGAAGACCGCGAAGGTCTCGATGATGTCGTTGACGAAGCCGGTCGGACTGCGGGACAGGCTGATGCCGATCAGCGCCGGCAGCACGGTCGAGAACTGGCTCAGGAACGAGAACAGGTCGTGCAGGGAGCTGTGGTCCGTGCCGACCTTGTCGAACACGTTCTGCAGGGCCACGAAGCCGACGCCGGCAAGGAGGCCACCGGCGAGCGCCCCGCTGACGTATCCGATGCCCGCGACGACCACGGTCATGACCAGCCCGAGGCTGACGAAGATGGTGAACCGGTCGGGGTTGACGGATACCAGCGCCGACGACATCAGGGCGCCGCCAAGGCCCGCGATCGCGGCCGAGAGCATGAAGACCGAGAGCTTGAGGCGGACGGGGTTCTGCCCCAGCGTGGCGCAGGCCGCCGGGCTGTCCTTCAGCGCCACCAGGCGGTGCCCATAGCCGCTGCGCCGTAGCGCGACCATGAGCACGCCGAGCACCGCGAACAGGATGGTGACGACCATCAGGAACGTCCCGCCGTTGGCCAGGTCGATCACGCCCAGTCTCGGGCGCGGGACGTTGAGGGTCCCGTTCGGGAAGATCGAGAACTTGAGGTGCAGCAGCGGCAGCACTCGGGGGACCGTGTCCGCGACGACCATCGTCGAGACGAACACACCGAAGGCCATCGTGGCCAGGGCCAGGTAGAGCCCGCGCAGGCGCAGCGCTGGCAGCGCGACGAGCGCGCCGACCACCGTGCACACCACGGCCGCGAGCAGCAGGCCCCAGACCGTCATCCGGGTGTCCGGCCCGCTGCCGGTGATGCCGTAGTGATAAGCGATGATCGTTCCGATGGCGCCGAAGGACACCGGGGCCAGGTTGATCTCCCCCGCGTATCCGGTCAGCGGGACCAGCGACAGCGCGATGATCGCGAAGGTCATACCGGTGACCATCGTGTTGACGACGGTCGGAGCCATGATCGCCTTGAGAAGGAACATGCCGACGACCAGGACCACCGCCCAGATCAGGGCCATCCGCATGGTCGGGACCCGGAACCGTTCCCGTGCCCTGGTGATCGTCCCGCCGCGCAGCCGATCCTGCGGCAGCCAGAGGAGCACGACGAAGAGCAGGATCATCGGCAGCGAGATGCGGAAGTTCGACGTCCACGTCCATCGCTGGCTCGGGAAGTACGCCAGCACGTAGTTGTTCGCCAGACCCAGCACCACGGCGCCGAGGAAGGTCAGCGGCACGCTGCGCAGCCGGCCGAAGACGGCGGCGGCGAAGGCGTCGATGACCAGCAGGGTGAGCGCGTTCGGGTCGAGCGAGCCGCCCAGGATCGGTGTGATCAGGATGCCGGCGAGCGCCGCGAGCATGGCGCCAAGCGCCCAGGACATCGTCGCCAGGCGCTCCGGGCGGCCCCCGGTCAGCTGCAGCAGCGGCGGGTCGTCGACGACGGCGCGCATGCCGACGCCCGTGCGGGTCCGGTAGAAGAAGAAGCGCAGTCCCACCGCGATCATCACGGCCGCGGCGAGCGCGAGTAGCTCGTGGTAGGTGATGTGGCTGCCGGCGATGTCGACCTGGTGGGTGGGGCCGAAGAAGTAGTCGAACCGTCGAGGGACGGTCGGGTCCCAGATCCAGTTCGCCAGGGCGAGCGAGCCGACGGTCAGTGCGACCGTCACCGTGATCCTCGTGATCTCCGTCGTATCCCGCAGACCCCGCATGATCGACAGATGGAGCAACGCGCCAAGTGCCGGCGCGAACACGCCAAGGACGGCGACGAGCGCCAGCGGGGCCGGCCAGTTCCAGCCGAACCGGACCTGCCAGTAGACAAATGCCGACAGCATCGCGATCGAGCCGTGACCGAAGTTGAAGATGCCGGACGTGGTGCATGTCAGGACCAGGCCCGAGGCGGCGATTCCATAGATACCGCCCAGCACCAGGCCGAGGATCGTGTACTGCAGAAACTGGTCCACTCCTGAACCAACCCGTCTCGAGTGACCGTTTTTTGTCGACTGGCCCACCGCCCGCGGGGCAGGGCGGGCGGGGACCACTCGGGGACAGCCGCCGCGGACGCAGCCATGGCCAGAGGGGGGCGCGAAGATGGCCAGGCCTTGCGCCCCCGGAGGCCCTCAGACAGCCCTCAGGTCTGCGGCTAGCTCTGCGGCTTGATGGCCTTGTCGGTCAGGTAGTTCAGGGCGATCCGGTCGGAGTTGAGCTTCACGGTCACGAAGTCGGCCGGCAGTTTCACGGTGTAGCTCGGGGAGCAGTCGAAGGTCCCGGTCTTCTGCGGGTACACCTGGACGTACTTCGTGCCCTGCAGCCGCAGCAGCATGCCGCAGGTCGGGCCATGGTTCCCGCCCGGGTCGGTCGCCGCGTGCATGCCACCGCCGGTCCAGTCGTGGATCTTCGAGAGCTCGTTGACCATGCACTGCCTGGTGAGCGTCGACCCGCACTTCTTCGCCGCGGTCGCCCACAGCAGGAAGGACGAGGTCGCCTGCATCCCCAGCTGGCTGACGTCACCGCCGTCAGCCCTGACGACGTCGATGTACTTCTTGACCGCCGGGAACTGGTCGGCCTGCTCCATCGGGATGTAGGCCGTACGGACGAAGACGTTGTCGGCCAGGCCGTTGGAGTTGAAGTCGGCGAAACCCTTGACGTAGTTGTTGGTCTCGGTGATCCAGAGCGGGTGGAAACCGACCTGGTTGGCGGCCTGCAGGGCGTTGTACAGCTGCGGTCCGGCGGAAAGGTTGAACCAGACGACCTCCGCCCCGCAGTCCTTCAGCTTCTGCATGAACGGCTTGTAGTCCGGCTCGCCGAAGTAGTTGACCGTCTGCGTGCAGGGCAGCCAGTTCCAGCCGAACTGCTGGGCGGTCACGACCCCACGCCTGTTCGAGTAGTTCTCGGTCGCGAGCGTCGTGGTGTACTGGGCAGCCTTCCGGACCTTGTCCGGGTAGAGCTTGGCGAACTGGGAGAAGAACGCCCCGACCGTCTCGTCGGCCGGGTTCGGCACGGCCTCGAACTGCATGGGACCGTTGGCGAACTCCGGGCTCACCGAGTAGGTCTCGACCGACACGAGGTTGCAGTTGACCCGGGTCTGCTCACCAGTGGAGTCGAGCGCCCACCCCTGGCCGACGAGCATGAACGCCGAGGCGCACGCCTCGGTCATCACGTTGTTGGTCTCGGTGATCTTGGCGTCGTAGAACTTGCCCACGATCTCGCGGCCGTTGATCCCGCCCTGCTCGTTGCACCAGCCGATCATCGCCTTGACGGCGTCACCGACCTCGTGGGACAGGCCGGGGCTGCCGGTGAAGCCACGGTCGTCGCCGTAGGCGATGTTGATGGCGGTGTCGGTGACACCCTGGTCCGTCGCGCCCTTCGCGGCTCCCGGACCGCACGGGCTCGGCAGGTCGCCGAAGGTCTGGGACGCCGGCGCGGCGCTGCCCGAGGCGGCGGCGGACACGCCGCCGCTCCCCTCGGGATTCGCGCCGCGGTTGCCTGAGGCGCAGGCAGCGGCCAGGACGGCCGACACGACCAAGACGCCGAGACATCGCAAGCGGGGTAATCGGGACGATCTCTCCATGGCACGTCCTTCACGAGGGGAACACCGTTACGCCACGCGGCCGACCCTCGCGGACAACCCAACGATGCCGAGGTGGCGGCCCCACCGGAGCCCACGTCGCCTGCCCCGGTGGACGGGAACCGTACCCATGGCAAATCTGATGGTCAATCAGGAACCGCACCGACACGTGGACCGCGGACCCGGCTCGTCAACGCGCAAACTCCGCACGAAACCCGATATTGATCATCTGACACACCGTCAGGTATGGTCCGCGCCCTCGCCCTCGCCCGGCAACTCCCGACTCCGGCAGCCGTCGGGGACCTGGTGTGCTCGTCGGGGTCAGGGCTCCGACGAGCCCACCAGGTCACGACCCGAGCCGCGGTCCTGGGGAGATCTTCAGTAGCGGCTGGCCGGTCGGCGGTGGGCCGTCCCGGCCGGCGTCCGGATCAGGAGGTGGGGGCCATCGTGGCCGGGGACTGGCCACGGGCCGCTATCGCCTGCTGGTAGAGGCGGCCGGCGCGGTAGGACGACCGGACGAGCGGGCCGGCGAGCACCCCGGCGAAGCCCATCTGTTCGCCGCGCTCCGCCCATGCCACGAACTCCTCCGGCCTGACCCAGCGCTCCACCGGGTGGTGACGCGGAGTGGGCCGCAGGTACTGGGTGACGGTCAGCAGGTCGCAGCCGGCGGCGACCAGGTCGGCCATCGCCGTCTCGACCTCGTCGTCGGTCTCGCCAAGCCCGAGGATCAGGTTCGACTTCGTCACCAGCCCCGCCGCGCGGGCGGCGGTGATGACCTCCAGCGAGCGCTCGTAGCGGAACGCCGGGCGGATCCGCTTGAAGATCCGGGGAACGGTCTCGACGTTGTGCGCCAGCACCTCGGGGGCGGCGCCGAACACCTCGGCCAGTTGCTCGGGACGGCCGCCGAAGTCGGGGATGAGCACCTCGACCCCGGTACCGGGCGACATCTCGTGCACGGCGCGGACCGTCTCCGCGTACAGCCAGGAGCCGCCGTCGGGCAGATCGTCGCGGGCGACACCGGTGATGGTCGCGTAGCGCAGGCCCATCGTGCGCACCGACTCGGCCACCCGGCGCGGCTCGTCCCGGTCGAGCGGGGTGGGCCGGCCGGAGTCGATCTGGCAGAAGTCGCACCGGCGGGTGCACACATCCCCGCCGATGAGGAACGTCGCCTCCCGGTCCTCCCAGCACTCGTAGATGTTGGGGCAGCCGGCCTCCTCGCACACCGTGTGCAGGCCTTCGGCACGGACCAGGTTCTTGATGTCGCTGTACTCCGGGCCGGTGCGCAGCCGGGTGCGGATCCACGGCGGCTTGCGCTCGATCGGCGTCGCCGCGTTGCGCGCCTCCAGCCGCAGCAGCGGACGCCCCTCCGGCGCGACCGCACTCATGCGGACACCCCCGCCGGGGACTCGCTCGCCACCAGGACCGCGCCGTCCCCTTCGGAAGGGCGGCCGCCGGTGAGGAAATGACCGAGGTGGTGGAGCACGTGCCGCTCGACGACCGGCCGGGCCTCGGCGACCGTGACGGTCCGGCCCAGCTCCGCGGTGAGGCTGCCCGCGCTCGCGTCGGTGATCCCGCAGGCGACGATCCGGTCGAAGACACGCAGGTCGGGGCAGCAGTTCAGTGCGATGCCGTGGTACGTCACGCCCTTGCGGACCCGGATGCCGATGGCGCCGAGCTTTCGCTGGTCGTCCATCGTCCAGACGCCCGAGCGCCCCTCGACCCGGTGGGTCGGCACGCCGAACTCGGCGCACACGGCGATCATCGCGTCCTCCAGAGCCCTGACGTAGGCGACCACGTCGAGCGGCCGGGGCAGCGCTACGATCGGGTAGCCGACCAGCTGGCCTGGCCCGTGCCAGGTGATCTTGCCGCCGCGATCGACGTCGACGACCTCGGTGTCGTCCTCGGGACGCTCCCAGGCCTCGGTGCGCCGGCCGGCGGTGTAGACGTCCGGATGCTCCAGCAGGATCAGCGTGTCCGGCGCGTCCCCCGCGGCCCGTCTCGCCGCCAGGTCACGCTGCAGATCCCACGCCTCGACATACGGCACAACGGACAACCGCACGACATCCACCCGTCCGAGCCTACGCCGGCCGCGGCACTCGCTCAGTCAGACAGCAGCCGGGGTTCGACGGCCGTCTCGACGACCGCGCCGTCCTCGCCGAGCTGGACCCGCCAGGCCTTCGCGTTCGGCCGGTCGGCGACCGCCTCGACCAGCTCGATGCCGCGGAAATGCAGGCCGACCCCGTCGTCGGTGGCCCAGCCTGCGGGCAGCACGCCGTCGCCGACGAGCTTCTGGTAGAGCGGGCGGCGGGCGGCCTCGGAGTCGTAGTGCGGGGTGTTGCTGAACGGCAGCAGCGCGAGGCCGTTCGTCACCGGCCGCAGGTCGGGGCCGAAGGAGTCGGTAGTGCCGCCGACGTGCCAGCACAGCGAGCCGGCGGACACCCCGGCGAGCACCACCCCGGCCCGCCACGCCTCGGCGAGGATCTCCGGCAGCCCGTGCGTGCGCCATACCGCGAGCAGGTTCGCGACGCTTCCGCCGCCGACCCAGATGACGTCCTGACCGAGCAGGTGCGCGCGGACGTCGTCCACATTCGGCATCGGGAACAGCGCCAAGTGGCTGGCCCGCACGTCCGGTCGGTCGCGCGACATCGCCGCGTACCAGCGGGCATAGGCCGCCGAGTCGTCGCCGAGCGCGGTCTCCAGCAGGCACACCCGGGGCCGGTCGCCGGCGTCCGACAGCGCGATCGCGTGCTGGATCAGCGGGCCGATCCGGGCCCCGTAGCGGCCGTCCGGGCGGTAGCCGCCGCTCGTCGCGAGGATGTTCACCGCTGCGCTCCAGTCTGAGGACGGGTCCTGGGGGCGGGTCCGGCCCTCGCACCAACCTATCCGCGGGGTCCCGTGAATCCTCGCGCCAAGAAGTTATCCACAACTTGCGCAGAACCCAGGACACCGCCTTCCCAATCGGCCAGCGTCGCCGTTTGTGACGTCGACGCACGGTTATGGGACGGACCCTCCCCCGCCCGGCGGCCCGGACGAGCTGGGGCCGCCGCGCGAGGTCGAGACGCCCGCGCCGCCGGCGGTGCCCGGAGTGACGCTCGGCGGATGGCCGGGTGACGCGGGTGTGGGCGAGGTCTGGGCCGCGATGCTCGACGACGACGCCACGCCGTGTGTGGTGCGGCTGGTCCGGCTGCCGGCCGACCCGGTCCGGCGCGGCCAGGCTGCCACTGCCGGGCAGCGGCTCACCCAGCTGCGCCATCCCCACCTGGTGCCGGTGCTCGCGGTGGAGGAGGTCGACGACGGGCTCGCGGTGGTGACGGCCCAGGTGCCCGAGGCGGTGAGCCTGCGCAGGTTGCTCGGCGCGCGGGGACGGCTGGATCCTGGCGAGGTCGTCACGGTCGGTCTGCCGGCCGCGCAGGCGCTGGCGGCCGCGCATGCCGCCGGCCTCGCGCACGGCACGCTCACGCCGGCCGACATCCTGCTGGAGCCGAACGGCCGGCCCCAGCTCGCCGGGATCGGCGTCGCGGCGCTGCGCGCCCTCGCGGCCGGCGGGCCGGCGCCGACGACGGCGGCCGACGTGTTCGACCTCGCCGACCTGCTGCTCGACACGATGGCGCGGGCGACCGGCCCGGACGCCGCCGCGGTCGCGGTCGCCGTGGCGACCGCCCTGGTACCGGACCCGACCAGGCGGCCCACAGCGGCGGAGCTGGCCTCGGCGCTCGCGCACAGCGCCCGCCCCGCCCCCGTCCAGATGATCACTCCGCCACCGCCGGTACCGCCGCCCGGCGAGGAGCTGCCGGCCTCGGACGGCGCCGACATCCTGGCCACGGGCGACGACCGGGCCTCGGCCACCGGGCCCGAGACGACCGGCCCGGCCCCAGGCCCGGCACGCACCGCACCTGGCGAGGACGACGACGAGGACGAGGAGGACGACGGGTACGACCTGTACGACGCCGGCGCCGCCCGCGAGACGCGCGCCGGCGGCGCCCGTGCGGACGATGACCATGACGACGATGACCATGACGATGGTGGCTACGCCGACGGCGGCTATGACGACAGTGGCTATGACGACGACGTCGTCGACGCCGTCTTCGTCGACACACCCGTCGTGGACGACCTGCCCGTCGCAGACGTCGGGCCGAGGGCGGGCAGCACGGTCGTCGAGGGGGCCGTCGTCGACCCGGAGGTCGACGTCCTGCCGATGCTGCCCCGGCCGGAACCACCAGACCTCCGCCGCCCCGGACCTCCCGCGGCGGGGCACCAGGACGTCCGGCCGGGCGCTCGGATGGGGGGCGCCCGGCCGGACGGACGCGCCAGCACCACGCCGGGCCGGGCCGGGCGGGGGCCCGGAAGCGGCAGGGGGCGCGCCCACACCGCACGGCTGGGCAGCCGGGAGGCGCGCGGGCGTGGGCGGATGTCCCGCCCGTTGCTCGTGCTCACGGGGATCGTCGGCCTCATCGCGGTCGCCGTCGCCGCGGTGCTGCTGAGCACCGCGGGCGGTGACACGCACGACGAGGTGGGTGCCCCGGTTCCCGGGACGGCTACTCCCCGAGCTGGAGTCTCGGCCAGCGGGAGCACGCCCAGGCCGTCGGCGGCCACGCCCGCGACGGCGAGCCAGCCACCGGAGAAGGCCTGGGAGACGGTGCTCGCCGGCCTGGACGCGGCCAGGGGCCGCGCGTTCGAGCAGGTCGACGAATCCGCGCTGGCGAACGTCTACGAGGCCGGCAGCGCCATCTACGCCGCCGATCTTGCCCTGCTGCGGCAGGTCGCCAGCGGGGGCGGGCATGTCTCCGGGCTGTCGCTGCGTGTCCGGGACCTGCAGATCCGGGAACAGACCCAGGACCGGGTGGTGCTACGAGTCACCGAGCAACAGGGCGCCTACGAGATCCTGGACGCGAGCGGCAAGGTGCTCGTGAACAAGGAGCAGGCCGCCCCCGAGCGCCGTGACGTCACCCTGGTCCGCACCGCGGGAGGCTGGCGCATCTCCCAGCGGGTGGCCGCCTCCTGACGACCAGCGCGACAACCGGCGCGGGCCGGTAGGCGTCTTTCACCGCGGCGGGGTGTCCGCGGGGCCATGGGCGCGGAACGTCGACCATCTCGGAGTGGTTCGAGAGGTTCGAGAGGTTCGCGACCAGGCGCCGAGCTGCCGAGTGCCGGGTGTTCCGGTGCGCCACACCCCGATCAGCCGGTCGATAGGGAAGATGGCGGTTGTGGTGGTGGAGCCGAGATCGTGCGACCATGGCTGCGCTCCCGTAACGATCACGCCGCCGTCGGGGTTTGGCCTGGCCGGCCCTGGTGACGCCGGGAGGCGAGGAGATGGGCGCTATGGGCGAGTCCGGCCAGGTAGGGCGGGGGGTCCTTGTGCTGTCGACTCCGCGTGCCGCCCGGCCGCCCGCCGTCCAGGTGCGAAAGTATGCCGGTCAGCCATGCCGACCCGCGCGGATCGGAGCGAGCCGAAGCGTGACATCCGGGAACCCGGGCTGTTCCGCCCGCCGCCGGGAGTTCCATGGGACCAACTCATGGTCAGCGGCCCCACCCGGCCGTTTACCAGGCATAGTTGGTCGGACACCGAGCATGAGACCGGGCGAACGCCTCCCTGGCCGATCCGCGCCGCGCATCGGCGGGAACCCCACCACCAGGCGTTCGCAGGTCGCTCCCCAACGACGGAGCCGAGAGGGAACCACCTCGTCGAACCGGGCTGGCGCCTCGCTACCCACATACCGCGAGTTGTGTCGTATCCTTGGGGGCGAAACTTGGCCACTATACTACATCACCGTAGTTCGGTCAATACATTGGATGCCTAGCAGCGGTGAGCCCGACAACAGTCCGGCGCGACGAAGCGACCGGATCGGGCGGGGCCGACCGGCCAGAGGAGGTGCGATCTTGAAAATCGAGCGCGCATCTCCCGGTCTCGGTCGCTCTGGCGATTACTGTAGGTCGGTCGATCACGCCAGATCGGTCCATCATCGTCATTCCGGCAACAGGATTCGGGAGGGGTGGCGTTGACACAGCCCGCGACTCAGCCTGTCACGCAGTCTTCGGGGCAGCCGTCAGCGCAGGAGCCCGGCGCCGAGGGCGCGGGGCAGCCGGCGGCGCAGGCCCCTCGGCAGGCCACGAAAGGCCCGTCACGCCGGCCGGCCGCCCCAGGCGGCGCGTCTCGTCGCAAGGCCGACGCCGACAAGACGCCGGCGCCGGCCGAGGCGACACCGGCCCCGCGCGCGGCGGGCGGTGATGACGAGGACGAGGAGGACGCCGAGTTCGACGCGTCCGCCGAGGCCGAGGAGCCCGACGAGCAGGAGGCCAGCAAGATGCCGGCCGCGGCGTCGGCCGCCGACCGGATGTCGCACGACAGTGTCCGCCAGTACCTCTCCCAGATCGGCCGAGTCCGGCTGCTGACGGCCGAGGAGGAGGTCGACCTCGCCAAGCGGGTCGAGGCCGGCCTGTTCGCCGCCGAGAAGCTCGCTGCCGACACCGGCCTGGCAGTCCGGCTGCGCGCGGACCTGACCTGGGTCGAGCGGGACGGCGAGGTCGCCAAGAGCCGGCTGGTCGAGGCGAACCTGCGGCTGGTGGTCTCCATCGCCCGCCGCTACGTCGGCCGGGGGATGTTGTTCCTGGATCTGATCCAGGAGGGGAACCTGGGTCTGATCCGGGCGGTCGAGAAGTTCGACTACACCAAGGGTTACAAGTTCTCGACGTATGCGACGTGGTGGATCCGGCAGGCGATCACCCGGGCGATCGCGGATCAGGCGCGGACGATCCGGATCCCGGTCCACATGGTCGAGACGATCAACAAGCTGATCCGGATCCAGCGACAGCTCCTGCAGGACCTGGGCCGTGAGCCCACCCCGGAGGAGATCGCCAAGGAGATGGACCTGACCCCGGACAAGGTCCGGGAGATCCAGAAGGTCGCCCAGGAGCCCATCTCGCTGGAGACGCCGATCGGTGAGGAGGAGGACTCCCACCTCGGTGACTTCATCGAGGACTCCGACGCGGTCGTGCCGGTGGATGCGGCGAGTTTCCTGTTGTTGCAGGAGCAGCTGGATTCGGTGTTGCACACGTTGTCGGATCGGGAGAAGAAGGTCATCCAGCTGCGGTTCGGGTTGACGGATGGGCATCCTCGGACGTTGGAGGAGGTCGGTCGGGAGTTCGGGGTGACGCGGGAGCGGATCCGGCAGATCGAGTCGAAGACGCTCTCGAAGCTGCGGCATCCGTCGCGTTCCCAGAAGCTGCGCGACTACCTCGAATAGACCGGGCACCGCGGTGGGGCGCGAGGCGCCCCACCGCGAGGCGCCCCACCGCGAGGCGCCCCACCGCGAGGCGCCATCGTCGGGCGCCTCCCTCGCGGGGCGGTTCCACGAATCCCTCGGGACGGTTCTACGAACGCTGGTCGGTCAGGGTGGCGCGCAGTGCGCCGGCCAGGTCGGGGTACTGGAAGTGGAAGCCCGCGTCCAGCAGCACTCGTGGGACCACCCGCTGGGAGGCGAGCACACCTTCGTCGGTGAAGCCGCCGACGACGGCACGCAGCGCGAACCTGGGCACGGGCAGCAACGCCGGGCGGTGCAGCACCCCGCCTAGCGTCCGGGCGAACTCCGCCCCTGTCACCGGATTCGGCGAGACCAGGTTCACCGGCCCCGCGACCCTCGAGGCCGCCTCCTGCCGGGGTTCGCCGGGAGCCGACCCATCGGCGGCGAGCAGGAAACGGACGGCGGCCACCCAGTCGTCGATGCCGATCCAGGCCAGCCACTGCCGGCCGGACCCGAGACGCCCGCCAAGCCCCACCCGGAACAGTGGCAGCTGGCGGGCGAGCACCCCGCCCTGGCGGGCGAAGACGGGGCCGGTGCGCAGCAGGCACACCCGCAGGCCGGCGTCGACGGCGGCCACCGTCGCCTCCTCCCAGGCACGCACGACGTCCGCGAGGAAGCCACCGCCCGCCGGCGCCGTCTCGTCGACCTCGTCGTCGGCGGCTGTCCCGTACCAGCCGACACCGCTCGCGGACAGCAGGACAGCCGGCGACCGCGATCCCGATCCAGATCCCGCGGAGCCGGCCGGCGAGGTGTTGGCGCCCGCGCTCGCGGCGAGGGCGCCGGCCAGCAGCCGGGTGCCCTGGACCCGGCTGTCGAGGATGGCGCGGCGGTAGTCCGCCGTCCACCGGTGGTCGCCGACGCCGGCCCCCGCGAGGTGCACAGCCGCGTCGACGCCGACGAGGGCGGCGTCGTCGAGCTCGCCGCGCGCCGGGTCCCAGCGGAACTCGCCGGGGCCTCGCGGCTCGCGCCGCACGAGTGTCGCCACGTCGTGGCCGTCCGCCCGCAGCGCGGGCACCAGTTCCGAACCCAGCAGCCCGGACGCCCCGGTGACGATGATCCTCACTCGTCCATCCTGTCGCACCGGCGGGCCCGGCCGCATCCGGTCACCTGCCGACTCACCCGGCGGGCGGCGAGCCACCACGCCGTCGTGGCCGGCAGGGCCGGCAGGGCCGACCCGAGGGTGCCAAACCCGGAAATCTCACTCGACTCACCCGGGTACCAACTGGTTGTGCATCGATAGTTCTTTTTGTGCGCTAGAACACGCACTCCCGTAAGCAGCTGCGACTGGTGACCAGACAGGCACGGGACTAGGCTTCGGCGTAGCGTCACCTGGCGGTCACCACCGCGAGTCACGCGCTGACATGAGTACGCGCCAATGGGAGTGCTCGCCGCCGCATGGGCTGGCAACGCCCACGACCACCATCCACCTCCGTTCCCGGTAGCCCGTTCCCCCACACCGGCAAGCCCGCCACCCGTGCCAGGCCCCGCGCGGCGCCGACGGAGTGCCGGCGGGACGGCGCCGTCGGTGGGACGACGAGCGTGGGTGGGAGAACCACCACCGTGTCGGGAGGTCAGACCCGCTGTGTTCCGCTCGTTGCTGTCGACCCTGGAAGAACTGACCCTGCTGGTGCTGCCGCACGGCGGTCAGCGCACCGCCCGGCGCAACGCCTGGCGCGCGGCCACCGACCTGCACGTCACCTCCGGCTACCGGTGGGCCGAGGGCGGCGGGCCCGGTTCCCCGGCCGGCTCGGTCGCCGCCGCGCCGGCACGGCCCTCGTTCGCCGCGGCCAGGCCGCGGCGCCCCGCCGCCGCCCACCGCTGATCCGGCTCGTCGGGCGCTCCCGGAGACCCGACAGCCCGGCCCGCTGCAAGGCCAGGCGAGGCGCCGGAACCCGGAGAAACACGGGCCCAGCCAGCCGCCACCCCACCGTCGTCCTCCTCACGAGGCGTCATCGCGGCGGTCATGGCCGCGCCCCGCGCCACAGGCCGTAGGCTCGCGGGCATGGCACTGAGGAAGAAGCCGGCGGCAGCCGCGGCCACACCGGCTACGCCCCCGGCACGCGGCACGAAGGGCCCGGCGAAGCCGGGTGGCGCCGCGCGTACGCAGGAGGCCGACACACCCAGTCGGCTCGCCCAGATCCGTCTCGTCTTCAAGGTCACGCGGCAGCGCGACCCGAAAGTCGTCTGGATCATGCTGCTCGGCTTCGTGGTGCCGCTGGCGGTGCTCCTCGTGCTGGGCCTCTTCATCGGGCCGATCTGGCTGTGGACACCCCTCGGTGTTCTGCTGGGTCTCCTCGTCGCGGTCAACCTGTTCAGCCGCCGGGTACAGCGCAGCGCCTACGCGGAGCTCGAGGGCAAGCCAGGCGCCGCCGCCGGCATCATCGAGCGGATGAGGGGCGACTGGCGGCTCACCCCGGCCGTCCAGGTGAACAGGAACCAGGATGTCGTGCACCGCGTCGTCGGCCGGGCGGGCATCGTGATCATCGCGGAGGGGCGGGGCCGAGGCGCCCGCGACCTGCTCGCCACCGAGGTGCGCCGGATCCGCCGGGTCGCCGGCGATGTGCCAATCACCGACGTGATCGTCGGCAACGGCGAGGGCGAGGTCCCGCTGGCCAAGCTGCAGCCGACCCTGATGCGGCTGCGGCGCACGCTGCGCCGCCGCGATGTCGACCAGCTCGACCGGCGGCTGAAGGCCGTCGCGGGCACCGGTCCGTCGCTGCCGATCCCGAAGGGTCCGGTCCCCCGCAACATTCCCCGCAGCGGCCGCCCGCGCTAAACCGGCGCGCCTGGGGCGGAGAGACCCAGCGGGCTACCGCCTCCCGCTCCAGAGCTGAGCCTGCGGCCCTTGGGGCGCAGGTCCCAGCGGACTTCTCCCGCTCCATGCGGCGCGGCGCGACCTAGGCGCGGCGCGCCGCCCTTACGGGGGCGGTGCCCGCGGCGCGGTCATGCAGGCCGCGCAGGTCACGGTCGACGAGGAACACCGGGATCAGCAGGGCGAGCAGCAGCGTCCGCACGAGGACGAGCGGGAAGCGCGCCCGCCCGCCGCCGGGAACCTTCACCACGCCGAAGCCGAACAGCCGCATGCCGACGGTCTGGCCGGTGAGGCTCACCAGCACGAGCTCCTCGAGCAGGAAGATCGCGAGCACGACCAGGCCGCGCGTCGAGGCGCCATAGGTCGCGCCGAAGAGCACAGGCACGCCGGCGAGCAGGTTGGCCAGCACCGCGTCGACGATGTAGCCACCGAACCGGGCGCCGTAACTGGCCAGCGAACCGGGGCCGTCGGCCGGCAGGCCCAGCCGATCCCCGGGGGTGCCGTCTGTGGGCGGCAGGCCTGGGCCTTCCAGCCAGCGTCCGATCTCACGTCGCACCGCGCAAGCTTATGCGCAACGGGCTCACGCCCAAGTCTGGTTACAGAAAGTGACGAAGACGGGCCCGGCAACCGGATCGAAACACATCCGCCATGCCCGCTTCACACCGTGGGGTTACGCACCGCGTCCGGACATGGGTATCCTTGCGGGCCAGGTAGTATGCCGCGCGGGTGGAGGATGAATGTTCGCGAACGCCGACGAAGTGCTCCGCTACATCCGGGACGAAGGCGTCGAGTTCATCGACGTGCGTTTCTGTGACCTACCGGGGATCATGCAGCACTTCACGATTCCGACGGAAGTCTTCACGGAGTCGGTCTTCACCGATGGCCTCATGTTCGACGGTTCATCCATCCGCGGTTTCCAGGCCATCCACGAGTCGGACATGCTGCTGCTTCCGGACCCGCGGACCGCGTTCCAGGACCCTTTTCGGGAACACTCCACGCTCGCGATGACGTTTTTCATCCACGACCCCATCACCAAGGAAGAGTACTCCCGCGACCCGCGCAATGTGGCGCGTAAGGCGGAGGCATACCTGCGCGGTTCAGGGATCGCGGACACGGCGTTCTTCGGGCCAGAGGCCGAGTTCTACATCTTCGACGACATCCGGTACGAGTACACCCCGTACGGATCGATGCACAAGGTCGACTCGGTCGAGGCCGCGTGGAACAGCGCGCGCAAGGAGGAGGGCGGCAACCTCGGCTACAAGCCGAGATTCAAGGGCGGCTACTTCCCCGTGCCGCCGACCGACCACTTCACCGATCTTCGCTCGGAGATGGTCAAGACGCTGATCAAGGTCGGCATCACCGTCGAGATGCAGCACCACGAGGTCGGCACCGCCGGCCAGGCGGAGATCGACTTCCGCTTCGACACGCTGCTGAAGACCGCCGACAACCTGATGCTCTACAAGTACGTGATCAAGAACGTCGCCCGCGACCGAGGCCGCACCGTCACGTTCATGCCCAAGCCGCTCTTCCAGGACAACGGCTCCGGCATGCACTGCCACCAGAGCCTCTGGAAGGACGACAGCCCGCTGTTCTACAGCGCCGAGGGCTACGGCGGGCTGTCCGAGACCGCTCGGCACTACATCGGCGGGCTGCTGCACCACGCCCCTGCGCTGCTGGCGTTCACCAACCCGACGACGAACTCCTACCGGCGGCTGGTGCCCGGCTACGAGGCGCCGGTCAACCTCGTCTACTCGGCCCGCAACCGGTCGGCCTGCTGCCGGATCCCGCTGACCGGCGACTCGCCGAAGGCCAAGCGGGTCGAGTTCCGCGTGCCCGACCCGAGCTGCAACCCGTACCTGGCGTTCTCGGCGATGCTGATGGCCGGGATCGACGGCATCAAGAACAAGATCGAGCCGCCGGACCCGATCGACAAGGACCTCTACGAGCTGCCGCCGGACGAGCTCGCGGCCGTCCCCCAGGTGCCCGGGTCGCTGGAGGCCGTGCTCGACCACCTCGAGGCCGACAACGAGTTCCTCACCGCGGGGGACGTGTTCACTCCGGACCTCATCGAGACCTGGCTGGACTACAAGCGCACCCATGAGGTGGACGCCATCCGCCTGCGTCCCCATCCCTTCGAGTTCGACCTCTACTACGACATCTGAGGCACTACGACATCTGAGGCCGGCTTGTGGCGAGGCGCCCGGCGCCTCGCCACGACCCCGCCCTCGAGTGTGAAGGCGCGCGGCGCGGGCTGGCCGCGATCGGCGAACCAGCGGGCGCGACGCCGCCGTTCCCCCGCGTACGGCCGTCCTGCCGCGCACGGAACGACGAAACCTGCCCGAAAACCGGCCTTTCGAAATGGGCGCCGCGGCGCTGGAGACAGTCAACCGAGCGGCCACGCCTGGTCCTCACCGCGGTGGCAGTCCGCTGAACGAACCCCGTGACGACCCTTACGCGCCGCCTCGGGATACCTGTCGGGTCATCCACCGGATGACCGAGGGCGAGCATCTCACCGAGATCCCGTGATTCGCGGGCGCGGAGCTGCCTGCCGAATCTGATGGCCGTCCAACGGTGCGGCCGTTTAGTGATCTGGCACACTTCACGAGGTGCTACCGATGTGTGGCGGCTACCACCCGGTGACACCACGTGCATTTCGAGCCGGTTTCAGCGGCTCCGGCGGCCTTCCCCCCGGGCCCATCGGCCGACCAACGACAACTGCGCGCCCTGAGACATAGATTTAACAATCGGGGAACTGATCGGTAACGGGACCCGGACAGGCTCCAGATGGACCCTCCCGTCAGTCGCGGCTAGCGTCGGCCCTCCCCCGGCCGGCCCCATCGTCGCGTGTCTAGGACCTGCCGATCACGGGGAGTATTGAGTGAGCTTTCAGGCCGAGTACATCTGGATCGACGGCACCGAGCCGGAGCCGCTGCTGCGCAGCAAGACCCGGATCATCAAGGACGGCAAGGAGCCGGAGATCTGGGGCTTCGACGGCTCCAGCACGAACCAGGCGCCCGGTTCCAACTCGGACTGTGTCCTGCGCCCGGTCTTCACCTGCCCGGACCCGATTCGTGGCGGCGACAACATCCTGGTGCTGTGCGAGGTGGAGCTGACCGACTTCACCCCGCACCCGACCAACACCCGCGCCAAGGCGCGTGAGCTGGCCGAGAAGTACGCCGACTTCAGCCCGAACTTCGGCATCGAGCAGGAGTACACGTTCTTCCAGAACGGCCGCCCGCTGGGCTGGCCGGCCACCGGCTTCCCGGAGCCGCAGGGTCCGTACTACTGCGGCGTCGGCGGCGAGAAGATGCCCGGCCGGGACATCGTCGAGAAGCACACCCAGGCGTGCATCGACGCCGGCCTCGCGATCGAGGGCACCAACGCCGAGGTCATGATGGGCCAGTGGGAGTTCCAGATCGGCGTGCTGCCGGCGCCGGCCATCGGTGACCAGATCTGGGTCGCCCGCTGGCTGCTGCACCGCATCGCCGAGGACTTCGGCGCGTCGGTGTCCTTCGCCGCCAAGCCGGTCGCCGGCGACTGGAACGGCGCGGGCGCGCACACCAACTTCTCCACGAAGCAGACGATGGAGAGCTGGGACGCGATCGTCACCTGCTGCGAGGCGCTCGGCACTCGGGTCATGGAGCACGTCACCAACTACGGTTACGGCATCCAGGACCGCCTCACCGGCAAGCACGAGACCGCTCCGTGGAACAAGTTCTCCTGGGGTGACTCGGACCGCGGCGCGTCGATCCGCATCCCGTGGGCCGTCTCGAAGGCCCGCAAGGGCTGGCTCGAGGACCGCCGTCCGAACGCGAACATGGACCCGTACGTGGTCTCGGCGCTGATGATCGACACCACCTGCAGCGCGCTGGCCGGCGACAAGCCGATCCTGTTCGTCCCGTCGCAGGCCGCCGCGACGGAGCACGCGACCGTCTGACCGAAGGCCGAACCGAGGGCCGAGACCGCACGGTCGCATGACCGCGCGTCGCCTGGCCCGCTGACCCGCCCAGGCGGGCGGCACCAGCAGCACCCGGCGCCGCCGGTTCCCAGCAGGGAGCCGGCGGCGCCGTCGCGTTCTCGGCATTTGCCTCTCGGCGTTCGCTTCTCGGCGTTCGCTGGACATCACGAGTGCCGCCCGCGCGGCAGGTCAGCGGGTCTGCCAGTACCCCCCTAAGGGTGGATTAACGTCCCCCGCGCCAAGGCACCTGGCCCGGTTGCTGCCAGAATCCGGTGGGCTCGACAGGCATGGGATCATGTCGGGTCGCTAGCCTCGGGGGAATTGTCCGTGGACGTCCGGTCTTCGGGGACATCGAGCGGTTGTGGCTTCGAAGTCGCCCGCGACGCTGGGAGGAATTCGTGGACGTCGTCCACAGGGATGAGTGGGTCGCGCCGCTGAGCGCGGACCGCGAGGAGATCCTCGCCCGGTGGGTCGGACTGGTCGGTGGCCTTCTACGGTCCCGCCTCTCCGAGGCGGAGCTGACCCGCGAGCTCGGCGAGCTCTACACCGCGCTGCTGGGCGGGCTGCGGGCGGGCGGGACCGACCTGAGCTCGGAGTCGTTCGGGGAGCTGCGTGCACTGCTCGCCGAGTTGTCCGGCACGCGGGCTCGGCAGGGTTTTACGCCCCGAGAGACCTCGATCACGGTGTTCACGCTCCGGGCGGCCGTGTCGCCAGCCTTCGAAGAGCGCGGTATCGCATTTGGCGGCTATGCGCAGTTCTCGGACTTCGTCGACGAGCTCGGCCTGTTCACATTCGAAACCTATGCGCAGGCCCGTGACGCGGTGATCGTGGAGCAGTCCGACCAACTGCTCGAGCTGTCCACCCCGGTCATCAAGCTGTGGGAGGGCGTGCTCGCCGTGCCGCTGGTCGGCACCCTGGACTCGGCCCGTACCCAGGTGGTGATGGAGACGCTGCTGGAAGCGCTGGTCGACACGGGCTCCCGGCACGCCATCATCGACATCACCGGAGTGCCCGCGGTCGACACCCAGGTCGCGCAGCACCTTCTCAAGACGGTGATGGCGGCCCAGCTGATGGGAGCCGACTGCATCATCTCCGGCATCCGCCCGCAGATCGCGCAGACCGTGGTCAGCCTCGGCATCGAGTTCGGCGAGATCGTCACCAAGGCGACGCTGGCTGAGGCACTCGCGCTGGCGCTGCGCCGGGAGGGCGTCCAGATCCGCCGTCCAGGCACGCCCGGGAGCCGTTGATGGATCGCATCCCGATCCTGAAGATGGGCAACCTGCTGCTCGTCTCGATCCAGGTGGACCTACAGGACCAGCTCGCGCTGGCGCTGCAGGACGACCTGTCCGAGCGCATCGTGGCGACCAGCGCCCGCGGCGTGCTGATCGACATCTCCGCGCTGGAGATCGTCGACAGCTTCATCGGCCGGATGTTGTCCACCATCGCCTCGCTGTCCCGGCTGCTCGACGCCGAGACCGTCGTGGTCGGGATGCGTCCGGCCGTCGCGATCACGCTGGTCGAGCTCGGCCTGCACATGCCCGGCGTACGCACGGCTCTCACCCTCGAGCACGGCCTGGCCCTGCTCGGCGCCGAGGTGCGTGTCCGCCTGCCGGAGGACGAGGCGAACGGCGACCTCGGCGCGGACCCCACCGAGGTCATCGACGTCGCGACCGGCACGGCGGCCGACTCGAGCCGGGTTGGCGGCACCCCGGCACCGAACGGCCGCCAGGCGCTGGCGGAGGGGTCCTGGACCGGGTGAGCACCGCGCGGTGGCCCACGCCGACGGGTGGCGGTGAGCCGACGGTCGAGCAGACCGAACGTCACCCGATCAGCACCGAGGCGGACGTCGTGCGGGTGCGCCAGGTCGTGCGCAACCTCGCCGTGACAGCCAAGATGTCGCTGGTGGACCAGACCAAGATAGTGACCGCGGCGAGCGAGCTGGCGCGCAACACGCTCGTCTACGGCGGCGGTGGCTCGATGACGGTCGACGTGGTCCACAACGGCCGGCGCCGCGGCATCCGGGCGGTCTTCGTCGACAGCGGCCCCGGCATCCCCGACCTGGATCTCGCCCTGACCGACGGCTGGACGAGCGGCGGCGGCCTCGGCCTGGGGCTGTCGGGCAGCCGCAGGCTGGTCGACGACTTCTCGATCGAGAGTCGCCCCGGGGCAGGCACAACCGTCCAAGTCGTGAAATGGTCACGCTGATCACGGCCGCCCACCACCCACTGGCCGAGGACATCGCCTGGTTCCGGGCCGACGGGCCGTCGATGCCCGGCGCCGTCCGGCGCGCCGCCGTCGCGCTCGCTGACCGCCTCGGGCTCACGGCGGACCGGGGCGCCGAGGTCGGCCTCGCGCTCACCGAGGTGGCCGAGAACCTGGTCCGGCATGCGGAGGAGGGTTCGCTACTGCTGCGGGCGCTGCGCTGGCCGGCACCCGACGAGGCCGTCACGGCACCGCGGACGGCGACGGCCATCGAGTTCGTCGCGGTCGACAGCGGACCTGGCCTGGCCGACATTCCGGCGATGATGCGCGACGGCGCGACGTCCGCCGGCACCCTCGGCATCGGCCTGGGGATGATCGAGCGAATCGCGGACCGCTTCGACGCCTACTCGACCCCGGGCGTCGGCACCGTGATGGCCGGCGCGTTCGGGCCGCGCCGGGCCGGCGTCCAGGCCGCGGCCGACCTTCGCGCGGTGCCCCGGGTGGCCGGACTGACCCGGCCGATCACCGGGGAGACCGCCTGCGGAGACGCGTACGCCACCCGCGCGGAGGGCGGCCGGCTCGCGCTGCTGCTGTGCGACGGCCTCGGGCACGGGGAGCTCGCGGCCCGGGCGGCCGACGCCGCGGTGCGGATCTTCCACGCCGCCGGACCGCCCCTCGACCCGGTGGACCTGATGCGGCGCATCCACAACGGGATCTCGCACACCCGTGGCGCGGCCGTCGCGGTGGCCATCCTGGAGCCGTCCGCCGGTACCCTGCGTTTCGCCGGGCTCGGCAACATCAGCGGGGTCATCGTCGGGGGCGCCCGCCGCGTCGGGCTGACCAGCAGGCCGGGCATAGCCGGGCACCAGGCACGCGGCCTGGCCGAGACCCGGTACGAGATCCCGCCAGGCGCACTGGTCGTGCTGCACAGCGACGGGGTCAACCCGCGCTGGGACCTCGCCAACCATCCGGGAATCACCAGCCGTGGCGCGCTGGTGGTGGCCGCCAGCGTCCTGCGGGACGCGGGGCTGCGCCGGGACGACGCGTCCGTGCTGGTCGCGGGTGCGCCGTGGGGCTGACCGGGGACGGGGGACCCGTCGCCGAGCTGCTGCGGGTGCGGCTGGGCCACGAGCCGGACGTCTTCGCCGCGCGCCAACTCGCCCGGGAGATCGGCGCCGCCGCCGGCCTGGACGGCCAGGACCAGGTGCGGCTGGCCACCGCGCTCAGTGAGGTGAGCCGGGACGCGCTGAGCGCTGGTGGAGCGTGGATCGACTTCGCGGTCCGCGCCCCCGCGACGCTCGTGGTGACGGTGACCGCCGACCAGCCACTCCCCCGGTCCGGCAGCGGGCTGGTCGCGGCCGGCCGTCTGGTCGACCTGGAGCACGGAGCGGGCGACGGCGGCTCGGCCTCGCCGGACCGGGTCGTCACGCTGGCCAAGCCGATCCTTCCGGGCCTGTTCTTCGACGACTCCCGCCTCGCCGAGCTGCGGCGATCCCTCGCCGCGATCGCGCCGAACTCGCCGGCCGACGAGCTGCGCGTGCAGAACAGCGACCTCGTGGCGGCGCTGGCGGAGCTGCGGGACAAGCAGGACGAGCTGCTGCGGCTGAACGCCGAGCTGGAGGAGACGAACCGGGGCGTGCTGGCGCTCTACAACCAGCTGTCCACCGAGCTGGAGGAGACGAACCGCGGCGTCGTGGCGCTCTACGCGGAGCTGGACGAGCGTGGCATCGCCCTGACCCGGGCCAACGAGGCGAAGACCCGGTTCCTGCACAGTGTCAGCCACGAGCTGCGGTCGCCGGTGAACTCGGTGCTGGGCCTCGCGCGGCTCCTGCTCGACCCTGCCGGCGACCCGCTCTCCGACGAGCAGCGCCACCAGGTGGAGTTCATCCTGGCCAGCAGCGGTGACCTGCTCACCCTGGTCAACGACCTGCTCGACCTGGCGAAGGCGGAGTCGGGCCGGCTGGAGGTGGTCGTCGACGAGGTCGACGTCGCGGCCCTGCTGCGGTACCTGGACGGGTCGCTGCGCCCGCTCGGGACTCGGCCGGAGGTGTCCTTCGCCGTCGAGACAGACGCCGACGTCGGCCTCCTGCGCACCGACGAGACCCTGCTCGCGCGGGTGCTGCGCAACCTGGTGTCCAACGCGCTGAAGTTCACCGAGCGCGGCGAGGTCCTCCTGACCGCCCGCCGGGGCGGCGCCCACGGCGCCGGCGCGCCGGACGACGGCCCCCGGCCGGGCGTCGGCCACCCCACGGACGGCGACGACCTCGCGGACGAGGACACCGTGGTGTTCTCCGTGCGGGACACAGGGATCGGCGTCGCCCCCGACGACGTGGACCGGATCTTCGAGGAGTTCTACCAGGTGCGCACGCCGCTGCACGCCCGCGTGCGCGGCACCGGCCTGGGCCTGCCCTACGCCCGCCAGGTGATCATGCTGCTCGACGGCCGTCTCGAGGTGATCAGCGAGCCCGGCCGTGGGTCGACGTTCACCGTCACGCTGCCCCGCCGGGGCCCCGTCGGCGCCGGGGCGGGGCGTGAGGACGAGGACTCGGACGAGGGCGCCGACGGCTTCCCGCCGGCCGGTGGACCGCGCTCCGGAGCCGTCGGCCCGGCCGCGGGAATGCAGCCGGCCCACCTGGACTGCGCGCTGGTGGTCGACGACGACCCGGCTTTCCTGGCGACCATGCGCTCGCTGCTGGCCGACCGGGTGGAGCGGGTCGTCGTGGCCGGGGACGGCGAGCAGGCGATCGCGGCGATGCGCGCCGATTCGCCGGATGTGGTCTTCCTCGACCTGATGCTGCCCGGCATGGACGGCGCCGCGGTGCTCTCGGCGATGAGTGATGATCCGAATCTGCGCGACCTTCCGGTCATCATCGTGAGCTGGAGCGACTACGCCTCCGACGTCGTCGACCACCGGGAACGCGGCCGCCGGCGCGAACGCGACCGCGAACGGGTCACGCTCGGGCCCGCCGTCGCGGTCGTGGCGAAGTCGAGGCTGACCGGACGCGCGATCGACGCCGCGCTTGCCCACATACACGACCGCGACCTGCCGTGACAGCGCCCCTCGGGAGGCCTTCCGCCGGAACGCCGGTCAGCCAGGCGACCGTCCTCGTCGTCGACGACTCGGACAGCAAGCGCTACATCATGGCGAGCTGGCTGCGACGCGCCGGCTACGTGGTGATCGAGGCGGCGTCCGGGCGGGAGGCGCTGAGCATCGTCGACGGCGGCGGGCCGGACCTCGCCGTGCTCGACGTCCACCTCCCCGACATGAGCGGTCTGGAGGTCTGCGCCCGGATCAAGCAGGCGCGGGCCACAGCCGGCATGCCGGTGCTGCACGTCTCGGCCACCGCCGTCGACGCCGCCGACCGCAGCGTCGGCCTGGACACGGGCGCGGACGCCTACCTGGTCGACCCGATCGAGCCGCGCGAGTTCCTGTCCACCGTCGGGGCGCTGGTACGCCAGTCCCGCCGGTTCGCCGAGGAGCACCGGATCGCGCTCACCCTGCAGCGCAGCCTGCTGCCGGCCGAGCCACCGAACCTCCCTGGCCTGCGCATCGCCGCGCGCTACCACGCCTCCGCCGAACAGGCGGAGGTCGGTGGGGACTTCTACGACGCCTTCGAGATGCCCGACGGTGACGGCCTGGTCGTGATCGGCGACGTGCAGGGCCACTCGCTCGCGGCAGCGGTGATCATGGCGGAGCTGCGGTACTCGCTGCGGGCGTACGTCTTCGACGGGCACTCGCCGGCGGCGGCCGTCGAGCGGCTCAACCGGCTGATCCAGGTCACCCATCCCGAGTCCACGGCGACCCTCTGCCTGCTGACCTTCCCGCCGGACCGGTCCACGGTGACCGTGGTCAACGCCGGCCACCTGCCGCCACTGGTGGTCGGCCCGGCCGGCGCCGAGTTCTGGGAGGGGGGCGCCGGCGTGCTGCTGGGGGTGCCAGCTCCGGCGCCGACCGCGGACACCGTCGACCTCGCCGTCGGCACCCGGCTCCTGCTGTACACGGACGGGCTCGTCGAACGGCGGGACCGGCCCCTCGACGAGACGATGACCGAGTTCGCCGCCCGGGTGGCGGCGAGGCACGGTGTCGCCCGCCTCGACACCGTCCACACCGGGGCCGCTGAGGGCGCCCGCGCGCCCGGGCTCGGCCGACGCACGCCCGACCGGCCGCGCGTCACGCTCGACCAGCTCGCCGACTCGCTGATCGACTCCGCGCGCGGGGCCGACGACGATGTCGCGCTCGTCGTCCTCGAGCGGGTGCCCGAGGACGGGCCGCTCCACGACGCCGCAGGCCAGCGGTCGTAGCCCGACGCCGTCTCGTAGCCCGACGCCCGTCTCGCCCGGACGGCCGTCGTAACCGTCCCGACGGACTGCACCACCGGCGGTGCTGGCGATCGGGGACGGTTAGGATCGCGAATCATGCCTGGGGGGTCAGAATTGTCCGGGTTTGCCGAGCCGAGCGCCGAAGAACCCGCTCACGCCGCGACGGACGTCACGCCGGTGCCCACCGACCCGCCGCGGTCCTCGGTCCCGCCGCCGCCACCGGTCACGCCGGCGCCGCTCGTCCCGCCGCCTTGGCCGGCGCCAACGCCGCCACTGGTCGCTTCGGCGCCACCGCTGACCCCGCCGCCCTGGCCGGTGCCGGAGCCGGCCGCCACATCGTCGACGGCCTCCCACACCTCCTGGGTGCCGCCGGCGAGCCTGCCGCCAGGTGTGCCCGGCTGGCCGGGAGGTCCCGGCGGTCCCGGCTGGACCGGCGGTCCCGGCTGGACCGGCGGTCCCCCGGCACCCGAGAGCCCGCCGCCGCGCCGGGCCCGCTCGCGGCGCTCGGCGGTCCTCGCGGCCGTCGGCGCCGCTACCGCGCTCGCCCTCGCCCTCGTCACGACCCTGGCCGTCGTGCTGACGAAGGGCGACGGCGGGAACGACGATGCGGACGGAGACACCCAGCCCGCGGCCGCCACCGCGTCACCGGCCCAGGCGACGGCCAGTGCGTCGGGATCCGCCGGGGCGACGGCGAGAACCATCACCATCGGGTTCCAGGGGCCGCTGTCCGGCGCCAACCAGCCGCTGGGCGACAACGCCGTCGGCGGCGTGAAGACCGCGATCGAGGAGGCGAACGCCCGCGGGAACCTGCCCTTCACGCTGCGGCTCGCCACGTCCGACGACCTCGGCGACCCGGGCCTGGCGCCGCCGGCGGCGAACGCACTCGTCGCCAACCCTGACGTGCTCGCCGTCGTCGGGCCGATGTTCTCCGGCGCGACCAAGGCGAGCGAGCCCCTGTACTCCGGCGCGGGCCTGCTGTCGGTGAGCCCGTCGGCGGCGAGCCCGATCCTGACCACGCAGGGTTTCTCGACGTTCTACCGGGTCGTCCCGACGGACGCCGCCCAGGGCCCGGCGGCCGCCGCCTACATCACCCGCGTCCTCAGGTCGGGCAAGGTGTATTCACTGGACGACCGGCTCGACTACGACATCGGCCTGTCCCGCGCCCTCGAGCAGGCGCTGCTCGCCAGCGATACCTCCTTCGTCCACGGCAACGCCGACCCAGCCGGGGACTACTCCGCCGAAGCTGACAAGATCATGGCGGCGCATCCCGACCTGGTCTTCTACTCCGGCTACTACCCGGAGCTCGCGCTGCTGGCGAAGGCCCTGCGAGACAGGGGCTACGCCGGGAAGCTGATGAGCGGCGACGGGAGCCTCGACCCGGCATACATCTCCCTGGCCGGCGCGGCCGCGGATGGTACCTATTTCACCTGCGGCTGCCTGCTGCCCGCGGCCGACCCGACCGCGAAATCCTTCGTCACCTCGTACCGCAAGGTCAACGGGACGGACCCGGGTACCTACTCCGCCGAGGCCTACGACGCCACCAACGCGATCATCAAGACGCTTACCGGACTGGGCGCCGACGCCACCCGCGCGTCGGTCACCACCGCCTTCGCCAAGGTCGACGTCCAGGGCGTGACCAGACACCTCACGTTCCAGCCCAACGGCGAGGTCACCGACGACAAGGTCTTCGTCTACCAGGCCCGCTCCGGCGCCCTGTCCCTGGTCGACTCCGTCTCATAGCCCCGACTCCTTCTCGCAATACCGGCTCGCTCCCAGCCCCGGCTCGATCCCGTAGCCCCGGCTCGATCCCGCGGCCACCGCCAAGCCGCCAGCCCCTGCGCCGATCCCCGTCCGGCCCGTCGCCACCTTGATGATCGCCGCCTCCGTGTCGCCAGGGTCGCGAAACTCGCCAGATCGCGACCACGGCAACACGGAGCTGGCGATCATGGCGGGGGGATGTGGACAGGAGTGAGTTGTCCACAGGTGATGGTCATCGCTCTGGGGCGGGCCGTGTACGGCCAAGACTGCCGCCATGGCTGTGGTGGAGGACAGGCACCGGCCAGCGGCGGACGCGGCACGCGGGACACGGCGGCGCGAGTACCCGGGGCTCGACGTGGCGCTGGCCTTCGCTCGCCGGCAGGACGGTCTGGTGACCTACGAGCAGGCACGCGGCGCAGGCCTCACCGACGGACAGTTACGTCAACTGGTGCGCGACGGGTCATTCTTCCGGCCATTTCGGGGCACCTACCTCGTGACGGGGTCGGATCATCTCTGGGGGCGGGTACGTGCCGCGCTGCACGGCAGGTCCGGCGCCGTCGTCTGCGGGTTGACCGCGGCGCGTCTGCTCGACCTGCGGGCGCTTCCGCTGCCCATCGAGGCGGAACCCGTGCACCTGCTGGTGCCCGACACAGCCCGCCGCGTGTCCCCGCGTGGAGTCGTGCTGCACACCGGAGACCCGAGAGGCGGGCAACTGGTGTCCCTAGGCGGGATGCCCGTGACCTCAGTGCCTCGGACGCTCGCGGATCTCGTGCTCGGCTGGGAACGGTCCGAAGCTGTCGCACTCCTCGACGCGGCGCTGCACGACCACCAGATCCCGAACCTCGACGCAGTGCGCGCGGCGCTCTTCGGCCGGGCGGGCGTGGCCGGCCGCTACCCCTGGCTTGCGCTGGTCGACGGACGGGCCGAGTCCGCGCTGGAGTCGTGGATTCGACTGATCCTCCTCGACGGGAACATCCGGCCCGAGGAGGTTCAGTACCGGGTGCGGGATCCAGCCGGCCGGATCCTCGCCCGCGTCGACCTGGCCTGGCCTTCCCGCAAGATCTACCTGGAGGCCGACGGCGTCGCGTTCCACGGCTCGCCGGCCGACCCCAGGCCGTTGCACGACGATCGTGATCGGCAGAACCGGCTACGCCGCGCCGGTTGGCACCCGGTCCGCTTCACCTGGAAAGACGTGCTGGCTCGCCCGAGCTACATCGTCAGAACGGTCGGCGACGCCCTCGCCGATAGATGATCGTCACCTCCGTGTCGCCAGCGTCGCGAAACTCGCCAAATCGCGACCACGGCAACACGGAGCTGGCGATCATGGCGGGAAGCGGTGGTCGGCTCGGCGTGGAAATGGGTCAGAGCCCGCGCCACAGCCGAAAATCGACCCGCCGTCTTACTACGATCTTTTTGTTATGGATACGACGGAAGTGCGGTCCGTCTGGCAACCTCGTCCCGCCACGGCCCGGCACTGCGACCAGAATGATCGTTGATCGGGCCGCGGTCGCCGCGGCGCTGCCAGGCATCGAGATCGGCGGCCAGGTCGGCGCCGGTGCGTTCGGGCTGGTCCTAGCCGGCCGGCACCGCGCCCTGAACCGAGACGTCGCGGTCAAGGTCCTCCCGGCGAGCTCGGAAGGAAGCCTAGGCCCTGTGCCTGGACCCGGCGCGGCCCCGCAGGCCGGCCCCGTGCGAGTCCCGGCCGGCCGGTCCGGCCTCCAGACCGAGGCCCGGCTGCTCGCCAGCCTGGATCACCCGAACATCGTCCGGGTCTACGACTACGTCGAGACCGACGACCTGTCTCTGATCGTGATGGAGCTGCTGCCAGGCGGAACGCTCGCCCAGCGGCGAGCCGGAATGGCCCCCCAGACCGCATGCGCCGTGGCCCTGGCCGTGGCCGCCGCGCTGTCCTACGCCCACGAGCGCGGGGTGCTGCACCGCGACATCAAGGCCGACAACGTCCTGTTCGACGCCTCGGGAGTCGTCAAGGTCACGGACTTCGGCGTCGCCAAGCTCCTCGACGGGCAGTCCGCGACTGCCAGCGCGCAGGTCGGCACGCCGATGTACATGGCACCTGAGCAGATCGCCGGCGGCCGGCTCAGCCCCGCCACCGACATCTACGCCCTGGGTGTGCTGCTGTACCAGCTGCTCGCCGGGGCGCCTCCCTTCGACGCCAGGCAGCCGACTCCCGCGCTCCTCCATCAGCACCTGACCGTCATCCCACCCCCTCCGGCCGGCGTCCCGACCCCGGTCGCCGCCGTCGTGCTGCGTGCGCTGGCCAAGCGGGCAGCCGACCGCCATCCCTCGGCCCGGGTGTTCGCGCTCGATCTGGCGGCCGCGGGCGCCGCGGCGTACGGCGCCGGCTGGCCCGCCCACGCCGGCCTGCCGCTGCGTCTCGACGACGACATCCGTGAGGCGGCGTACCGCCCGCCCAGCCCGACGTGGCCGACGGCTGAAGCGGCTGGTACCCGGCCCCTGGCTGACGGCGCCCTGGCGAACTGGACGACTCCAACCGCCGGCCACGTCGCCACGGACGCGATCACGTCGCGGCCCGGCCACCCGGGGAACATCCCACCGCCATCGAATGGCGGCCCCCACCCCGGGCAGCCCTCCGGCCGTCCAGGCCGGCACCGCTGGGCGTACGCGGCCGCCGCCGGCGCGGCGACGGCCCTGGTCATGGCCCTGGTCGTGACGCTGCCACGCCTGGGCGGAGACCAAGGGTCACCTGGAGGCGGTACGAACTCCACCACGGCGGCGAATCCCGGCGGGGGTACCGCCACGGCGGTGCCGCCGGCGGCCACGGCGACGTTGACCAAGCAGGCGCCAGGCGCGTCCGCCCCACTCGTGAGCGAGGACTTCTCCACGAGCAGGCTGGGTCCTGAATGGAAGGTCCTGGCCGGTAGTTGGAGGGTCGAGAACGGGGCGCTCGTCGGCCAGGCCGACCAGACGGGGCCCTGGCCGGTGATCGCCCTGAGCCGGGACATCCCGAAGGACAGCGTGGTGTCGTTCCGCGCCAAACTCACCGGCGACGCAAGCCTCGTCGAGCTGATGATGCACCTGACGAACCGCAGGTACGTCCGCGCTTACCTCTATTCGATCGACCAGGCCGCCACGCTCGGTGACGGCACTCTCGACTGGGATCGCTCCTCCTCGGCCGGCGCCAATCCCGGAGGCCCGACAGTCGCGCAGAAGGATTTCTCCATCGCCCACGACAGGTGGTACAGCCTGACCATCACGGCGCGCGGCGGTGCCTACACCGTCGCGGTCGACGGGACGATCGTCGTCGAGTACGACGATCCGACCGGCACGCTAAGCCAGCAGGGCGGGATCGGATTCGTCGGCAACGGCTCGACCGTCCTGTTCGACGACCTCGTGGTCCGGGCACTCCCCACCTGATCAGGCACAGCTGACCACCGGAGCGATGAGCTCCGACCGGCCGACGCAGGCTCGGATCCGGGCTTTCGCCGCGGCCGTTGGCCCCGCTGTACCTCTGTGATCCATGCTGCGCCCCACCCGGGCACATCAACCTCCGTCGTTCACAACGGGGCCAGGCCGCCGTCTGGTTACAGGCGGTCGCCAGGTTCGTTGCGGGATGGCAACGAGGCGGGCATCTCGGTCTTTCAGTCGCTAGTGTCGGAGATCCCCGAAGGCAGACTCCCAGCAAACCTCCCCGGCCTCGCGATCTGGCAGGAATCCCGAGTACCGCGCTCCGGCTGACGTGTCCCCGCGCCAGGGCAGGGCACAGCCCGTGGGTACCGGCGACCGACACCAGACAGGGCGCGCCAGCGCTGGGTGGTGGGTGGCACGTCCACCTCCGGCAGTGCCGGCCGGGCAGCGGGCGCCGTTCGCATCGCGGCCAGCGTGGTCCCGGCGACCAGGCTGGTGGGGGTGGCGGAACTGACGGGGGCAGTCGGCCCTGGGCGCATGGCGAAGGACAGGCCATGCGCCCGCCGGCCGGTCGAGAAGGCAAGGCGGTTAGATCCGGACGACGTAGCCTGAGGTCGAGTCCACACCTCAACGTGGAGGGTTCATGGACAAGCAGCAGGAGTTCGTGCTCAGGACGCTGGAGGAGCGGGACATCCGCTTCGTCCGGCTCTGGTTCACCGACGTGCTGGGCGTGCTGAAGTCCGTGGAGATCGCGCCCGCGGAGGCGGAAGGCGCGCTCCTGGAAGGCATCGGCTTCGACGGCTCCGCGATCGAGGGGTTCGCCCGCCTGCACGAGGCCGACATGCTCGCCCGCCCCGACCCGTCCACCTTCCAGGTGCTGCCGGGACGCGGCGAGGGGATGCTCACGGCGCGGATGTTCTGCGACGTCGTCACCCCCGACGGCCTGCCCGCCGTAGCCGACTCACGCTGGGTGCTGCGCCGGTCGCTCGCCGCCGCCGCCGAGGCCGGGTTCACCTTCTACACCCACCCGGAGATCGAGTTCTTCCTGCTCAAGGAGCCGCCGCGGCGCGGCCAGCCCGCGCCGCAGCCGGTGGACGAGTCCGGGTACTTCGACGTCACCCCCAACGACATCAGCCATGACTTCCGCCAGCAGGTGATCGGCACGTTGGAGCGGCTCGGCATCTCCGTCGAGTTCAGTCATCACGAGGTGGCGCCGGGCCAGCAGGAGATCGACCTGCGGTATGCCGACGCGCTCACGATCGCCGACAACGTCATGACGCTGCGCCAGGTCGTCAAGGAGGTGGCGCTGCGGCAGGGCAGCTACGCGACCTTCATGCCGAAGCCGTTCACCGAGCACGCCGGCTCCGGCATGCACACCCACATGAGCCTGTTCGAAGGTGACCGCAACGCCTTCTACGACCCGACCGACGAGCACCGGCTCTCCAAGGTCGCCAAGGCGTTCATCGCCGGGCTGCTGGCGCACGCGCCCGAGATCACCGCCGTCACCAACCAGTGGGTCAACTCCTACAAGCGGCTCATCAGCGACTCTGCCGAGGGCGAAGGCGCCGAGCTGCTGGAGGCGCCGGCCTACGCCTGCTGGGGGCACAACATCCGCTCCGCCCTGGTCAGGGTGCCGCTCTACAAGCGGAGCAAGGCGAACACGGCCCGGGTGGAGTTCCGACTGCCGGACAGCGCCTGCAACCCGTATCTGACCTTCGCGCTGATGCTGGCCGCCGGGCTGCGCGGCATCCAGGGTGGCTATGAGCTGCCACCACCCGCCGGCGACGAGATCTGGTCGCTCACCGACGCGCAGCGTCGGGAGCGCGGGATCAGAGCTCTTCCCAGTTCCCTGTCCGAGGCGATCGCGGTGATGGAGACGTCGTCGCTGGTCCAGGAGACGCTGGGCGACGAACTGTTCGGGTTCTTCCTGCGCAGCAAGCGCGCCGAGTGGGCCTCCTACCGCCGCCAGGTCAGCCAGTTCGAGATCAACCGCTACCTGCCACTCCTGTAACGCGCACGCCGTATCTGCAACATGATGGAAACATGATGGGGAGCGTCGGTCGGCCAGGCGCGGCCCGGGCGCAGCGTGCGGCGCGGGCGCGCGCCCAACTGGCACAGCGCGACGGCCCGCCCGCGGAGCACACCTCGTCCTCGGAGCACGAGTCCGCGCAGTGGGCTGTCGCCGACCGGCCGCCGGCGGTCGCGCCCGTCGGGCCGCCCACGCCCGCCCCCGCGTCCGCACCCGGCGGCGGCGCGCACCCGCGGGGCAGCTCCGCCGAGGCCCAGCTCGCCCGGCTGGGTTTCACCGACGTCGACCGGGTCGCGGCCACGCTGCACCGCCTCGGCTTCGGCCCGCCGGACGGGCTGCCGCTCACCGCCAACCCGGTGGTGGCCGAGCTCGCCCACGCCGCCGACCCCGACCGGGCCCTCGCCGGACTGGACCGACTGATCGACACGCTGGACACCCAGGACCTGACGGACGCGCCGGGCCCGACGGGCGTGGCCGGGGCCGCACGCCCGGCGGACCCCACCCGATCGTCCGCCGAGCTACGCGCCGCGTTGGCCACCCGGCCCGGCTCCCGGCGGCGGCTGATCACCGTCCTCGGCGCGAGCCTCGCGCTCGCCGACCACCTCGCGGCGCACCCGGCCGACTGGCGGATCCTCGCCGACGACGAGGCGACCGCCGCGGCGCCGACCGCGGCGACCCACCGTGCCCGGCTGCTCGCCGCGGTCGGCGCGGACCCGGACGACGAGCGGCCGCGTGCACGCGGCGACGGTCCGGACGTACTGGACGCGTTGCGGGTCGCCTACCGGCGAGCGCTGCTGGTGCTCGCCGCCCGCGACCTGACCAACACGGTGACGGTCGAGGACGCGACGGCCGAGCTTGCCGACCTCGCCGCCGCCGCGCTCGACGCGGGCCTCGCCGTCGCGCGCGCGGGCCTCGCGCCGACCGCGCCGCCGGTGCGCCTGGCCGTCATCGGGATGGGCAAATGCGGCGGACGCGAGCTCAACTACGTCAGCGACGTCGACGTCGTCTTCGTCGCGGAGCCGGCCACGGCCTCACTCCCCGACGGCCCGGGCGCCGCCACCACCGCCGCCACCGGGACCGCCGACGCCGCGGAACCGCCCGAGGAGGCCGCGCTGCGGGCCGCGACCCGGCTGGCCGAGGGGCTGGTACGGGCCTGTGGAACGCGCACCAGCGAAGGAGCGCTCTTCCAGGTCGACGTCGGCCTGCGCCCGGAGGGCCGTGACGGGGCACTGGTCCGCACGCTCGCCAGCCATCGCGCCTACTACGGGCGCTGGGCGCGCACCTGGGAGTTCCAGGCGCTGCTCAAGGCCCGGCCGGTCGCCGGCGACCTCGCGCTCGGTGCCGAGTTCTGCTCGATGGTCGAGCCACTGGTCTGGTCGGCGGCGTCCAGGCCCGGCTTCGTCGCGGACATCCGGGCGATGCGCAGGCGGGTGGAGGCGTCGTTGTCGAGCCGGGAGGCGAGCCGCAACATCAAGCTGGGCCCCGGCGGGCTGCGCGACGTCGAGTTCGCCGTCCAGCTGCTGCAGCTCGTGCATGGCCGTACCGACACGAAGCTGCATGCCCGCGCGACCCTGCACGCGATCGACGGACTGGCCCGCGGCGGCTACGTCGGCCGCCGCGACGCGACCAGCCTCGCCGACGCCTACCGGTTCCTGCGCGCCGTCGAGCACCGGCTCCAGCTGCGCCGCCTGCAACGGACCCATGTCCTGCCGCGCGACCCGGACGAGCTGCGCTGGCTGGGCCGCTCGCTGGGGATGCTCGGCGCGGAGGAGTTCGCCGCCGAGCACGCGTACACCGCCAGGTCGGTGCGGCGGCTGCACGAGCAGCTCTTCTACCAGCCGCTGCTGGAGGCCGTCGCCCGACTGTCGGCCGAGCAGGTACGCCTTACTCCCGGCGAGGCCGCCGACCGGCTTGCCGCGCTCGGGTTCGCCTACCCACACCGATCGTTGAAGCACATCGAGGCGCTCACCGCCGGCGTGAGCCGGACGGCGACGATCCAGCGCCACCTGCTGCCGACGATGCTGCCGGCGTTCGCCGACGCTGCCGACCCGGACGCCGGCCTGCTCGCCTACCGGCAGGTCAGCGAGGCGCTCGGCCGGGTCCCCTGGTACCTGCGGCTGCTGCGCGACTCGGCCGGCGCCGCCGACCGGCTGGCCAGGGTGCTGGCGGCCAGCGGCTACGTCGCGGCGCTGATGCGCGCCGCCCCCGAGTCGGTACGGCTGCTGCGCACCGAGGAGGACCTGCGCCCGGTGGGCCGCGGCGAGCTCGCCCGCACCCTGCTCGCCGTCGCCCGGCGCAACCTGGACGCGGACGACGCGGCCGCGCGGGCCCGCGCGATCCGCCGGGTCGAGCTGGTCCGGGTCGCCTGCGCCGACCTGCTCGGCCTGCTCGACGCGACCGCCGTCGGCGAGGCGCTCGCCGCGGCGGCCACCGCGACCATCGAGGCGTCCCTGCTGGTCGCCCGGCGCACCGTGACCCGCCGGCTCGCCGCCGGCCGGCCGGCGGCGGACCGGTTCGCGGCCGTCGGCCAGCCCGCGGACGACCTGGAAGACCAAAGGACATGCGAAAATGATCTTCCTTCGCACGCCCGGCAGGCCTCGTTCTCAGGAGCACTGGCCGGGGAGCCGGCACGGATCGCGGTGGTCGCGATGGGCCGGCTCGGCGGCGGCGAGATGTCCTACGGCAGCGACGCGGACGTGCTGTTCGTCCACGAACCCAGGCCCGGCGTAGGCGCGCGGGCGGCCGGCGAGTACGCCACGGCGGTGGTCGAGGAGCTGGTCCGGCTGCTCGGGCAGCCGGGACCCGACCCGGCGCTGCGCCTGGACCTGGGGCTGCGGCCGGAGGGCCGTAACGGCCCGGTCACCCGCGACCTGGACGGCTACGCGGCCTACTACCGTCGCTGGGCGCTCGGCTGGGAGGCGCAGGCCCTGCTGCGCGCCCGCCCACTGGCCGGTGACGCGGAGCTGGCGGCGCGTTTCCGCGACCTGGCGGACGGGTTCCGCTATCCGGCGCGGCTGCCCGGCGGGGCGATCGCCGAGGTCGAGCGGCTGCGGGACCGGATGGGCGCCGCGCGGGTTCCGCGCGGCGCCGACCGGACCCTGCACGTCAAGTTCGGGCCGGGAGGGCTGACCGACGTCGAATGGACGATCCAGATCCTCCAGCTACGGCATGCCCACGAGATCCCGGCGCTGCGCACGACCGGCACCCTCACCGCGCTGCGTGAGCTCGCCACCGCCGGCCTGCTCGACGGCGCCGAGGCGGCGGTGCTGAGCGCCGCCTGGCTCTCGGCGTCCCGGATCAGGAACGCGATCCTGCTCGCCCGTGGCACGCCCGGCGACCTCATTCCCCGGACCACCCCCGCGCTGGACCGGGTCGCCGGCGTCCTCGGCTACCCCCTCGAGCAGGTCACCGACGTCCTCGACGACCACCGCCGCGCCGCGGCCGCCGCCCGCCACGTCACCGACCGGATCTTCGCCCGCGAACAGGCCTGACCGGTCCCGGACCTGCCGGCGGGTGGTGTCACCGGCGGGTGGTGTCAGCGGACGCCGAGGGCGGAGAAGTCGATCGTGTCGTACGCGGGCTGGTAGTAGACGTTGGTGAGGCCGGAGCTGTAGATGTTCGTGACCCTGTCGCAGGTCAGCGGGATGTAGGCGGCCGTGTCGAGTATCAGCCGCTGGGCGGCCGCCCACCTCGTCGCGGCGGTCCCGGCCGGGTCGGCGGCGCGGGTGCTGTCGGTGATGTCCGCGAGGAAGGCGTCGTCGAGGGCGGTGTTCACCGCGGGGTCGTTGAGCTCGGCGAGGTTCCTGTTGTTCGCGGCGAGGATTCTGCGGCCGTCGGTGAGGCTGGCGAGCAGGCCGGCGGGCGCCGGCCAGCCCGGGTCGTAGCCGACGAGCGCCAGGCCGATGCCCTGGTCACGCATCTTCTGCGGCGTGAAGATCAGGTTGAAGAAGGCGTCCGAGTCGAGCGCCGAGAGCTGGACATCGACGCCGATTCCGGCCAGGGTTTTCTTGATCGCGTTGGCCTCCTGCTGCGACGTGTCGTCGTCGGCGACCGCCAGCTTCACCGGGAAGCCGGCCGGCCGGCCGCATGTCGCCAGCTCCCGCCTCGCCTGGCTGGCGTCGCCATGACCACCAGCACTCGGGTACAGGTCGAGCGTCGAGTGGTACCGCATCGGCGGCGAGACCAGCGTCGTCGCGGCGACGGCCTCGTCCGGGCCGCCATGGGCGGTGACCTGTGCCTGCCGGTCGATCGCCCAGGCGATCGCCTTGCGGCAGTGGACGTTGTCGAAGGGCGCCACCGTCGTGGTGAGGCTCAGGGAACGCACCACGCCGCTGGTGACGGTCAGGCGTTGGTTGGCCCGCATCGCGGAATCCGTCGGAGCCCTGTCCAGGGTGAGCGGCAGGGCACCGGTCTGCCCGGCGAACACGTCCGAGTGGCCGGAGAGGATTTGCTCGTCGATGGTTTGCCGAGGCAGGCGCATGGCCTCCTCGATCCGGTCCGGCAACGCCGTGTTCACCGGATCGGTGGCCGGGTCCCAGGAGAGGTTGCGGACCAGCGTCAGCGACTGGCCTCGCTGGTAGGAGGCGAACTTGTACGGACCGGACGAGAACGGCCGGTCGGCGTACTGGGCTCCGGTGTCCTTCGCCCGAGGCACCGGAGTGGACGCGGGCGAGGCCATCAGGTAGTTCCAGTCTCCGAACGGCGTGGTCAGATGGAAAACGATCGTCTGGTCGTCTGGAGTCTCGATCGACCTGAGACCCAGCTTGTCCGGACTCGGATCCTGGTAAGGCCCCGGATATTTGTTGTTGGGGTCGTCCAGGTACCGGGTGAGTCCCTTCAGCCCGGTGGTCACGAGCTGGGCGTCGAACACCCGCTCGATCCCGTACTTGATGTCCCTGGACGTGATCGAGGTGCCGTCCTCGAACTTCAGGCCGGCGCGCAGGGTGTACCGCCAGGTGACCGCGTCGGTGGAGGTGGGGACGCCGGTGGCGAGGTCGCCGATCAGATCGGTCGTACCCGGCTTGTAGGTCAGCAGCTGCCGGGAGAACCATCGCTGCTGCGCCCAGCACTCGTCGGAGTTGCTGCGCTGCGGGTCCCAGGAGTCGCAGTCGGCGGCGGCGGCCACCCGCAGGGTTCCGCCCTTGCCCGTGGACGGGCGCAGGATGGGCCCCTGGACCGCGAGCCGCGGCGTGGTGCTCTGGGTGGCGGCCGCCGTCGGCTGGCCAGGGCCGGTCCCCGCCTTCGGGCCGTCCTCGCGTGGGATCAGCACCAGGGGAAGGATGATGGCGAGCGCGCCCACGACACCGCCGACCAGCAGCCACCACCGCCGCCGGTGCCTGCCCGCCCTGGGCGCCGCCGGGGCCGGGGTCGGCGCCATCGGGGCCGGGCTCGGGACCTGCGGGACCTGGTGGGGCGCGAAGGGCGTTCCGACCTGGGTCGGCTGCGCGGCGGGGATCCCGGGACCGGCGGAAGCCAGCCTGGCCGGACCAGGCTGGCCGGGCGACGGCGCGGTGGGCAGCGGCGCGGTGGGCGGCGGCGGGACCGGTATGGCCCACGGGTTCGACTGGGGGTGGCCGCCGACCGGGAGGGTCGGGCCGTCGGAGGTGCCCACGGGCTTGCCCGCCGTGGCGGGCAGCCCCGCCGCCGCACCCGGACCCGCCGCCGCGGCCCGGGTGCCGGGGTGCCCCGCCGAGGGCTGGCCGGCGGTGAACCGCGGCCCGGTCGGCGGACCGTCAGCCGCGGCGCGCACGTCGTCGTCGAGCTGGACCTGCAGGTCCGACCGGGTGAGCCAGCCACGGCCCAGCACGGCGGCCGCCGCCGCGGCGAACTCCAGGCCGAACGCCCGCGCGCTGGGATAACGCATCGCCGGGTCGGGGGCGAGGGCGCGCAGCACGACGTTCGCGACCGCCGCCGGCACGCCCGGCGGCCGGGGCGGCGGGGCGGTCAGGCGGCGCTGCCAGAGCTGCTGCACCGGCAGCGACCGGTCGATCGGCGGCGCGCCGGACAACAGCTGGTACAGCACCACGCCCAGGGCATAGATGTCGGTCGCCGGCCCCAGCTGCCCGCTGGTGATCTGCTCGGGCGCCATGTACAACGGGGTGCCGACCTGCGCGCTGGCGGTCGCGACCGTCCCCTCCAGGATCTTCGCGACGCCGAAGTCGGTGACCTTGGCGGTTCCGGCGGCCGTGAACAGCACGTTGTCCGGCTTGACGTCGCGGTGCAGCACGCCCCGGTCATGCGCGTAGCCGAGCGCGGAGGCGACCGCGAGCCCCACCGCGCAGGACGCTTCCGGCCGCATGCCCTCCCGCCGCTGGGACAGCGCGCCGCCGACGAGCTGCTCCATCACGATCAGGCAGAGGTCCGCGGTCTCGACATAGTCGTAGACCCGGACGATGTGGGGGTGGTCCATGCGGCCCAGCAGCTGGCCCTCGGAGGCGATGCCCGGGCGATCGCCCTGCGCCGGCGGGCGGGCCGGCAGCACCTTGATGGCGACGTTGTGCCGCAGGTGCCGATGCTGGCCGGCGAGCACCAGCCCGTAGGCACCCGAGCCCAGCCGCCCGCCGATCTCCAGCCCCGGCAGCGCCGCCGCCACCGACTCCCGGTCGACGATCACGATGCCCGCCCGCGGCCTGCTCGTGCCCCAACAGAAGTTACCGAACCCCCGCGAACCCGACACATGATGTGCCGATCGTAGGCCGACCATCGACGTGCCGTCGGCCGGGCCGCCTCACCGACCGGACGACACGCGTCGACGGCTGGCCACCTTCATCCGGCGGAACCAGCCGGCCTCCGCGGGGATCGAAACTAGGGTGGCGAGACCGACGCCGACGTCAGGGGGTGGGGGCCGGGCTGGGCTTGGGCGAGGCAGGCAAAGCCGCGATCCCACCGGTGACCCGGTGGAGGCCGAGCACCATGGCGCGAGCATCGGCGACGTCGGCGGCGGGAATGCCGTCCTCCACCGCGCTTCGGTCCGGCTCCGCGACCTCCGAGATCGACATGTAGGTGCTATGGACGCTGGAAAGGCCGGCCACGGACACCCCCTGGAAGATGGCCACCCGGCCGTCGTGCACACCGATGTAGTACTGGCTGCGCGTCCACCCCCAGGCGCCGAGCGCGCCCGCGAGAAGCACGACGGCCACGATGGCCCCGACAAGCACCAGCCTGCGGCGGCGCCGGCGTGGGCCCACGCCGCCCACCGGGGTCGGCGGTCCGGCGGTGCCGGCGCCACCCGGTTCGTCGGCCGCCGTCGGATACATCGGCCGGGATGACGGCCCGAAGGCACGGGCCGTGGAATCCGTCCGCGTCGCCACCTCGTCGCGATATCCCTGGTTGTCGGTCCTGGATGGCGCGGCGGGCGCACGGTCCCCGACGGACCGGCGGACCCGTGGCGACGGCTCGATGACCTCCGGGTTCCGGGCGACCGATTCCTGGGACGGCGGTACCGAGCCATACGCTCCGGTTCCGGCCGCCGCGTCGCGGACGTCATCGTCCAGCCGCAGCGGCAGGCCGGCGTGGGCGAGCCAGTCGCGACCGTGGACTCCGACCGCGGCGACGGCCAGGTCACGCGCGGACGCGGACGGCGGCCGGTCGCCCGGCTCCTTGGCCAGCGCCCGCAGCACCACGTCCGCCAGCGGGGCCGGCACCGACGGCGGCACGGACGGTGTCGTCGTCAGCTGCTGGTGCCAGAGCGCCTGCAGTGGCAGCGACGGGTCGAAGGGTGGCCGGCCGACGAGCAACCGGTACATCAGGACGCCGAGCGCGTAGATGTCCGTCGCCGGTCCGAGCCGGCCGCCACGGATCTGCTCCGGCGCCATGTACATCGGCGTGCCCAGTTGGCCGGTCGCCGTCGTCGCCGTGCCCTGGAAGATCTTCGCGATGCCGAAGTCCGTCACCTTGACGGTCGAGGTGGCGTCGAACATGACGTTGTCCGGCTTGATGTCGCGGTGCAGCACACCACGCTCGTGGGCGTAGGCCAGCGCGGTGGCGACCCCCACGCCGACCGCGCACGCGGCCGGCGGCGCGAGACCCGCCAGACGGCGGGTGAGCGTGCCACCGGACAGCTGCTCCATCACGATCAGGCACAGCTCGTCGGTCTCGACGTAGTCGTAGACCCGGACGATGTGCGGATGATCCAGGCTGGCGAGCAGCTGGGCCTCGGCCTCGAATGCCGACCGGCCTTCCTGGCCGGCTGGCAGCACCTTGACGGCGACATCCCGGTTCAGCCGCCGGTGGCGCCCGGCGAGCACCAGTCCGAACGCACCGGCACCAAGCCGGCCCCCGACCTCGATCGCGGGCAGGGCCGCGGCCACCGACTCCCGGTCAACGATCATCTGCCCGCCACCCAGCCGAACCCGGCAGCCCGGGTGCACCGGGCGGCAATCGTCATATACACGCTCCCCGATTCTGGCGTCACGGTCGGTGCCTGACATCCGGGTAAACGCGTAGACGACCGCGGCAAGGTCACGTCCACCTCGGCGAGGCGGCGTTCTCGCCGCCGCCCAGGCCTTCCTCCCTCAGTCCACGGACCCACGACCCCGGCGCAGAGTAAGCGCTTCGAGCGCGCCGCCGACGCAGCCGGCGACGACGGCGGCAGGCACACCCAGCAGGAAGACGCTCCAGAAGACCTTGGACAGGCTCGCGAACCAGAAATCGTCGTGCACCTGCGAGTAGACGAGGCAGGTCGTGAGCGCGGCCACGAGCCAGGCGAGCAGCCAGCCGCCGACACCCGCGAGCAGGCGGACCGGCCGACGGCCGGCACGCGGCCCGGCGAGGACACCCAGCACGCCTGCCGGGGCGATGCCCAGGATGAGGAGGAAGGAATCCACGAGCGGCTCGTTGCTGGTCCGGAGCCATGGCAACGTGGCGGCGGCCTGTCCGATTCCGACGGCCAACGTGGGCCAGATCCAGCGGCCGGAGACGTCCGCATAGCGGCCGAGCATGGCGCGACGCAGCAGCGCGAACACCACACCGCCGACGAACAGCGCCGCGAGGACGGGCGATTCGAACCGAAAACTCTGACCGTAGTAGTGAAATTTAAGGGAGTACGACACCGCGGCCGCCGACAGCAAATAGGCAAACCCAAGCCCGACGGCGTTGGCAGCCAGCCAGGTCTTCCAGGGAAACCCGCTCGCCCCGGGCTCTGACGCGGGCCGGGTGGGAGCCGGCGTCCCCACGGACCGCGCCCCAGCGCCGGCCGGGCCCGCCAAGCCGGCACCCGCGAACTGGGTGACTGCCTGGGTGTCCACCGCGCGGGTCGAGCCCGTGATCACGGTTTCCGGGGCGCCGCCGGACCGGCCCCGCGGGTCGAGCGAGGGGGCACCGTCGGGCGAGTGGCCGATCCGGCCGGCCTGTCCCCCCGAGTGCCCGTCCCCGGCTGGCCCTGGAGCGGCACTCCGTCGGTCCGAGGTCGGCGTCGGCGTAGGTGCCGCAGCGCCGGCGGCCAACGGAGGGAACGTCGGCGGCGGCGGCAG
>NZ_KI912267.1:1095926-1116457 GCF_000235425.2 Pseudofrankia saprophytica
GGCCCGGTGGCGGCGTCGCGGATCTCGTCGCTGACCAGCAGCGGCACCCCGCCGCGGGTGAGCCAGCCTGAGCCATAGGACGCGGCCGCCGCGGCGGCGAGGTCGAGCGCGAACGCGACCCCGGACGGCTGCCGATCGGCCGGCTCCTTCGCCAGGGCGCGCAGGAGGACGGCCGCGACCGGGCCCGGCACGCCGACCGGCGTGGGCGGCGGCGCGTCGAGCACCTGACGCCACAGTGCCTGCAGCGGCAGGCCCGGGTCGAACGGCGGGGGGCCGACGAGGAGCCGGTAGAGCAGCACGCCGAGGGCGTAGATGTCGGTCGCCGGGCCGATCCGGCCGCCGAGGATCTGTTCGGGCGCCATGTACATCGGCGTGCCAAGCTGCCCGGTCGCCGTCGTCGCCGAGCCGTGGAAGATCTTCGCGATGCCGAAGTCAGTGACCTTCACCGTGCTGGCCGCGTCGAACATGACGTTGTCCAGCTTGATGTCCCGGTGCAGCACACCGCGTCCGTGCGCGTATCCCAGCGCCGACGCCACCCCCAGGCCGACGGCGCACGCCGCCTCCGGCCCGATCCCACGCGCCCGCCGGGTCAGCGTCCCGCCGGCCAGCATCTCCATCACGATCAGGCACAGATCGTCTGCCTCGACGTAGTCATAGACCCGCACGATGTGCGGATGGTCAAGCCCCGCCAGCAGCTGCGCCTCCGCCTCGAAACGCGAACGGTCCTCCGGCGCCGCGGCAAGCACCTTGACAGCCACATCCCGGTTCAGCCGCCGATGCCGCCCCGACAGCACCAACCCGAACGCACCGGACCCCAGCCGCCCGCCCACCTCGATGGCCGGCAACGCCGCCGCCACCGAGTCTCGATCAATGAGCATCACATCGCCACCCTTGCCGAATTCGGCAGTACGGCCCATCGAGAGTGGCCGTCTGTGCACAGTCCTCCCGATGTTGGCACCCCGCCCGACGCCAGACATCAGGGTTATCGCGTACTGGTCCGAAAAGTGGGGTAACAGCGACGCCCGTCGAACAGTGAGCCAGTCGGCCTGGCCGAGGTCGGCGGAGCGGCGTCCGGTCACGGGCCGGGAGAGGCAACGGCACCACGGCGTCCCACGGGCACGGCGTCCTCAGGGGCACGGTTTCTCTAGTTGCACGGTGTCGCTAGTGGCTAGGTGCCTCGCCTTCGGCGAGGACCATGTTTCCGTCCTGTTCGCAGCTCACGGTGACGACCAGCAGGCCCAGTTCGCCGAGGTCGCGCGGCTCATAGCCGCGTCCGGCCGCGAAGTCGCTCTGAGGCGGGTAGATGACGGTGCTGACGGTGGCCGTGCCGTCATCGCAGTCGCTGTCTGCGAGGAGCCGGCGGGCCGTGGACTCGGCCGCCGCCGTCGCCTCGCTCCGAGTGGTGGTCTCGGCGGCCGCGCGGGCCGCCGCGTCGGCGGCATCCCGGACGTCGTCCTCGGCGGCGGAGTATCTGAACAGGCCGATCAGGACCAGGACGACAGCCACCACGATCCACACCGCGACCACGACCGTGGCGATCCTGTCGCCGCGGTCGGACCCACGCCGGTCGGGCGGGATCTCTCCCTCGCCGGGCCGGTCGCTCGCGCGGTGGTCGTCGCCGTCTCCGGCCGCGTCGCCTTGGGCCTCGGTCACCCCGGCTCAGCCGCTTACGCCAAGGGAGACGAAGTCGATCACGTCGCAGTACGGGGAGATGAGAAGGTTCGTCCCAAGCCGGACCATGATGCGGTGATCCTAACGGGACCGGACTTCACGCTGGAAAACCTTGTACAGAAGGCGACGCCCTCAGGGCAGCAGCCCGGTTTCCGGGTCTCGGTCGGTGACGCAGTAGGGCAGGCCGACCGGGTCGCGCAGGACCGTCCAGCGGGGGCCGTGCCCAACGACCGTCGCGCCGAGGGCGACGTGGCGGCCGGTCTCGGCGGCGCGGTCGGTCGTCGCGAGGTCCAGGTGGGCGCGCACCGGCCCGTCCGGCTCGTCGACACGCTGGAGCAGGATCCGCAGCGGCATCCCGGCGGGGCGGACCAGCACGCGGAACTCGGGCCTGCTGCCGTCACGCAGCTCCCAGCCGGTCTGCCCGGCCCAGAACGCGCACTCCTCGTCGAACCGGCCGGCCGGGATGTCCAGCGAGATCTGGTCGACGAGCGACGTATGCCCGCCGGGCCAGGTCACCGGCTTCGGCCGGACGGACTCGCCCTTGTGGACCTCGCAGAACACGAACCCACCCGGAGACCGGCGGATCTCGAAATCCTGGCCCGCGCGATGCACGTCGAGATGCACCCGCGCCGGCCCGTCCCCCACCCGCTGCACTCGCAGGAACGCGTCTCCATCCCCTGGCACCAGCGTCGCGAACTCGCCGGTCTGGCCCCGTGACGGCGACAGTGTCGTCGCCGTCACTGCTTGCCAAAACGCGACGCCCCGCTCGAACCGCTCAGCGGGAAAGTCCAGAAAAGCGGTCAGCCACACTGGGTTCATCTCGGACATCCTAGGGGTCGCCTTTTCATAGCTTGACGACCGTCACCTGTCCTCCACACAACGCCTGCAGGTCTTCGGGATCGGAAGTCAGGATGGTCACCGGCGGTGGGCAGGCAGACGCGACAGCGGCCAAAACCGCGTCAATGCCGTGCTTGTGCCCGTGCAGACCGGCGTCACGCAGAAGGTCCGAGGCAGTCAGCGCCACCGAACTGGTCACAACCCGCTGGTTCGACTCCACCGCGAAGTTGAGCCACCGCGTCAGAGAACGATCGCGACGCACCGCCCGACTCAGTCCCTCGCAGTCCAGCACGACGGTTCCGGACACCTCATCCGGCCGCGGGCTCACCTGGCGCTCCGGTTAGCGGTGCCCTGCTCGACTCGCGCGCGCGCCAGCGTTTCGCGAACGTCCCGCATCTCCTCATCGGTGATTGGGCCATGCTCGGCCTCGGCGGCCTCAACCAGCTCCTGGAGCTGGATGCGCTCCAGCTGCCGCTGCACGGCGGCCAGTACGAAGGCGGACAGCCCACCCGAGCCGCCGTGCTCCCGGGCCGCCTCGGCAACGTCGGACGGAAGCATGATCGAGTACCGTCGCGCCTCACCCGCCATGGCCTCCATGGCCTCCATGGTAGCCGCGACGTCCCACAACGTCATCAGCCTCACCTGTTCCAGCACTGCCATCAGCGCCTCCTTCAGCGAGGGGTCAGATCGCGTTTCACGGTATCCACATTTCGCGCCCAGGCAAGCAACTTTTGCCATCGCGGTATGACACAAATTCCTGAGTTCACGGATTAGCGCTATTCGAGCGATCGACGCTTTTCCATTGGCCGAGAGTGCCATTTCGAGCGCTCGTCGAGCGCTCGACGGAAAGGAATCGAAAAAAAGATGCCGCCGCCCCCAAAACTGGAAGCGGCGGCATCGGAGTGCCGGAGGCGGTCAGATCTGGATGCGGCGGTCCACGGCGTCGACGATCTCGGCGATGGCCTCGTCGACCGGGACGCCATTGCGCTGGGTGCCGTCGCGGTAGCGGAAGGAGACCGCCCCCTTGGCGACGTCGTCGTCGCCCGCGATGAGCATGTACGGGACCTTCTGCTTCTGCGCGTCGCGGATCTTCTTCTGCATCCGGTTGTCGGACGCGTCGACGTCGACCCGGATCCCCTTCGCCGACAGCTTCGCGGCGATGTCCTTCAGGTAGGGGACGTGGTCGTCGGTGATGGGGATGCCGACGGCCTGGACCGGGGCGAGCCACGGTGGCATCGCGCCGGCGTAGTGCTCCAGCAGGATCGCGAAGAACCGTTCGATGGTGCCGAACAGCGCCCGGTGGATCATGAAGGGACGCTGGCGGGTGCCGTCCGCGGCCTGGTACTCCATCTCGAACCGCTGCGGCATCTGGAAGTCGACCTGGATGGTCGACAGCTGCCAGGTCCGCCCGATCGCGTCCTTGGCCTGGACGGAGATCTTCGGGCCGTAGAAGGCGCCGCCGCCCGGGTCCATGACCAGCTCGAGGCCCTGCTTCTCGGCGGCCTCGCGCAGCAGCTGGGTGGCGTCCTCCCACTCCTCGTCGGTGCCGATCGCCTTGCCCTCGGGGCGGGTCGACAGCTCCAGGTAGAAGTCGGTGAGGCCGTAGTCGCGCAGCAGGCCGAGCACGAACTTCAGGGTGTTGTCGAGCTCGTCCGGCAGCTGGTCGCGGGCGCAGAACAGGTGCGCGTCGTCCTGGGTCAGCCCGCGCACCCGGGTGAGACCGTGCACCACCCCGGACTTCTCGTATCGGTAGACGGTGCCGAACTCGAACAGCCGCAGCGGCAGCTCTCGGTACGACCGCCCCCGCGACTTGAAGATCAGGATGTGCATGGGGCAGTTCATCGGCTTGAGGTAGTAGTCCGTGCCGCCGTCGAGCGACATGGGCGGGTACATACCGTCGGCGAACCAGTCGAGGTGACCGGAGATCTCGTACAGGGTCGACTTGGTGATGTGCGGTGTGTTGACGAACTCGTACCCAGCCTCGATGTGCCGGCGGCGCGAGTAGTCCTCCATCACGGTGCGGATCGCGCCGCCCTTGGGGTGGAAGACCGCGAGACCGGGGCCCAGCTCGGTCGGGAAGGAGAACAGGTCCAGCTCGGCGCCCAGGCGCCGGTGGTCGCGCTTCTCCGCCTCGGCCAGCATGTGCTGGTGCTCGGCCAGCGCCTCCTTCGACTCCCAGGCGGTGCCGTAGATGCGCTGCAGCTGCGGGTTCTTCTCGCTGCCCCGCCAGTAGGCCGCGGCGGACCGCTGGACCGCGAAAGCCGGGATGTGCCGGGTGGTCGGCACGTGCGGGCCGCGGCAGAGGTCCTTCCAGCACAGCTCGCCGGACTTGGCGTCCAGGTTGTCGTAGATGGTGAGCTCGCCCTCGCCCACCTCGACCGAGGCATCGGAGGCGTCGGCCCCGTCACCGGCACCGGACTTCAGCCCGATGAGCTCCAGCTTGTAGGGCTCGTCGGCGAGCTCGGCGCGCGCCTCGTCGTCGGTGACGACCCGGCGGGAGAACTTCTGGCCGGCCTTGACGATCTCGCGGGCACGCTTCTCGATCGCCTTGAGATCCTCGGCGGAGAACGGCTTCTCGACGTCGAAGTCGTAGTAGAAGCCGTTCTGGATGGGCGGGCCGATCCCGAGCTTCGCCTTCGGGAACAGGTCCTGCACCGCCTGGGCGACGACATGCGCGGTCGAGTGCCGCACGATTGCCCGGCCGTCCGGTGAGCCGACGGTGATCGGCTCGACGACGTCGCCGTCAGCCAGGACGTAGGCAAGGTCACGCTGCCTGCCGCCGACCCGCGCGGCGATCACAGACCGATCGGCCGCGAACAGGTCCGCCGCCGCCGTCCCCGTGGCGACCACCCGATCATCCCGCTGCTCGGCATGCTGGACGGTCACACGGAGGTCGGACACCGGTTTCTCCTGGTCTGGCGCCCGGGGCCCTTGCCCGGGTCGGCGTGGGTTGGCCGTTCTGGGGAGGGGCGCCGCGACACCCGCCGCGCCAGAGTGTCGCGGCTGTCGCGGGTGCCTGTCACGGCAGTTTCGCCCCGGTCGCCGATGCTACTCCGGCCGGCGCGCCACCCATCGCCGACATGACTACACAGGGTGATACCGCACGCCGTCCGTCGGCGGCCGTGCCGGCGGCGGGCCGCTCAGACGGAGGTGCTCTCCGCCTCGGCGCGGCGGCTCCCGGCCCGGGCGGCACCGTCCGAGGTCTCCCCCGCGCCCGCCACGGCCACCGCGCCCGCGCCGGGGATCTCGGGCGCATCGCCGTCGGCGCCGCAGGCCTCGTCGGCCTCATCGGCGGGGGCGGGCCTGACCCGCGGGCGGGTGAGGATGCCCCCGAGCAGGGTGTCGACGACCTGGGCGATCCGGGTGCCGCTCACCTCGTTGTAGCCGCTGGTGTACTGCCGATAGGCGACCGGGCCGACCAGCATGTCGGTGATCAGGTCGATGTCGAGGTCCGCCGGTAGCTCGCCAGCGGCGACCCCCCTGGCCAGCACCTTCGCGGCCTGTTGGCGGAACGGCTCCATCACCTGCTGGCGGTAGGTCTCGAACAGTTCCGGGTGCGCCTCCCGCTCGGCCAGCAGCCGCGGCATGATCCGGCCGGCCAGCGTCTGCAGGTTGTGCCGGCGCACGGTGTTGAGCCAGGCGACCAGGTCGTCACGCAGCGACCCGGTGTCGACCGGTTCGGCCGTCTCCACCAGCGTCGCCAGCGCGTCGGCCACCAGGGTGTTCTTCGTCGACCAGCGCCGGTACAGGGTTGCCTTGCCCACCTTGGCCCGCGCGGCGACGGCCTCCATCGACAGCCCCGTGAACCCGGCCGTCGCCAGTGTCTGCAGGGTCGCCTCGATGATCGCCCCGTCGGCGCGCGCGTCGCGCGGGCGGCCCGGTGGGCGGACGCCGGAGGGCGGGCGGTCCGGCCGCCCGCGTGGCCCTGGCCGACCCACCTCGGCGGTCGTCACCGGCCGCCCCCCCGTGCTGGACTCGCGGGCACCGCGCCGAGCCAGCCCGCGCGCCCTCGCCCGCTGGATGTCGCTCTCACCGGTCTCCCTCACTCGCCGGCCGCCCCAGCCAACCGTTCACCGCACCCCGGCGAAGCGGCCCTCGCCGCCGAGGAAGAGCGCCCCCCGGCAGATGTGGCGAGCCCTCGGAAAGCCGCCCAGGAGAGCGCTCTCGTGTTGGCAGACACGGTGAACCACCCTCGCTGGCCGCGTCGTGGCCCGACGACCACGCTGTGCGATCGTCCCACACCCCGACACTCCCCATTCTTTCAAGATCGGAGGGTACGGCGAGGCCGCATGAGGCGCATTCGGTTGACTCAGCAACGCGATGGCCATATGCGCAGGTCAGCGACAGGTGCATGCCCAGCTGGCAAGCGGGGCCGGGCGGGCGTGTGATCCACGCACCACTTTCGGCGGACCGGTCAGCAGTGGCAGCATGTCAGCGACGCCGGGACGCGCGACGCGCCCGGACGGACGCAGAGGAGTCTCCATGAGCAACTCCGCTACTCACTGTCGCCCCGCTTCTCCCTCGGCCCCGCGCACGACGCTCGCCCGCTCGGGCGCCCCGGCCACGCCAGACGAGGCGGCGACCCTCTACGGCGCGCCGACCACCGCCCAGGCACCGGCCGAGGCCGCCCGCCAGACGGCCGAGCAGCGGCCCCAGGCCCGCCCGCGCCGGCGCACGACGGTGCGCGACCTCGCGGCCCACAAGGACCGCGGCGAGAAGTGGGCGATGCTCACCGCCTACGACTACACCACCGCGTCGGTCTTCGACGAGGCCGAGGTGCCGGTCCTGCTGGTCGGCGACTCGGCGGCGAACGTCGTCTACGGCTACGACACGACCGTGCCGGTCAGCGTGGACGAGCTGCTCCCGCTGGTGCGCGCGGTCGTCCGCGGCGCGCCGCACGCGATGGTCATCGCTGACCTGCCGTTCGGCTCGTACCAGGCCAGCCCGGCGCAGGCGCTGGAGACGGCCGTGCGGTTCCTCAAGGACGGTGGCGCGCAGGCGGTCAAGCTGGAGGGGGGCGCCCGCGTCGCACCCCAGGTCGAGCTGCTGGTGTCCGCCGGGGTGCCCGTGATGGGCCACCTGGGCCTGACCCCGCAGAGCATCAACACGCTCGGCGGCTACCGGGTGCAGGGCCGCGAGGACGCCGGCGCCGCGCTGCTGGCCGACGCGCTGGCGCTCGAGGCGGCCGGGGCCTTCGCCATCGTGCTGGAGGTCGTGCCCTCCGACGTCGCCGCCCGGATCAGCAAGGCGCTGACGATCCCGACCGTGGGCATCGGCGCCGGTTCCGACTGCGACGCCCAGGTGCTGGTCTGGCAGGACATGGCCGGCCTGTCGGCCGGGCGGGCGCCGCGCTTCGTGCGCCGCTTCGCCGACCTGCGCTCGTCGCTGCTCGACGCCGTCCACACCTACGTCGACGACGTCCGCGACGGCCACTACCCAACCGTCGAGTACTCCTACGACTGATAGCGGGCACCGCCTGGGCGGGTCCCGCGGCCGTAGCCGCGGGACCCGCCCTCAGCGGGCAGCGTCGAGTTGGCCGCGCAGCACGGACGGCGCCTCCGCCAGGGAGGGGCCGTACCAGGTGAGGTGACGGCCCGAGACGCACGCGGCGGGGGCGTCGAAGGACTCCGGGCCGTCCTCGGGGCTGAAGGCGTACGGCTCGTCGGGAAGCACGACCAGGTCGTGCGGCGGAAGGTCGGCGATGGTGATGCGCGGGTAGCGCTCGGCGTGGTCCGCCAGGACGTTGTCGACACCGAGCCTGGCGAGGACGTCGCCGGTGAAGGTGTCGCGGCCGACGGCCATCCAGGGCCGGCGCCAGATAGGGATGACCGCCCGTCGCCGAGGCCAGTCGGCCGCCGCGCGCCGCGGCTCCCGCCAGACCGCCACGGCTTCCGCCAGCCAGGAGGGCCGCGCGAGCCCACAGCCGAGCCGCAGGAGCCGGTCGAGGCTGTCCAGGGCCGCGGGGACGGTCGTAGGGGCCGTCACCCACACGGCGAGCCCGGCGGCGCGCAGCGCGGCCAGGTCCGGCTCGCGGTTCTCCTCGGCGTTGGCGACGACCAGGTCGGGCGCGAGCCCGACGATCGCGTCGAGGTCCGGGTTCTTGGTGCCACGCACCCGGGCGACGTCGAGATCGCCCGGGTGCGAGCACCAGTTCGTCGCGCCCACCAGCAGCCCGGGGGCGCTCGCGGCGATCGACTCGGTGAGGCTCGGCACCAGCGAAACGACCCGCTCGACCGCCGCCGGCACCGCCACCGTCAGGCCCACGTCGTCCAGCACCGTCTCGCCCGCGAATGTCATCACGCCACCTTGAGCCAGGACCGACGGCGGGGCCGGCTAGAGGTGCGGTACGTCGGTGATGCGGATGCCGGCGTGGGCCTTGTACCGGCGGTTCATGGAGATGAGGTTCGCGGTGAACGCCTCGACCTGGCCCGCGTTGCGCAGCTTGCCGGCATAGATGCCGCGCATGCCGGGGATCCGCTCGGCGAGCGCCTGGACCACGTCGGTGGCGGTGCGGTCGTCGCCGAGCACGAGGATGTCGGTGTCGACCTCGGCGATCGACTCGTCGGCCAGCAGCACCGCGGAGACGTGGTGGAAGGCCGCGACGACGGTGCTGTCGGGCAGCAGTGCCGCGGCCTGCTGCGCGGCGCTGCCCTCGGTGACCGGCAGCGGGTAGGCACCGCCCTTGTCGAAACCGAGCGGGTTCACACAGTCGATCACGATCTTGCCGGCGAGCTCCTTGCGCAGGCTCGCGAGCAGGTCGCCGTGGCCCTCCCAGGGCACCGCGACGATCACGATGTCCGTCTGCTCGGCGGTGCCGGCGTTGTCGGTGCCCTCGATCGTCCGGCCAGGCGCGGACAGTTTGGCTGCCGCCTCCTCGCCCCGCTCGGCGGACCGCGAGCCGATGACCACCTTGTGCCCGGCCGCGGCGAACCGGATGGCCAGACCGCCACCCTGCGGCCCGGAACCGCCAAGGATGCCGATGGACAGCGAAGAGACGTCCTGCACGTCTTCGGAAGAGCTCACGAACCCATCGTGCCCGAACCGGCGCGCACGTGCCCCAAGCCCGCTGGCCAGCCAATGTGGACTGTGCCACCGACGCTCAGCGAGCAGCCCAGGCCGCGGACGTCAGCGCTCCGTTACCTGGCGCGTCGTCGCGCATCCGTTCGGCGCAGCCCGGGCCACCGACCACGGCGCGCGCGGCGGCCTCGACCGGCCAACCGACGGACGCGGAGACCCGGCTGCCGGTGGCAAAGTCCGATGAGGGAACATAGCAGGATCAACACAACAGCTACGCCGTTAAACGGCATTCTTTCGCGCATGTCCGGCGGGTTTCGCGGACCTCGCCGGCCGAACAGCCTCACACAAAGGAGTGACAGTCAGTGACGATCACGTTTCCGCCGCCACCCCAGGGGACTCGGCGGGAGCGCGAAGCGATCCAGCCAGGAAGGGCGACTGTCGGCAGCGGAGAGATGACGCTACGTAGCGTGCCGCGGATCGCGCCCAACCCCCCGCGTGCGGCGGGTGAAGATGGGCCGTACCGTTCGGGTTCATATGCACCATCCGGATCTTCGGAATCAGGCGGGAGAGGTCGGGCAATGGCGGACGTGTCGGTTCGCTTCGCGATGACAAACGACAGCGAAGTGGTCCTCAACCTGTCGCTTCCGCAGGCGCTACGCCTGATGGAGGCGATCGCGCGCAAGGTCGGCGAGACCTTGGCCGAGCGCAGTGGCCCGCCGGGGGTGGGTGGCGTCGTTCCTACGCCGCAGTCCGCCAACGGCATGCCGAGTCTCGGCCCGTACTCCCCGTCCTGACGCTCTCCTCGGGCTTCCAGCCCACGCGAGGCTTCGCCACCCGGGCTTCCCGCCCGGTCGGCTACCGGGCTACTGCCAGGTGGCTCGGGCCAGCGGCTCAGACCAGCTGGCCCGGGCTGGCCCCGAGGCGGTGGAGATCGGGCTGGGGCGGCAGCGCTGGCTGCGTGCCCGCCGCGGCGGTCGAGGCCGCGTCACGGCGCGGGCCACGGTCGTCCAGCGCCCGCGGGTGCGCCGCCGCGTACACCTCCCGCAGCCGGTCCACCGTCACCAGCGTGTAGATCTGCGTCGTACGCACCGAGGCGTGGCCGAGCAGCTCCTGCACGACCCGGACGTCCGCGCCGCCGTCGAGCAGGTGCGTCGCGAACGAGTGCCGCAGCACGTGCGGCGAAACCCCCTCGATCCCCGCGGTCACGGCCGCCGCCCGCAGCGCCGACCACGCGCTCTGCCGGGACAGCCGTCCGCCGCGCCGGGACAGGAACACCGCCGCGCCGGACGCCGGCGTCACCAGCGCGGGCCGGCCGCGGACGAGGTACGCCGACAGCGCCGCGACCGCGCACCGGCCAAGCGGCACCACCCTGTCCCGGCCACCCTTGCCGTGCAGCCGCACCGCGGCGGCCACCGGATCCAGGTCGAGGTCGTCGACGTCGAGACCGACGGCCTCCGAGATCCGCGCCCCGGTCCCGTACAGCAGCTCCAGCAGCGCCGTCGAGCGCAGCCGCCGCACCGTCTCCGCGGGATCGCCGCCGTCGCCGATGGCGATCACATCGTCCGGCCCGTCGCCGGCGCCGGCCGCGCGCGCCTGGGCGGACTCCCCTGGGGCCTCCTGGCGGTCGCCGTCGGGGGTGATGACGCCGCCGGCCGCCGCGGCGAGCACGGCCAGCACCTGGTCGACGGTGAGCGCCTTCGGCAGCCGCCGTGGCGGGGCGGGCGGGCGGATCGGCTGCGAGACATCCTCGGCGACGTCGCCCTCGCGCGCCGCGAACCGGTGCAGCGAACGGACGGCGACGAGCATCCGGGCGACCGACGCCGCGGCCAGCGGCGGATGCTCGTCGTCCCCGGTGCGTAGTGCCGCGGCGAACGCGCCCAGCGTCGCCTCGTCGACATCGGTCAGTGAGCACACACCGCGGGCGGTCAGGTACTCGTGGTAACGACGAAGGTCCCGCCGGTAGGCGAGCACGGAGTTGCGGGCGAGGCCGCGCTCTCCCGCCAGGTGGTGGAGGTAGCGGGCGGCCAGCTCACCCGGATCCGCCGGGTAGGTCACGTCCACGGCCGACCGACGGCGCCGAGGCCAACCGCGCTGAGACCGACCATGTGGAAGCCGACCGCGTGGAGACCGGCCACGGCGGAGTCGGCCGTGCGGGAGTCGCGGACCTGGGCCTTCATCATCAACCCGAATAGTAGGACCTACCACCGACAGTTCTTGACAAGCGGAGTCCGCGCAGCGCTCCCCCGGCGTTATTCTGACGGCTTGTGCGGACAGCATTCGTAACGTCACGTTACGCGGCACACGTCCGAATTTCCATGGCGCGCGGCGCGACGCGCACAACCTCCCGGCCGGCCGAGGCGTCTTCCCAGAGCGACGGATCTTCGCCCCTGCCCACGAGGGCTCCCGCTGCCCGCCATGCCCGGTCGGCGGGGCACGTGGTCGCCCGACAAGGCGGCTCAATCATGATCGCCGTACGCCGATCGGCCCTCGCGCCGGCTGACACGTCAGCCGACACACCAGCCGACACGCCGGCCGCGGGTCGCGGGCCCTCCCGGAACCCGGCGCCCCGCGTGGTGACCGGCCTCACCCTGGGCCTCGCGCTCGCGTTGGTCGGCTGCGGCTCCCACGACGAACCGGCCGGCGCCGCGGCGCCGGCCAGAGGCGAGCCGGCCGCCTCGGGTTCCGCCCAGGCGGCGGGCTCGGCCAGCGCACCTGGCCAACCCGCGACCTCCGCACCCGGCGGCGGCTCGGCCAGGCCGGCGAACGACTCACCGTCGGCCGCCGCCGGCGTCGTCACCGCGTACTTCGCGGAGATCAACAGCGCCAGCCGGGCCGGCCGGGTCGCCGACGTGGCCGGGACGGCGCTGCCCGGCTGCCAGGCTTGCGCCCTCGACGTCGGCGTCACCCGCGGCTTCCAGCAGCGCGGCCTGCGCACGGACGCCGACCCCTACGAGATCACCGAGGTCGGTGCCCAGCCACGGCAGGGCGTCGTGATCACGGTGACGTTCACCGCCACGGCGAGGACCGTCGGGCTGCTGGACCCGGCGGGCCGCCGGGTCGACGCGGCGGCCGGCGTGCCAGCGCGGGCCGGCACCGCCGAGCTCGCCCTGACCGGTGCCGGCTGGCTCATCCAGACGATCCGCTACACGCGGAGGTAGCCATGACGCGCTCGGGGCGACCGCCTCGGCCACGCCGCCGGCCCGCCAGCGGGCGGACCGGCCGTCACCTGCTGGTGACGGCCTCCCTGGTGGTCTGCTGGCTGGCGACGGGCTGGCTGGTCACCGCGGGCGGCGCGCAGGGCACACCCACGCCACCATCGGTGACGGTCCCGTGCGGCGACGTGGTGTGGGCCAGCTGTGACACCCGGGCGACCGACGGCGGCTACCAGTACCGCTACCGCGGCGGCCAGCTCATCCCGGTCCCCATCGGGGGCGCGGGGCAGGGCCGCGCCGGTTGCGGGGCGACCTGCCCACCCGACCCAGCGGCGGTCTGTGACCTGCTGCTCGCCGTCGGCCCGAGCCCGGACATGACCGCGCAGGAGCTGACGGACTACAACCAGGCGGTCGCGAACTGCCAGACCTGGCTCGCCGACCCGAACGGCATCCCGCTCGCCACCGTGCGCGCCCAGCTCGCCGACTACCTGCGCGAACAGCTGCTGCCGAAGCCGCGCCTGACCGTCCAGCCGAGCGGGCACAGCATCGCCGGGCTCGCGACGATCGTCTACACCCCCGTCCCGCCGGCGTTCACCTTCAACGTCGACCAGCCGGTCATCGCGACGATCAGCGCGGTACCGACCTACCACTGGGACTTCGGCGACGGCGGGACCGGGCCGAACGCGCCGGGCCGGCCCTACGACTCGGCGATCTCGCCCCGTGACCATCCGGACGCCTACGTCACGCACGAGTACCGCCGCCCCGGCACCTACCAGATCACGCTGACGGTCACCTGGGACGGCACGTTCACCGTCCCAGGCGTGGCGCAGGCGTTCCCCCTGGACGCGGTGACGCTGACGGCCACAGCTCCAGTGACCGTCGAGGAGGCCGCGGGCGTCCTCACCGGCAACGACTGAGTCTCTGGTTCGCTCCGTCCGGGCGCGGCGCTCCGGCCCCTTCCCTTGCTTCGCGGCGGGAAGGGACCTCCGCGCCGCGTCCTCCTCCGCTCACGGGCGCTACGGCGACCTCCGCTGCGGCCCAACCCACTTCGCTTCGCTCGTGGGCCGGGCCTCCGCGCAGGCGCGCCTCCGAGCCCGCACGGTTGCGTGCCGCTCGATGTCACCAACGCGAGGTGAGGCGCATACGGGCGACTTACCCCTGGTTTCCGGGGCGGGCGGGCCAGGAGGCGTCGGGCGAGCGCAGCGCGGCGAAGCCGATGTCGCGGGCCCGCGCGGCCGCGAGGATCCCGACGACGGCCATCGCGTTGGTGATGTCGCCCTCGAGCACCCTGGTCACCGCCTCGTCCAGCGGCACCCGGGCGACCGACATCTCGGCCTCCTCGTGCACGCCGGCGTACCGCTCGGCGGCGGGGATCTCCGACAGGCCCCTGGCGAGGAACACCCGGTAGGCCTCGTCGGTCATGCCCGGCGACGACCAGACGTCGGCGAGCACCGCCCACTGCCCGGCCCGCAGCGCCGCCTCCTCGGCGAGCTCCCGCGCCGCGGCGGCCGAGGCGGGCTCGCCGGGCAGGTCGAGAATCCCGGCGGGCAGCTCCCACAGCGGGCCGCGCACCGGGTGCCGGTACTGGCGGACCATCACGACCCGCTCGGCGTCGTCGAGCGCGACGACGCCGACGGCGCCCGGGTGGACCACGACGTCCCGCTGGGAGACGTCGCCGTCGGGCATCCGCACCAGGTCGCGGCGGATCGCGATGATCCGCCCCTGATAGGCGGTACCGCTCTCGACGACCTCGTAGCGGTGCGCGCCCGTACCGGCGGCGCCCGTCTCGTGCGTCGTGCCCTGCGCCGGGTCTCCCGCGGGGCCCGCGGCGCCCGTCCGGGGCGGCCGGGTCACGAGGTCACCAGCGCGGCGCCGTCGCCACGGCCGCCGGGGCCGGCGGGAGCGGGAGCCGCGGCGGGGGCGTCCGGCCTGGCGGCGAGGTCCACCGGCAGCACGCCACGGCGGCGGTCGGCGTAGGCGACGGCGGCCGAGGCGAGCCCGCGGAACAGCGGGTGCGCCCTGGTCGGCCGGGAGCGGAACTCGGGATGCGCCTGGGTACCGACGTAGAACGGGTGCACGTCGGGGCGCAGCTCGACGACCTCGACCAGCCGGCCGTCCGGTGAGGTGCCGGAGAACACCAGCCCGGCGGCGTCCAGCCGGTCCCGGTAGTCGTTGTTGACCTCGTACCGGTGACGGTGCCGCTCGGGGACCTCGGCGACGCCGTACTCCCGGCGCGCGATGGTGCCGGGCGCGAGCTTGCACGGGTAGAGACCGAGCCGCATCGTGCCGCCCATGTCGCGCTTGCCGGCGACGACGTCGCGCTGGTCGGCCATGGTGGAGATCACGGGGTACGGCGTGGCGGCATCGAACTCGGTGGAGTTCGCCCCGTCCAGGCCGGCGAGGCCGCGAGCCGCCTCGATCACCATGCACTGCAGGCCCAGGCAGATCCCCAGCGCCGGGATGCCGTGCTCGCGGGCGTGCCGCAGCGCGTTGATCTTCCCTTCGATGCCGCGGACACCGAACCCGCCCGGAATGATCATCCCGTCGATGCCGTCGAGCAGCGCGGCGGTGACCTCCGGTGACGAGCACTCGTCGGAGGCGACCCAGCGGACGTCGACCCCGGCGTCCACCGCGAACCCGCCCGCGCGCAGCGCCTCGGTGACCGACAGGTAGGCGTCCGGCAGGTCGATGTACTTGCCGACCATCGCGACCGTGATCCGGTGGGTGGGCTGGTTCACCCGGCGCAGCAGGGTGTCCCACTCGGTCCAGTCGACGTCCCGGAACGACAGGCCGAGCCGGCGCACGACGTACGCGTCCAGGCCCTCCTGGTGCAGCACCTTCGGGATCATGTAGATCGACGACGCGTCCGGCGCCCCCACGACGGCCTCGTCGTCGACGTCGCACATCAGCGCGATCTTCCGCTTCAGCGACTCCGGCAGCGGCCGGTCGGACCGGCAGACCAGCGCGTCCGGCTGCAGGCCGATGCTGCGCAGCGCGGCGACGGAGTGCTGCGTCGGCTTCGTCTTCAGCTCGCCCGACGGGGCCAGATAAGGCACCAGGCTGACGTGGACGGTCAGCGCGTTGTCCCGGCCGACCTCGTGGCGTACCTGGCGGATCGCCTCCAGGTACGGCAGCGACTCGATGTCGCCGACCGTGCCGCCGACCTCGGTGATGACGACGTCGACGTCCGGCGTCGCGAGCCGGCGGATCCGGTCCTTGATCTCGTCGGTGATGTGCGGGACGACCTGCACGGTCTGGCCCAGGTAGTCGCCGCGCCGCTCGCGGGCGATGACGGCCGAGTACACCTGCCCGGTCGTGACGTTGGCGCTGCCGTCGAGGTCGACGTCGAGGAAACGCTCGTAGTGACCGACGTCCAGGTCGGTCTCGGCCCCGTCGTCGGTGACGAAGACCTCACCGTGCTGGAACGGGTCCATCGTGCCGGGGTCGACATTGAGGTACGGGTCCAGCTTCTGCATGGTCACCCGCAGACCCCGGGCCTTGAGCAGCCGCCCAAGGCTGGAGGCCGTCAACCCCTTGCCCAGGCTGGACGCCACCCCACCGGTGACGAAGATGTGTTTGCTGCTGCGTACCTGCGCCACGCACGCTCCCGTGGTTGGGGTCCTGGGTCCCTTTTGCGGTGACCGTTATGGACCATGTCCAGCCGGCATTTCCAGGCCGGTCCACGGGACTTCACGGTAACACGCCAGCTCACCCGCCCGGTTCCTCCCACACCGTGGGCTTGCTTCTGGTTCGCTCCGTCCGGGCGGCACACAACCGGCGGGACCTACAAGCCCCGGGTCGGACGGGAAGGTTGTTGCTGGTTCGCTCCGTGCGGGCGGCGCGCTCCGGCGACCTCGCTGCGGCCCGGCCCACTTCGCTGCGCTCGTGGGTCGGGCCTCCGCGAGGTGCGCCTTCGCGCCCGTACGGTCGCCTGCCGCTGTACGTCACCAACCCGGGGCGGGCCTGTCCGTGGGGCCACTTCGCTGCGCTTGTGGGGTGGTGATCGGGGTGGAGGTCTCAGGGGGTGGCTTTGTCCGCGGCGGCGGCGGCTAGGAGCTCCTCGGCGTGGCCGCGGGCCAGGGTCGAGTCCTCCTGGCCGGCGAGCATGCGGGACAGCTCGCGGACCCGGCCGGCGTCGTCGAGGGCGGCGACGCCGCTGCGGGTCACCGAGCCGTCGGACGACTTGCTGACCACCAGGTGCCGGTCGGCGAACGCGGCGACCTGCGGCAGGTGGGTGATGCAGATGACCTGGTTGGTCCGGGCGAGTTTCGCGAGCCGACGGCCGATCTCGACCGCCGCCCGCCCGCCGACGCCGGCGTCCACCTCGTCGAACACCATCGTCACCCCGGCGTCGTCCGCCGCGAGCACGACCTCGATCGCGAGCATCACCCGCGACAGCTCACCGCCCGACGCGCCCTTGTGCACCGGCCGGGCGGGCGCGCCGGGATGCGGAACCAGGCGCAGCTCGACATCGTCTACGCCGCCGGGACCGAAGGCGATCTTCCGGCCGAACATCGGCAGCCCGTTCGGGTCGTCGCGCTGGGAGACGACCGCCACGACGCGGGCACGCGGCATGGCGAGGCCCGCGAGCTCGGCGGCGACCTTCTCGCCGAACTCGTGCGCGGCTCGGGAACGGGCGGCCGACGCCTGGCCGGCGAGGTCGGCGAGCTCGTCGAGCAGGGCGTCGCGCTCGGCGGTGAGCGCCTCGGCCGAGTCGGCGCCGCCGTCGAGCTCCAGCAGCCGGCGGCCGGCCTGCTCGGCCCAGGCCAGCACGCCGTCGACGTCGGTGCCGTGCGCGCGGGTGAGGGCGGCGAGGTCGGCGCGGCGCTCCTGCGCGGTGGCGAGGCGCGCCGGGTCGGCGTCGATGCCGGCGGCGTAGGAGGCGAGGTCGGCGGCGACGTCGGCGAGCAGCACCGCGGCCTCGCGGATCCGGCCGCCGAGCTCGGCGAGCTCCGGGTCGAGGTCGGATTCGGCGGTGACGGCCCGACGAGCCGCGGAGACCAGGTCGACCGCGCCAGGCGAGCCGTCGCCGGCGGCCGGGTCGGCGACGAGCGCCGAGTGTGCGGTCTCGGCGGCGCGGACAAGCGCCTCGGCGTGCTCCAGGCGGCGCAGCTCGGCGTCCAGCGCCGCGTCCTCGCCGGGAGCCGGGGCGACCCGCTCGACGTCGGCGAGCCGGGAGCGCAGTGACTCGGCCTCGGCGGCCCGCTCGCGCGAGCGCTCGGTGATGTCGGCGAGCTTCGCGCGCACGGCGGCCAGGCGCGTGTACCGCTCGCCATAGCGGGCGAGCGGTTTCGCGACCGCCTCGCCGGCGAACCGGTCGAGCGCGGCGCGCTGGGCGGAGGTCTTGAGCAGCCGCTGCGCCTCGGACTGGCCATGCACCGCGACGAGATCCTCGGCGAGGTCCGCGAGCAGGCTCGCCGGGGCGGACCGACCGCCGACCTGGACGCGGGAACGGCCGTCGGCGATCAGCGTCCGGCCGATGACGAGGACACCGCCCTCGTCCAGCTCGCCGCCCGCGTCGCGCACGCGCGCGGCCGTGGACGAGTCCAGCGGGATGGTCAGGCGACCCTCGACGAAGGCCCGGTCATAGCCCGGCCGGATCAGGCCGTAGTCGGCCCGGCCGCCGGTGAGCAGCCCAAGGCCCTGGACGATCATCGTCTTGCCGGCGCCGGTCTCGCCGGTGACCACCGTGAGGCCCGGCGCGAGGTCGAGGACGGCGTCGTCGATGACCCCGAGGCCACGCAGCCGAATCTCCTCGAACACGCCCCGAACTCTAGGGCATCAGTCGGCGAATCGGCACGAAGGGCGCTACGGGAAAAGTGTCAGTCGTCGAGGGTGAAGTCGTCGACGGGCTCGAGGAAGCCATTCTCGCGGGCGGCTCGGCCGCGCCAGCCCTCGACGGGCAGGTGGAACTTCGCCACCAGCCGGTCGGTGAACGGCCGGGTGTGCACGACCGCGAGCCGGACCGGCCGGCGCCCCCGCACGACCTCGACCCGGGAGTGCGGCGCCACCTCCACCGAGCGGCGCCCGTCGCAGTAGATCACTCCCGGCACGGGTGGCAGCACCTCGATCGCCACCGTCGACGTCGGGGAGAGCACCAAGGGCCGGGCGAACAGCGCGTGCGCACTGATCGGGGCCACCAGCAGCGCGTCCACGCCCGGCCACATCACCGGGCCGCCGACCGAGAACGCGTAGGCGGTGGAGCCGGTCGGCGTCGAACAGATCACCCCGTCGCAGCCCCAGCGCGACAGCGGCCGGCCGTCGATGCCGAGCACGCACTCCAGCATCTTGGCCCGCTCGGCCTTCTCCAGGGACATCTCGTTGAGCGCCCAGCCGGAGTAGACGACCTCGCCGCGGTGGCGGACGGTGACGTCCACCGTCATCCGCTCGTCGACGCGGTAGTCCTTGCGGATGACGGCGTCGACGGTGGTCTCGAGGGCGTCGGGCTCAGCCTCCGCGAGGAAGCCGACGTGGCCGAGGTTGACGCCGAGCAGCGGGATGTCGGCCTCCCGGGCGAGCTCGGCGCCGCGCAGCAGCGTGCCGTCGCCGCCGAGCACGAGCACGAGCTCGACACCGACCGCCGCGCTCTCGTCGCGGGGCACCGTGCTCGGCTCGGTCAGGCCCAGGATCTCCGCCTCGTCGGCGAGCATCCGGGGCGCGATCCCGGCGGCGGAGAGTCGGTCGAGCACCCAGCGGGCGCGACGGGCCATCCCGTCGCGTCGCGGGTGGGTGAGGACGAGGATCTCCCTGCTCATCGCGACGGCCCTCCGCCCACCACGGCCCCGGCCCTGGCGGCCTGGCCAGCCGGACCGGCGGCGATCGCCTCGGCGAGCTCCGCCGGATCCAACGCGGGCGCGCCCGCGGTCAGCCACAGCAGGTACTCGACGTTGCCGGCCGGCCCCGGCAGCGGGCTGGCGACGACCCCCCGCACGCCGAGCCCAAGGCTGCCGGCCGCGTGGGCGATCCCCTCGACGGCCTCGGCGTGCAGCGCGACGTCGCGGACCACCCCGCCGGCGCCGAGCCGCTCGCGGCCCACCTCGAACTGCGGCTTGACGAGCAGGACGAAGTCGGCGTCGCCCGCGGCGCACGCGACGAGCGCGGGCAGCACCAGCCGCAGCGAGATGAACGACAGGTCGCCGACGACCAGGTCGACCGGCGCGCCGATGGTCTCGACGGTCAGGTGCCGGGCGTTGGTCCGGTCGAGCACCTGGACACGCGGGTCGGTACGCAGCCGCCAGTCGAGCTGGCCGTAGCCGACGTCCACGGCGACGACCGACGCCGCCCCGGCGCGCAGCAGCACGTCGGTGAACCCTCCGGTAGACGCGCCGACGTCCATCGCCCGCCGCCCGGCCACGCGCAGCGCCGGCAGTCGATCCGACCCCGGGCCCGGGCCCGGGGCGGCGGCCGGCCTCCGCGGGCCCGCCGGCCCCGTCGGCTCGCCTGGGCCGCCCGGTGCCGCGGAGGTCTCGTGTGCGGTCTCGTCCCGATCGGGCGCCACCGCCGGTCCGGCTGGTGGTGGCGCGGCCGTGTCCGGCCGGCCGGCCGGGTTCCGGGCCGGCTCGTCGAGCGGGGGGACGCCGAAGGCGGCGAAGGCGCCCAGCAGCTTGTGGGCGCCGCGCGAGGCGAAGCCCGGATCGTCGCCGCCGGTGAGGGCGATCGAGGTGGTCGCGTCGACGATGGTCGCCGCCTTGGTCGCGGCCCGCCCGGCGACGAGCACCCGCCCGGCGGCGATCGCCTCGGTGGCCTGCTCCCGCGAGCGGGCGAGGCCGCGGCGGACCAGCTCGCCATCCAGTCGCATCCTGCGCACCACGGCTACCGCTCGCTCATCGCGGGCCGGGGCCGGGCATCGGCGGG
>NZ_KI912267.1:1116557-1131255 GCF_000235425.2 Pseudofrankia saprophytica
GACGCGCCGGCTCGCCTGGGCGCGCGGGGCCGGCGGGACGCGCGGGAGCCGCGCCCCCCTGATCGGCGCCAGCCGTCGCGTCCAGTTCCGCGAGGGTGTCGGCCAGCAGCCGGTTGACCTCCTCGAACACGGCGACGTGCTCGGCGACCGGCAGCCCGGGCAGCGCCGCCAGCCTGGCGGAGGCCGCGCGCACGCTCTCGTCACCGGCTTGCTCGGCCCCGGCCTCGGCTGGCCGCGCCGGGCCTGGACCGGGTGTTCCCGGCTCGGTGGTCACCTGTCCAGCCTCCCGCGGTCGATGTCCGGTCGCGCCACCATGGTCTGGGACGTCCACACGAGGTCCGGCCCGCCGGGCCGCGTCCGGCCGTCACCAAAGCTAGTGTCGCCTACGGCCGCGTGGAACTCGCGATGCCCCGAACGCGCCTGGTGCGTCACCCGAAACACCCCAGATCCCCCGGCCTCCGGGACACGGCGCGCCGAAGAGGTGGCCGCCGCGCCCTCCTGCCGGGCGAGGACGGCCGTGAGCAGGTAGGACGGGGGAAGGCGCGCCTGGCCGGCCGGGCGCCGCCACCGGGATGTCCAGCGGGCTCGAGAGGACGGTCATCGTGGCGGACCGGAAGCAGTGCGAGACCGCGCTGCACGGGCTTGCCGCCCGTCTCGACCAGCTCACCGCCCGCGGCGGCCGTCCGCCGCGGGCGCCCAACCGGACGCTCATGTGCCGGCTGCCCGACCTCGGCACGTCCTACGTCGCCGAGCTGCGGGGCGGCTGCCTGCGCGGCATCGCCGAGGGTGCGCACGCCTCGCAGATCACCTTCACGCTGAGCAGCGACGACCTGATCGCCATCACCGAGGGCCGGCTCTCGGTGACCTCGGCCTGGACCAGCGGCCGGCTGCGGGTCGAGGCCAGCGTCCGCGACCTCCTGCGCGTCCGATCCCTGCTCTGATCCCTTTCCTGACGATCGCCGCCGGCCCGCCCGGCCGGGTCGACGGACCAGGGCGGCGCCGCGCTCGTCAGGCCGGGATCGTGAGGTCCCCGCAGGCACGGGGGCGGTCGCGCGCGACGCGGCGCGGTGGCTGACCGGCGTCGAACGCCGCCCAGGAGGCGAGGCAGGCGGCCCGCAGGGCGTCCAGACCATCGTCCGGGACGCCGGCGTCGCCGCCTTCGCCGCCATCCAGGCCGCCGGACGGGTCAGCGGCCCGCTCATGCCACTGGAGCGTGCCGGCGTCGTCCACATGGCACTCCCAGGCGCCGCAGCGGGCGCGCCCGGCCGGCGTGAGGCGGGCCGGCGGGTGCGGGCGCAGCAGGCCGCGCAGGTCGTCGGCCAGCAGGGTCGGGCGGTGTCTGGGAGCGGCCGCGAGCAGCTCGGACGCGGTCGCCACACCGGTGAGAACCAGCAGCGTCGGCGTGCCGGTGCGGGCGCCGGACTCGATGTCGGTGTCGAGCCGGTCGCCGACGATGACCGGCCGGCGGGCGCCCGAGCGGCGCATCGACTCGGCGTGCATCGCGGGCTCCGGCTTTCCGGTCACCAGCGGCTCCGCGCCGGTCGCCGCCCGGACCATCGCGACCAGTGCCCCGTTCCCCGGCGCCAGGCCACGCTCCGTCGGCACGGTCAGGTCGGCGTTGCTCGCGACCCACAGCGCCCCGGCGCGCACCGCGAGCGCCGCCTCGGCGAGCCGCTGGTAGGTCAGGTCGGGGTCGAAGCCCTGGACGACGGCCAGTGGCTTGTCGTCGGCCGACGTCACGGGGGTGAGCCCCTCGGCCGCGACCGCGGCGCGCAGCCCCTCCCCGCCGACGATCAGCACCGCCGCGCCCGCCGGCAACCGCTGGGCGAGCACATGCGCCGCCGACTGCGCCGAGGTGATGACCTCGTCCGGGCGGGCCGGCACGCCGAACCCGGCGAGCCGGGCCGCGACCGCCTCCGGGGTGCGCAGCGCGTTGTTCGTCACGTAGGCGGAGCGCATCCCGCTTCGCCCGGCGGCCGCGATCGCCTCGGCGGCGTGCGGCACGGCTCCGTCTCCCCGGTTGACCACCCCATCGAGGTCGAGCAGCGCGACGTCGAACCGCTCCGCCGGCGCCGCCGAGCCGTCCAGGGGTGGCCCGTAGCCCGGGTCGACTTCCCCGTCACGGGCGAGCGTCCGCTCATCGGCCACGCTCATCGCGCCGGAACGCACGCCGTCTGCCACCGGGCGACGTCACGGCCGATGGGTCCGCCCGCCAAGCGACCATCCGCACCGGTCACGCGGAGCGGGCCCGGTTCAGGTGGGCGCGGGCACCGCGCAGCTCCCGGCCATAGTGCTGAATGTCCGGACGCATCGCCGCGGCCAGCGCCAGGTGCTCGATCGCGGTGGGCAGGTCGCCGGTGCGGCGAGCGGCCATCCCCAGGCCGAACTGGGCATAGTCGTCGGTGGGGTCCTGGTCGACGATCCAGGCGAACGTCTCCAGGGCCGCCTCGTACTGCCCGGCGTCGAACTGCGCGCGCGCGAGCGCCTCACGCGCGCTGCGTGACGCCGGCTCGGCGGCGCAGGCGTGCGCCAGCAGCTGGACCGCCGCGTTCGCGTCGCCGTGGCCGTGCAGCGCGACACCACGGGTGTACCAGTCGTACACGCTTCCAGCGGGTGAACCCGCCGGGCCCGGCGGTCGCGCGCCGTCGTCGAACTGCTCGGACATCAGCACCTCCCAAGGCCTGCAACGCCAGACCGGCAGACCGTCATCCGTCTCACGGGCGCCGCCGACGGCCGACGGCCACACCCGCCCGCGTCCACCCGTCCGTCAGCTCACCCGGTCCAGTGTCTCCGCTCAGACGCGCCGCGTACGTCCCTTCGCTGCTTCCGTGTCCCGGAACCGTTCTCGTCACCTGTGCCCCGGTCCGTCCAGACCACCCGTGCCCTGCTCGCGACCCGCGGAGCCAGGAGGCACGCAAGGGCGCCAAAACCCGTCTCGGCCGTGTGAGCTGGGTCGCTTCACATCCGCGACGACGACGGTCCACGATCGCGCCACCGCGCGCGGCCCCTACGATGCGGCCATGGTCGACGACGCCACCGCTGCCGCCGCTACCACCGTGCCCACCCCCGCCGGTCTGGTGCTAGCGCCGTTCCGCGCGGCCAGGTACACCGCCGCCGCCGGGGCCGCCGAGAACCTCGCGGCGCTGACGTCCCCGCCGTACGACGTGATCGACGACGCTGGAGTCGCGGCGCTGGAGGCCGCCGACCCGCACAACGCGGTCCGGCTGATCCTGCCCAGGGACCGTTCTGCCGACGAGCCGGGCAGCCGCTACGCCCGCGCGGCCGAGGCCCTCGCCGACTGGCTGGGCTCCGGCGTCCTGGCGCGCGACGAGGCGCCGGGGCTCTACGTCTACGAGGAGGAGCAGGACGGCCACCGCCAGCGCGGGCTGGTCGGCGGCGTCGCGCTCGCCGACCCGGACGCCGGGATCATCCTGCCGCACGAGAACACGATGGCCGGCCCGGTCTCCGACCGGCTGGCGCTGCAGCAGGCGACCCGGGCGAACCTCGAGCCGATCTTCCTGCTCTACGAGGGCGGCGGCGAGACCAGCCGGATCGTCGCCGAGACCGTCGCCACCGAGCCGTTGCTGGCAGCGGTCACCGATGACGGCGTGGCGCACCGGATCTGGGCGCTGACCGACCCGGCGACGCTCGCCACGATCGCCGCCGACCTGCTGCCGCGCCGCGCGGTGATCGCCGACGGTCACCACCGCTACGCGACCTACCGGCACTACCAGGCCGAGCGGCACGCCGCCGGCGACGGCCCCGGCCCGTGGGACTTCGGCCTGACCTTCCTCGTCGACGCCACGGTCTCCGGCCCGCAGGTGCACCCGATTCACCGGGCCGTGCGCGGCCTCCCCGTCACCGAGGCCGCCCGCCGGGCCGAAGGGGCGTTCACCGTACGCCAGCTGGCGACAGCGGGCACCCCGGGCACCGCCGACGTCGCGCGGCTGCTCGACGAGCTGGCCAAGGCCGGCCAGGCCGGGCACGCGTTCGTCATCACGGACGGCCGCGACGCCTACCTGCTGACCGAGCCGGGCGCCGAGGTGCTCGCCCGCAGCCTGCCGGCGGACCGCTCGGCGGCCTTCCGCGGGCTGGACGTGACGGTCGCGCACCTGACGTTGATCAGCGATGTCTGGGGCCAGGAGGACAAGGTCGGCGTCGTCGACTACTTCCACGACGCCCCGGCCGCGATCGCCGCGGCGGCGGACGGTGACGGCACGGCGCTGCTGCTCAACCCCACGCCGGTCGCCGGGGTGACGGCGGTCGCCGGGGCTGGCGAGCGCATGCCGCGCAAGTCGACCCTGTTCACGCCCAAGCCCCGCACCGGCCTGCTCATCCGCCTGCTCGACGAGTCCTGAGCCACGCCACGGCGGTGGCCAGGCCGACTGGCCTGGCCACCGTCCGCGCGTCGGGCGGCGACTAGTCGTCGCCCGGCTCGACCGCCTCGTCATCCGCGTCCGCCGGCTCGTCGGCGGCGGCGAGGTCCTCGGTCGCTGCCAGGGCCGGGTCGGTCTGAGCCAGCGGCAGGCGCTCGGCGGCCGGGATCTCACGCAGGCCCAGGTCGCTGAACAGCACGCTCAGGTCGGGCAGACCACCAGGACGGGCGGCCTGGCGAGGGGCCGGCTCGGGCTCACCGGCGGCCGGCTCGCGGCCGGTACCGAGAAGCGCCAGCGACGAGCTCCCATCGTCGAACAGCACCGGCACGACGACCTTCGCGCCCCCGGTCGCCCCGGGGTCGATCGGGCCCGAGCCGCCCGTCACGGGAACCTCATCACCGCCCGCGGCGCTGTCACCGATCGCCACGTTCGCCTCATCGCTGACCGGGGCCTCGTCGCTCACCGTGGCGTCGTCAACGGCCACCGCGGGCGCCTCATCGGTAGCCGCCGCGCCGTCACCGGCCGCCGCGGGGGTCTCGTCGCCGGATGTCACGTCACCCGAGGTGTCACCCAGGTCGGGCTCGGCGGCCGAGGAGATCCGTGCCTCGGGCGTCGGCGTTCCGACGACGGCCGGCTCCCGCGCGGAGGTGTTGCCCCCGGCGTCGTCGGCCGCGAGCTGGGTCATGAGCTCGTAGGCGCGTTCGCCCGCGTCGGTCTCGTCCTCCTCGTCGATCGCCGCCGCCGCCTCGAACGCCCGCAGCGCGTCCCCCGGCCGGCCCGCGTCGAGCAGCGCCTCGGCATAGGCGTAACGCAGCCGGGCCGTCCACGGCCGCGGCTCGCCAGGCCGGGTCGCCTCGTCCTGGAGCAGGACGACGGCGGCCTCCGGCTGCCCGAGGTCGCGGCGTGCTCCGGAGCCGACGATCAGCAGCTCGGCGTGCCCAGCCGGGTCGAGCGCCTCGATCGACGGGTCGCTGAGGAAGGCGACGGCCCGCTCCGGGCGGCCGAGGCCGCGCTCCGAATCCGCGATCATGGGTAGGTAGCGCGGCGAACCGTCCATCCGGCGGGCCGTGCGCAGCTCGACCAGCGCCGTCGCGTACTCCCCCGCGTGGTAGGCCGCGATGCCGGCAGCCTCCCGGGTGGCGGGCAGCCGGGCCGCGAGGCTCGCGGCCGCGCGACCGTGCGCGAGGGCGAGCGCCGGGTCGTCGTCGAGGAACATCGCTGCGGCGACCAGGTGGCGCGCCACCACCTCGGCGAGACCGGTCGGCAGGCCGCGCAGCTCCTTGCGGACCTCGAGGTCGAGCAGCTCGGGCTGCGCCTCGTCCGGCAGCGGTGGCAGCTCGGCGCGCGCGCGAGTGGTCGGCGCCGGTCCCTGCCGGCGCTCCCCCGGACCAGTCCGGCGATCCGCGACCCGCCCGGCGCGGCGGACCGGCCGGCCCGCCTCGCTCTGGTTCCCGCGCGTCCCGCGCCCGGGGCCACCCGACCGCGTCACGGCGGCGCCGCGTGGTCCTCGGTCACCGGTCGTGGCCGCGCGGGCTACGGGCGCCGCGTTCTCGGCCGGGCCGGCCGCCGGAGCGCCAGGCCCCGCGGTGGCCGCGGGCCGCGCCTCCCACCGCGACGGGCCAACGCCAGCCTGGCCGCCACCCTGGCGGCCGGCCTCGCGGGGCCCCGCGGATTCGGCGGGAGTGCCTGACTCGGCCGGCAGTGCCCAGGACGGCGGACCGGCCGGGCGGCGCTCGCCGCGATCGCGGTCGGAGCCAGGCCCTCGACTGTCGCGATGCCCACCACCGCCGGTTCCGGTGCGGCGGTCGTCTCGATAGCCCCGGTCGGGCCGGGAACCGCGGTCGTCCCGGGGGCCATGGTTGGTCCGGGGGCCATGGTCGGTCCGAGGAGCGTGGTCGGTCCGAGGAGCGTGGTCGGTCCGGGGAGCATGGTCAGTCCGGGGAGCATGGTCAGTCCGGGGACCACTGTCGGTCCGGTAACCGCGGTTCGGCCCGTCCGTCGTCCTGTCCGGACGCCCGCCCGGCCCGTCGTGGCGCTGGCCGTCTCCAGCGCCCTGCTCGGGCCGCCGCGAACGATGTGGTGTCCGGCTGTCCCGGGAGTCGGCCGCCCGGTCGCGGGCGCCGCCGGCGCCACCCGCTCCGTGACCGCCCGCCGGGCGGTCGCCGCCAGACCCGCCCGCGCGATTGCCCTGGTAACCACCGGACCCGCCCGCACGATTGCCCTGGTAACCACCAGGCCCACCTGTGCGGTTGCCCTGATAGCCACCGGACCCGCCCGCACGATCGCCCTGGTAGCCGCTCGGCCTGGCCTCGCGGTTCCCCTGGTAGCCGCTGGACCCAGTCGTACGGTTGCCCTGGTAGCCGCTCGGCCTAGCCTCGCGGTTGCCCTGGTAGCCACCGGACGCGCCTGCGCGGTAGCCGCCGCCGTCCGGTCGCCCGGAGCCGTCCGTCCCTGTTCCCCCGCGGTCCGGCCGGCCGGTGCTCGCGGTCCGGTCCGGGCGCCCGCTCCAGGCGGGGCGGTCGGAACGCTGTCCGCCTCCCCGCTCCCAGCCGCCGGAACCGCCAGGACGGCCGGTGTCGCCGGGGCGTCCGGAACCGCCGCGGTCTGCGGACCCGTCGCGACTGAAGCGGTTCTGTCCGTCTCCGGTACGGCCAGCGGGACGGTGGTCCCGCGCGGCACCCCGCTCGCCACCCCGATCGTCGCGTTCCCGCCACGGACGGCCCGGCCCGGCCGGACGGTCACCACCGCGATCGTCACGCGTCGGGCCAGGACGGTGACCTCGATCGGCCTGCCCGGCCGCCTGCCCGAAGCGGCGCGGGCGGTCCCCCGCCCCGTTCGCGCCGGCGGACCAGCGCCCCGACGGCCGGTCGGTGGAACGCTCGGCGCCACCGTCACCGCCGCTACGGGCCGCTCCGCTCCAACCGGAGCCGGCGCCGGCCGGACGGCCGCTGAACGGCCGGCCACCGGCCGCGTCGTGCCCACCCCGGCGGTCGGTCTGCCCACCACGGGCGGACGGTCCCGCGTCGCCGGTCCGCGCACGCCAGCCGGAACCACCCCGCTCACCGGGCGTGCCAGCACCAGCCGGCCGGCTGCCTCCGCGGAACCCGTCTGTGCCACGCGCGTTGTCGCCGCCGCGGAAACCGTTTCCGCCGCGGGCGTTGTCGCCCCCACGGAAGCCGCCGCCACCGCGGGAGTCGGTCCGGTCGCCGCCACTGCTGCTGCTTGGGTATGACCGACGGCCGCCTCGATCGTCGCCGTCGCGGCGGTACGAGCCGTCACGCGCGCCCGGTGCCCGGTCCGGCCGGGAGCCGCCGTCACCGCCGCGCGGACGCTCACCACCGCCCCAACGGGACGCGGAGCTACCGGCGGTGTGGGGCGGGCCGCCAGCGGTACGGGGCACCCCGCCAGTGGGCCGGTCGCCGCGGTAGCCGTCCCGGCGCCGATCGTCGTCACCGCGTCCGCCAGCCTCGGCGGGCCGTCCTCGCGACCATCCAGTGGACTCGTTGCGCCCGGGCGCGTCGTCGCGCCGGTATCCCCCAGCGCGGTTCGCCCCACCGGCAGACGAGGGCCGATGGGGTCGCTGCGCACCCGCGCCCGCGGCCCCTCGCGCCTGGCCGCCACCGGCCGTCCGCCGGCCGCCGGCGGCGCCACCGGCCCCGTGGGGCCGGCCGCCACCCACACCGCCGCGCGCACCGCCGGCGTGACCAGCGCGGCGCGGGCCGGACGCGGGGCCTCGGGAGGCCGATGGACGTGCTGGCTCCCCACCTGTGGGAGACGGAGGGACTGCAGAGCTCGACATCGTCATCGCTTCCGATCGGCCCACGCCATCGTGGGTTCCACTGTTGACTTCTAGTCACGAACGTCCGGCCAGGTGGGCCAGGCCCGGCAGCCTGGCGGCACCTCACCCACCTGGCGCCGCCAGCCGTGCGTGGCGCGGTGCGACACGGGTTCCGACGCGGCCGCCCGCGCGGTTCCCTCCCGCCGGCCACCGTGGCCGACGGCTGCCCGCCGCGGATCGGCGGGACCTGTGTGTTCCCAGGGGACGGACCCCGGGGAGTCGATCGACGGTCCGGGAGCGGCTCGCGCCGCGCCGGACGAAACTCCGGCGCCGGGACCCGCGTGGCCCCAGCGACCGGCCACCCTCACCGACAGGAAGAATCACCTGGCGGGCGGGTCAGCTGACATGACTCGTCATCGCCGCATGCCCGCACCGGGCAGGTGTGCCTCGGGGCGGGCTGACGATGCACCGCCCTCTACGGTAGTCCTCCGCTCGGGTGCGGCGGGACCGGTGTGCTCCTGAACGCCCGTGGCCCCGGCGTATGTCCGAACGGCGTCTACCGCCGGTCAGTGGCCGGCCGGCGAGCCTGGCGACGGCGCCCGGTCCGGGTCCGGCCCGCTGGCGAGCATGGCACGCATGTCCTCGACCAGCCGGCCGAAGAGTGGTTCGCGCAGCACGCTGTTGTGGTCGCCGACGACGGTGCGGGCTACGGCGTCGCCGGTGAGGATCTCGGCCCATGGGCCCTCGACCGGCCGGAGCCCCGTCTCGGTGTCGCGGGCGTCCCAGAGCAGCGTGCGTCCCAGGTAGGGCCGCGGCTTGTAGGCCATCATCAGGAACCGGGACTGGTTGAAGAAGTTGTCGGTGTGCCGGGTGTCGGGCCACTGGACGACGCCGGTCAGCGGCAGGCGGGCCAACTGGGCGGCCCGGTCGAACATGACGCGCAGCTTCGAGCCCGGGCCGCCGGCGTCAGGCGCCGCGTCGGGCCCGACCTCCGCGACGGGCGCGGATGCGGACCGTGGGGGCGGCGGAGGCGGGGTCTCGCCGTGCGACTCGACGAACGACCCGGACAGCGTGAGCTTCATCTTGGTGGGCGGGAAGCTGTCGACGATCGTGAGCAGGGCCACCTCCTCACCGATCGCGGTGAGGAGGTGGGCCACCTCGAGCGCGATCACACCGCCGAACGAGTGCCCGAGCAGCAGGTAGGGCCCGTGGGGCCGAAGAAGCCGGATCGTGCGCGCGTGCCGACGCGCGATCGCCGCGACCGACCAGTCCGGGACGGCCCGGTGCGACAACCCGTGTGCCTGGATCGCATAGACCGGCCGCTCGCCGGCGAAATGGGTCGCGATCCCCGCCATGACGACGGCGTGGCCGCCCGCGCCCGCGAAGCAGAACAGCGGCGTGCCCGTGCCGTCGGTGCGCAGCGGCAGCACGTCGTGGTGGCGCAACGTGTCGATGTCGATGTTGGCCTTCGATACCTGCCGGGCGAGCTCGGCGACCGTGCCGGCCCGCGCGACGACCGAGGACGGCAGCGGCACCTGAAGCTCGGTCCGAATCCGCGTCGCGACCTCCTCGGCGAGCAGCGCGTCCCCGCCCAGCGCGCGGAAGTCATCGTGGACGCCGACGGTCTGCAGGCCCAGCGCCCGCGCCCACACCCCGGCGACGGCCTCTTCCCAGTCGTCACGCGGCTCGTCACCGGCCAGGGGCGGCGGCGCCGACGGGAGCGCGGCCCGGTCGACCTCGCCGACGACGGTGCGCGGCAGCGCGGGCACGACCACGACGGCCGCCGGAATCGCGGAGTGGGGCAGGCCGGCGGCGAGCAGCGACCGGCGGACGGCGGCAGGCGACGGCTCGCGGCCCGGCGCTGGCACCACGTAGGCGACCAGCCGGGGTGGCTCGGTCGACCGGTCGGTCACCACCACCGCGTCGGCGACGTCGTCGGCGCCGAGCAGCGCCGCCTCGATCTCGACCGGCTCCGCCAGGTAGCCGCGCACCGCTCACCATCCCATCAACCGCCCAGCACCCGAGACGGGTATTAGAGCACCCTTTGCTAGGGGATGTCCGCCCCGGGTCGGCTCGGTTGCCGACCCGGAACGCGGATCCCGGCTCGGGGCGGGCTGGGCGTGGGGGTTCGCGCTACTCGGTTTCGAGGAGACCCTGGATCTGGCCGGCGCGGGACGCGGTTCGCGCACCGACGCCGAGCACCTGCAGGAAGCCCTCGGAGTCCTTGTGGTCGAAGGCGCCGACCCGGCTCATCGAGGCGTCCTCCTCGCTGTAGAGCGAGTGCGGGATGTCCGCCGCGGCGGCGAAGTTGACGGTGCCCTTGTAGAGCTCGAGCGTGATCGAGCCGGTGGCGAGTTGGGCGACCTCGGAGACGACCTTGCGCGCGAGCTGCGAGCCAAGGTCCTCTCCGTAGGCCTGGTACAGCTGCTCGCCGAGGAAGTCCGACGCGAACTCGAAGATCTTCCTGGCGCGGCGGTCCAGGATCGTCTGCAGCAGGTACTCGTAGGCGCTGCCCAACAGCTCCATGCCGGGAGCCTCGTAGACGCCGCGGGACTTCACGCCGACGAAGCGGTTCTCGACGAGGTGCAGGTTGATGCCGACGCTGTTCCGGCCGCCGATCTGGTTGGCGAGCTCGAGGACCTCCGCCGGGTCGGAGACCGGCTGACCGGCGATCGAAACCGGGCGTCCCTTCTCGAACACGACCGTGACCAGCTCCGGCTGGTCAGGGGCGTCGACGGGGCGGACACCCATGATCGGGCTGACGAAGTTGGCGCCGGTACCCAGCGACTCGAGCACGCCGGCCTCGTGGGTGAGGCCCAGCAGGTTGGCGTCGGTCGAGTAGGGCGACTTACGGGTGGCCTGGATCGGCAGACCGTGCTTCTCGCAGTAGTCGATCATCTCCTCGCGGCCACCGAAGGCGTCGAGGAAGGCCTGGTCGCGCCAGGGCGCGTAGACGGAGACGCTGGGCGCCAGCATGTTCGGGACGAGCTGGAACCGCGCCTGGTCGTTGCCTCGTCCAGTCGCGCCGTGACTGAGGATCTTGATGCCGCGCTCGAGGATGTGCGGAAGCATCCCGCGAATCGTCACGTACCGGCCCAGCGGGGTCGTGTTCCAGTACCGGCCCTCATACCGGGTGAGGCCCTGAACGGCCTGGATGCCGGCCTCACCCATCTCTGTGCGGAGCGGGACGATGACGGACTCGACCGCGCCGCAGGCCTTCATCCGCTCGGCGACGACGTCGAGGCCCTCGCGCTCGTCCGGCTGGCCGAGGTCCGCGGTGAAGCAGATGACCTTGACGTCGTGCGAGGTCAGCCAGTGGGTGACCGTACAACTGTCGAGCCCGCCCGACGCGAAGAAGGCGACGCTCTCGCCCTTGAGGTCCTTGATCTCCATGCCGTCCCGCTCCCGTCCGATGGGCCCAGTTGGACCCTTGACCAGCCAGCATCGGGCCCGGCCGCCGTCGGCGGTTCCGGATGCCCAAGTCTTCCGCGCCCCGCCGCGTCACCACGGCGGTTCCCGGCATCACGCCGCTCCGAGACCCTCCCCAGGGCCAAGCGACGGACCACAGCCTGCCTGGTCAGCACCCCATGCACCCGTCTCGGACGCTATGACCTGACCCGCACCTGCACCGCAATTCTATACACGCCTTCGCATGTTCATCCAGCATCGGTCGACCGGCCTCCCGCGACCGGACCGCTCGCGATCGGACCTCCTGCCTGGCGAACCAGCCAACCGCGGCTCCTGGCCTCGGATGCGGCTCAGCTCAGCCTCCGGCGGCGGAGCCGGTTCGGCGCGGGGCCGCCATCAGATCGTGGATGAGCGGCTCGTAGTGCTCGATGGGGTTGGTCGGGTAGTCCGGGTCGAACGAGGTCTGGTCGTACTCGGCGCAGAACTCGGCCGTGAGGTCGAAGCTCGGGTTGTCGCGGTGCCTGTCCCGGATGTTCCGGTCGATCCCGAAGTACTGGAAGTAGTAGTAGCCCTGGAACTCGGCGTGGCGCTCGACCATCCAGTGCAGCTCGGGTGATACGAACGGCTTCACGATGGCGGCGCCGATGTCGGCGTGGTTGTACGGGGCGAGGGTGTCGCCGAGGTCGTGCAGGAGCGCGCAGAGCACGTAGTCGTCGGCGCGGCCCGCCCGCTCCGCCCGGGTCGCCGTCTGCAGGCTGTGGGTGAGCCGGTCCACCGCGAAGCCGCCGTCTTCACCGCCCAACAGCCGCAGGTGGGCGAGCACCCGATCGGGCAGCCCGCGCTCGAGCACCTCGTTGGCCTCGTTGATGATTTGCCAGTCCTGCGCGGTGCCTTCGGTCAGCGCTCGGAAGGACGCCCGCCTCGGCGCGGGCGAACTCTGCGGGCTCTCCGTGGTCGGCTGGTTCGTCGTGGTCAGCTGGCTCATCGTGGTTGGCTGGCTCATCGGTTCCTCCAAGCGGCGGAGACGCTACGACAGTCCTCCCCACCATCCCCCGCCCATTGCCTGCGGGTGCCTGGTTCGGGCGTAATCCCAGCTCCAGGCCCCACGAACAGATCCAGGCCCACGAACACGGAGGCTGACCGCTTCGAACGGCCGAGCTGGCTCAGTGCTGGCTCGGTGCTTCCTCGCTGCTTGCTGGTTGCTTCTTCGCCGCTTGCTCAGCGCCGGCGCTTGCTCAGCGCTAGCCCACACGGATGTACGCCCGGTAGTCGCCCGGATCTGGCCCATCCAGACTGTTTTCGGGTTCGAGCCGGATGAGCGAGATCGGATGGTTGGCAACCGTCCCGCTCGTAGCGAGGTTCGGATGAGTGTGGAGCTCGTGAGTGTGGAGCTCGATCGCCGTCGCCGCCTGGCCCGGAACAGTGGCTGACAGCGCAACGGTCGCGTCGCCTGCCCAGAAGCACTGCAGACGTTCCGAGGCCGGGCACCTGCTGTCCTGCGTCACGCCGACGAAGACGACCGTCAGGCCGCCGTCGGGTGCGCGCCAGGACCCACCCGGCGCCAGCATGAATTCGTCGCCCGCCGTCGCCGTCGCCGTCGACGGCGGCGGAGCGGGCCGACGCGACTGGCCCGGCACGCCAGCAGGCCCCGGCGAGGCCGTCTCCTCGGGACGCCCGGATCCGCTAGGCGGAACGCCGGTAGACGGCACCGTCGCAGGCGACGATGTCCCTGACAGCACCGTGGCAACCGGTGTACCAGGCCCATTCGTCGGCATGGCCGTTGCGTCTCCGGAGCATCCCATCATCAGGACCAACCCGAAGGGCAACCCCGCGACGAATGCCGCCATACGCCGGCCTCGGGAGCTCGCCATCGGCCCACCTCCCACCCGTCTCCCCGATCTCCCCGCCTTGGACGGGCGAACCGCCATGACGGTTCCCCAAGAGGCACAAAGCGTCGGGGTGCAGGACACGCGGCCAGCCACCACCGACGTCAGCCCAAGCCGGCGTCCATCCTCCGCTCGACCCCATCGGACGCCGATTCCGATACCTCGTTGGTAATCACCCCGCCTCCGGGAGGGTTGATTCGTCCGGGTGTACCGCACCTAAGCGTCGGGATCATCCCAGGTCGGCGATCTTCGAGGTGGCGGGCTTCGAGGTGCCTGGTGGGACGGCCCACTGACGGTTGATTGGCAGGTGGATGTCGGTCAGTGAGGTCCGGAAAATCCCACCCGATCGTGGTCTGGTTCATGATCTGGTGGGATTTTCGGAGTCCGGACTCCGAAAATCCCACCAGATCATCGGGGTACTCCCGCGCCGCGGTCGTCGGGGTGTTGCGTCGCCGTGGGGCCCGGCCCAGGCCGACACCGGCCGGGTAAATCAGCCGAGCCCTCGCTGGTCGTTGCCGTGCCGCGCCTGGCGAGGTCGGCCATATTCCGTCGGAGGCATGATCGTGGCTTCGGCCCTCTGATGGTTGTGAGCGCTATCGATCCACGACCACCCGAGGGCGCAATCGGCGATCATGTCGACGGGATGGGGTCGGCGGTCGCGGTACCAAGTTCCGTCCAGGACAACCACCACAGACCACCCACCACACAGCCCACCGGAAGGGTTCGCTTTCGTGGTGTAGACCCGCCCCGCCCTACCCCGCCCGGCCGGCCCAACCCCGCCGCGTCTGGGTGGCGTGGCATAGCGTGGGAACGCGGAGATCACGAGCGCGCCGCGGAACGCGGAGATCACGAGCGCGCCGCGGAACGCGGAGATCACGAGCGCGCCGCGGAACGCGGAGATCACGAGCGCGCCGCGGAACGCGGAGATCACGAGCGCGCCGCGGAACGCGGAGATCACGAGCGCGCCGCGGAACGCGGAGATCACGAGCGCGCCGCGGAACGCGGAGATCACGAGCGCGCCGCGGAACGCGGAGATCACGAGCGCGCCGCGGAACGCAGAGATCACGAGCGCGCCGCGGAACGCGGAGATCACGAGCGCGCCGCGGAACGCGGAGATCACGAGCGCGCCGCGGAACGCGGTCAGGCGCTGAGCGCCCTCCGCTCCCTGGCCGCTGGCGGGTCTGCGTCGCCGCTCCGCCCGACACCCGCCGCCCGTGGTGAGGGGGGCGGGATGTCTGGAACGGGATATG
>NZ_KI912267.1:1131355-1142655 GCF_000235425.2 Pseudofrankia saprophytica
TCCCCTACCGGACTCTAGCCTGCCCGTATCGACTGCAGGCCCGGGGTTGAGCCCCGGGTTTTCACAGCCGACGCGACAGGCCGCCTACGAGCTCTTTACGCCCAATAATTCCGGACAACGCTTGCACCCTACGTATTACCGCGGCTGCTGGCACGTAGTTGGCCGGTGCTTCTTCTGCAGGTACCGTCACTTGCGCTTCGTCCCTGCTGAAAGAGGTTTACAACCCGAAGGCCGTCATCCCTCACGCGGCGTCGCTGCGTCAGGCTTTCGCCCATTGCGCAATATTCCCCACTGCTGCCTCCCGTAGGAGTCTGGGCCGTGTCTCAGTCCCAGTGTGGCCGATCGCCCTCTCAGGCCGGCTACCCGTCGTCGCCTTGGTAGGCCATTACCCCACCAACAAGCTGATAGGCCGCGGGCCCATCCCAAGCCAATAAATCTTTCCACACCACCAGATGCCCAAAGGTGTGAATATCCGGCATTAGCCCCGGTTTCCCGGAGTTATTCCAGAGCCTGGGGCAGGTTGCCCACGTGTTACTCACCCGTTCGCCGCTGACCCGAAGGTCCGCTCGACTTGCATGTGTTAAGCACGCCGCCAGCGTTCGTCCTGAGCCAGGATCAAACTCTCCATCGATGCTTTAAACTCCCTCGATGGGAGAAACCCCGGCAAAATATGGACACAGATCCGTAGATCGTCCATCAAATGCCAAAGGAACCTTACAAACCCCCACAGACAACACCACCAACCCGGCATCAAACCAGACCAGCAGCGCCACCCGCGGAACGGGGTATTTATGGCACTGACTTCTATGGCACGCTGTTGAGTTCTCAAGGAGCGGACGCATAAACCGGATCCACACCAACGGTGTGGGGTGCCGGCGCTTCGACTCGCTGATCCAAAAGATCATATGGATCGTGTCAGCTTGCTCCGATTTCTCGGTAGCCGCCACGTCCGGCGTCCCTATCGGGACACTCCCGGCACCGCTGGTCAGATCCTCGCGAGCCTCACAGGTGGGGCTCCGCGTTCCGCCCGGCTTGGTGCCGTGAGGAGAACATTACGGTCGACCAGCGGCAAGCGTCAAACGCAGAGGCCCTAAATCGATGTGAGCTGCGTCACATCGTCGACGTCGCGACTGGACGATGTTGGCTGATATGGGAGTCTGGTTGGCCGGGCTTGCTTCCGGTTCCGCTGCCACAGCGGGGCTTCAACGGCTTGGCCGGGCTTCGACCGGCTTCGGCCCGTCGCCCTGCTCGCGCCTCTCGTCGAACGCCCGGTTCGCGCCCCTCATCGAGCTGCCGGCCCGCCCGGATCGGGTCGCGGGGCCGAGGGGTGGCGCCCAGGCCGGGCGCCGCTCACCGTCGGATGCCCCGCCAGCCACAACCGCCACGGCACGTCGCGCGCCGTGCGTATGCCGACGCGTGGCCCCGTCAGCACGCTCCCGATCTCACGGCTCTCGCCGTAGCCCTGGTCCCGCTCGACGGTGATCGGGCCACCGCCGGTGACGGGCGATCCGGTCAGCGAGCCGTCGACGCCCAGGGCACGCGCCAGGCGGCCGGGGCCACGGGCGAGGTCCCGGTCGCTCAGCCGAGGCGCCCCCGCCCGCGCCGCCGCGAGCCCGTCCACGACCTCGCCTGCGCGCACGAGCACCGCGGCCGCCATGCCGGGTGGCCCGCAGACGAGGTTCAGGCACCAGTGCATGCCGTAGATGAAATACACGTATGCCCGTCCCGCCGGTCCGAACATCACGGCGGACCGGGGCGTCGGCCCGCGCGCGGCGTGCGAGGCCGGGTCGTCCGTCCCCCCGTAGGCCTCGACCTCAGTAAGCCGCACGGACACCTGCCCGTGCCGGATCGTGGCGCCGAGCAGGTCCCGCGCGACGGCCAGCACAGGCCGGACGTAGAACTCCTCCGGCAGCGGCTGACCGTCCCGTGATCCCGGGCCGGTCAGCCGACGCCCCACTTCCGATCGGCGCCGAGCGCGCCGCGCAGGGCCACGACCTGGTCGCGCACCCGCGCCGGCGCGGTCCCCCCGGGCGCCGACCTGGCGTCGAGCGCCCCGGCGACCGACAGCACCGTCCGCACGTCCGGCGTCAGCTCGGGGCTGATCTCGGCCAGCCGCTCGTCGGAGACCTCGTGCAGGTCGACCCCCTCGACCACGCACCAGGCGACCAGGGCACCCACCGCCTCGTGCGCCGACCGGAAGGGCACCCCACGGCGGACGAGGTACTCGGCCACGTCGGTGGCCAGCGAGAAGCCGTCCGGCGCCGCCGCGGCGAGCCGCTCGGCGCGCACCTTCATGGTCGCCACCGTCCCGGTCACCGCCGGCAGCACGACGAGCAGGGTGTCGACGGCGTCGAACACCGGCTCCTTGTCCTCCTGCAGGTCTCGGTCATACGCGAGCGGCAGACCCTTCAGGGTCGCCAGCAGGCCGGCCAGGTTGCCGATGAGCCGGCCGGACTTGCCCCTGGCCAGCTCGCCGACGTCGGGGTTCTTCTTCTGCGGCATGATCGAGCTGCCGGTGGCGAAGGCGTCGTCCAGCTCCACCCAGGCGAACTCCCGGCTGGTCCACAGCACCAGCTCCTCGCCGAGCCGGGACAGGTGCACGCCGATCATCGCCGCGACGAACAGGAACTCGGCGGCGAAGTCGCGGTCGGAGACGGCGTCGATCGAGTTGGCGAACGCCCGGTCGAAACCGAGTTCCGCGGCGACGCCCTCGGGGTCCAGCGGCAGCGACGAACCGGCCAGGGCGCCGGCGCCGAGCGAGCAGACCGCCGCCCGCCGGTCCCAGTCGCGCAGCCGGTCCACGTCGCGGACGAACGCGTGCACATGGGCGAGCAGCTGATGGCCGAAGGAGATCGGCTGGGCGTGCTGCAGGTGGGTCATCCCGGGCGCCGGCGTGTCGACGTGCGTCTCCGCGACGTCGACGAGGGCCTCGGACAGGCCGGTCACCGCCACGGCGACCTGGCGGGCGGCCGCGCGCAGGTAGAGGCGCAGGTCGGTCGCGACCTGGTCGTTGCGGCTGCGGCCGGCGCGCAGCTTGCCCCCGAGGGTGCCGAGCCGTTCGATCAGGGCGCGCTCGAGCGCGGTGTGCACGTCCTCGTCCTCGACGGTGGGCAGGAACCGCCCGGCCTCGACGTCGGCGGCGACCTCGTCGAGCGCGCCGAGCATCGCGGCGAGCTCGGCGTCGTCGAGCAGCCCGGCGCGGTACAGGACCCGGGCGTGTGCCTTCGACGCGAGCAGGTCGTACGGGGCGAGCCGCCAGTCGAAGTGCACGCTCACCGAGAGTTGCGCGAGCGCCTCGGCCGGCCCGCCGGCGAACCGTCCGCCCCACAGCCGCAGCGGCGCTCCCCCGGCCCCAGCCTCACCGGCCTGGCCAGCGAGGCCGGCCTCTCGTGCCGTCGCGCCCGGGCTGTCGCCGGTCGTCTCCACCTCAGTTGCTCCCTACGTCCACGCGACTGCCCTGCGTCGCGGTCTCGTCTGTGTCTCGCGGTGTGTCGTCTCACGGTGTGTCTCACGGCGCGCGTGTCCGCGGGCGCCGGGTCTGGCACGGGTCGGACCGGCCGACGACGTGTCAGGCCGGTCCTGCTCGTACTGGCGGATCGTCCTCGTCGTCCCCGCCGAGCCGGCCACGGCCCTCGGCTAGCCCGAGCAGCCGCCCGGCCAGCCGTGGCCCGCTCGGCGCGGAGGCCACCGTCGGCTCGAGCCCGTCCGGGTCGACGCCGGCGGGCCGAACGTGAAGGTGCGCCGGCGCGAGCGCCCGGCAGACGACGAGAACCGTGTCATCGCCGGCGATGGTGCCCATGACCTCCGGCAGCGCGGCGCGGTCCAGCGCCGACGCGAACAGCTGCGCGGCGCCCGGCGGGGTGCGCAGCACGACGAGGTCGCCGTTGGCCTCCGCCGAGACCAGCAGGTCCTCGCACAGCCGGGACAGCGGCAGCCGGACCGTCTCCGCCGGCGCCAGGCCGGGATCAACCGTGTAGACGAGGGTGCCGTCCTGGCCGCGGACCTTGGTCGCGCCCAGCTCCTCCAGGTCGCGCGAGAGCGTCGCCTGGGTCACCCGGACGCCCTCGGCCGCGAGCAGCCGGGCGAGCTCGGTCTGGGAGCGCACCGGGTGCGCCGCGACCAGCGCCGCCAGCCGGGCCTGCCGGGCGCGTTTGGTCAGCGGCGCCGCCGGCCTCGTGCCCGATGTCATAACACCCCTGTGGTCGTCACGATGAGGGTTCGGTCGCGGGGGACCCCGCCGCGACGATGGAGAGTGGCGCGGGGCGAGGCCCCGTGCCCGGGAGGGCGTTTCCAGCGGTCAGACGGCCGCCCCGGCGATGGTCGTGGCCGGCGCGGCGTCGTGGGAGCCGCCCGCGCCGCCCTGGTGAGCGAACAGGAAGCCGAGCAGCGCCTTCTGGGCGTGCAGCCGGTTCTCGGCCTGGTCGAAGACCACCGAGCGCGGGCCGTCGATCACGGCGCCGGCGATCTCCTCGCCGCGGTGCGCCGGCAGGCAGTGCATCACGATCGCGGACGGCCTGGCCGCGGCGAGAAGCGCCTCGTTGACCTGGTACGGCCGGAAGGCGTCGACGCGACCGGCGGCGTTCGCCTCCTGGCCCATGGACGTCCAGACGTCGGTGTAGAGCACGTCGGCGCCGTCGGCCGCCGCGCGCGGGTCGGTGAGGACCTCGACGGCCCCACCGGTACTCGCGCCGATCTCGGTGGCCTGCCGGACGACATCAGGGGCCGGCTCCATGCCCGGCGGGGTGGCGACCCGGACCCGCATCCCGGCCGTCGCCCCGGCGAGCAGCAGCGAGTGCGCGACGTTGTTGCCGTCACCGACGTAGGTGAGCGTCACCCCGGCGAGCCCGCCGAACACGCCGCGGATCGTCTGCAGGTCGGCGAGCGCCTGGCAGGGATGGGTGAAGTCGGACAGCGCGTTGACCACCGGCACGGAGGCGGCCGCGGCCATCCGGTCGGCCCGCTCCTGGCCGAAGGTGCGGATGACGATCGCGTCGACGTAGCGGGACAGCACCCGCGCCACGTCCTCGATGGTCTCGCGCTGTCCCAGCTGGACCGTGTTGGCGTCCAGGACGACCGGGTGGCCGCCGAGCTCGGCGACGCCGACCTCGAACGACACCCGGGTGCGGGCCGACGGCTTCTCGAAGATCAACGCGACCGACGCGCCGGCCAGCGGGCGGGCGACGGCCGGGGATCGCCGCGTCGCCTTGAACCGGTCGGCGGAGTCCAGCACCAACGCCTGCTCGGCGGGCGTCAGGTCGCTGTCCAGGAGAAAGTGGCGGATCGTCATGGGCTGACCTTACGGTTCTGGAGCCGGCGGACCGCCGGTCGAATCCTGGCCCCGGCGGGCATCAGGCGCCCTGTTCCGCCGCGGCGGCGGCGATGCCGGGCAGGGCGGCGAGGAAGGCGTCGACGTCGGCCTCGGGGAGCACGAGCGGCGGGGCGAGCCGGACGGTGTTCGGCGCGATCCCGTTGACCAGGAACCCGGCGGCGCGGGCCGCCGCCTCGAAGGCACCGGCCGTCGGCGTCGTCAGCTCGATCGCCCACCACAGCCCCATGCCGCGCACGCCACCGATACCGGGGACGCGGGCGTCCGCCGCCGCCCGGATTCCGGCCGCGAGCCGCGCGCCGACCCGGGTCGCCGACGCCAGCAGCCCCTCGGACTCGATGGTGTCGAGGACGGCGAGTGCCGCCGCGCAGACGACGGGGCCGCCGCCGAAGGTGCTGCCGTGCTCGCCGGGGCCGAGCAGGCTGCCCGCGGGCCCGATGCCGATGCAGGCCCCGATGGGCAGCCCACCGGCCAGCCCCTTGGCGAGGGTGACGACGTCCGGCAGGACGCCCTCGTTCTGGTGGGCGAACCAGGCACCGGTCCGGCCGATGCCGCTCTGGATCTCGTCGAGGATGAGCAGCGCCCCGGTCTCGTCGCACAGCGCCCGCGCGGCGGCCAGGTAGCCGGGAGGGGGCGGGATCACGCCCGCCTCGCCGAGCGTCGGCTCCAGGAACACCGCCGCGGTGCGCTCGCTGATCGCCTCCTTCAGGGCCGCGACGTCGCCGTAGGGGACGAAGCGGGCGCCGGGCACCAACGGCTCGAACGGCGCGCGCTTGCCGGGCTGGCCGGTGATCGAGAGCGCTCCGAGCGTCCGGCCGTGGAACGACCCATCGGTCGCGATGATCTCCGTCCGACCGGTCTTGCGGCTGATCTTGATGGCGCACTCGTTGGCCTCGGCGCCGGAGTTCCCGAAGAAGATCCGCGCGTCCGCCCCCAGCAGCGCGACCAGCCGCTCGGCGAGCAGCACCTGCGGCTCGTTGACGTACAGGTTCGACGTGTGGCAGAGCCGCGAGACCTGGCTGGTGACGGCGGCGGCGACCGCCGGGTGGCCGTGGCCGAGCACGGACACGGCGATCCCGGCGAGCAGGTCGACGTACTCGTTCCCGTCGACGTCCCACACCCGGGTGCCCTCGCCGCGCGTGAGCGCGACCGCCGGGCGGCCGTAGGTGCCCATGATGACCTTGTCACGCCGGTCGAACAGGTCGGCCACGGCGGTGGGGGCGATCTGGCTCACTGGGGACCTCCGGACGGGCTGGTCAGGGTCGACGGGGTCGGCGCGAACGCGGAGGGCGCGGCGGGCTGGCCGGCGACGGTGGCCGCCCCCACGATGTCGGACTGCTTGGCGGCAGGGGTGATCAGGGTGCCGACGCCCTCGTCGGTGAAGATCTCCAGGAGGACGGCGTGCGGCACCCGGCCGTCGAGGACGTGCGCCTGCGGCACACCGCCCTGGACGGCGCGCAGGCACGCCTCCATCTTCGGGATCATCCCGGCGGTGAGGCTCGGCAGCATCGCCTCCAGCTCGGTGGCGTCCAGCTCGCTGATCACCTCGTCCGAGTTCGGCCAGTCGGCGTAGAGGCCGTCGACGTCGGTGAGCACGACGAACTTGGCCGCGCCGAGGGCGACGGCGAGCGCCGCGGCCGCGGTGTCGGCGTTGACGTTGTAGACGCCGCCGTCCTCGCCGCGGGCGACCGTCGCCACCACCGGGACCTTGCCAGAGTCGAGCAGCGCGTTCACCGTCTCCGGGGCGACCTCGACGACGTCGCCGACCAGGCCGATGTCGACCTCCTCGCCGTCGACGATCGCGCCGCGGCGCCGGGCGGTGAACATGTTCGCGTCCTCGCCGGACAGGCCCACGGCGAACGGGCCGTGGTTGTTGACCAGGCCGACCACGTCCCGGTTCACCTGGCCGACGAGCACCATCCGGACGATCTCCATCGTCTCCGGAGTGGTGACCCGCAGGCCGCCGGTGAACGTGGACTCCACCCCCAGGCGGTTCAGATGCGCGGTGATCTGCGGGCCGCCGCCGTGCACGACGGCGACCCGGATCCCGGCGAGCCGCAGGAAGACGACGTCCTCGGCGAACGCCTCGCGCAGCGCCGGCGTCGTCATCGCGTTGCCGCCGTACTTGATGACGACGGTGGCGCCGTGGAACCGGGCGAGCCAGGGCAGCGCCTCGACGAGCACCCGGGTCTTCGGCAGCGCCGCGTGCCCGCGCGCCCCCGCCGGACCGCCCGTCCGCCCCGCCGCGCCGTCAACGCCGTTAGCGACCGTCATGACCCCTTCTTCCAAAAAATACTGTTCTCCGAGAACCCGTTCTCCGCGCCGACCCCGCGTCTTCGCGGAGTCCGGCACGGCGCAAGGCCGCGAGCGAAGCAAAGCGGACTTGTGACGGGCCGGACGGAGCGAACCATCAATCAGGTCGAGTAGGCGGAGTTCTCGTAGACGTAGCCGTCCGTCAGGTCGTTGGTCCAGATCGTCGCCTCGGCGCCGCCCGCGTGCAGGTCGGCGATGATGGCGATCCCCCGGCCGGAGAGGTCGACGAGGTCACGCGACTCGCCGGGCGCGCCGGCCCGGCAGACCCAGACGCCGTTCATCGCGACGTCGAGCTCGTCGGGCTCGAAGGCGGCGCTGGTGGTGCCGATCGCGGCGAGCACCCGGCCCCAGTTGGCGTCCTTGCCGTAGAGGGCGCACTTGAGCAGGTTGTTGCGGGCGATGGCCCGGCCGACCTCCAGCGCGTCGTCCTCGGTCGCCGCGCCGGTCACGGTGATCGCGATGTCCTTCGTGGCGCCCTCGGCGTCGCCGATCATCTGCTTGCCGAGGTCCATGCAGACCTCGGTGACCAGCGCCGTGAGCTCCTCCTCGGGCAACGTCACGCCGGAGGCGCCGGAAGCGAGCAGCAGCACGGTGTCGTTGGTGGACAGGCAGCCGTCGGAGTCGATCCGCTGGAACGTCAGCCGGGTGGCCTCCAGCACCGCGCGGCCGAGCGTCGCCGCGTCCGCGACCGCGTCGGTGGTGACGACGACGAGCATCGTCGCCAGGGACGGAGCGAGCATCGCCGCCCCCTTGCCCATGCCGCCGACCGTGACCGACCCGTCCGCCGACGTCCGGACCGCCTGCTTGCTGATGGTGTCGGTCGTCCGGATCGCCTCGGCGGCGGCCGGGCCGCCCTCGGCGGACAGCTGCGGAACGGTCCGCGTCACGCCGTTGAGAAGCAGGTCCATCGGCAGCCGGACGCCGATCAGGCCGGTCGAGCAGACCCCGACGTCGCCGGCGCCGATCCCGAGCGCCTTCCCGACGTGCTCGGCGGTGTGATGGGTGTCCGCGAACCCCTCCGGCCCGGTGCAGGCGTTGGCGCCGCCCGAGTTGAGCACGACCGCGCGCAGCCGCCCGTCGGCCAGCGCCTGGCGGGTCCACTGGACGGGCGCCGCCTGCACCCGGTTGGTGGTGAACACGCCGGCCGCGGCGTCCGACGGCCCGTCGTTGACGACGAGCGCGACATCCGGACGCCCGGACGGCTTCAGGCCGGCCGCGACACCTGCGGCCTTGAAGCCCTTCGGGGCGGTGACGCTCACGTTCGTTCCTCATTTCTTCGGGCACGCGACGATGGCGCCGCCTCGCGCGGGGAAAACCGGGATGTCAGGTCAGGGGGCGAGGCCGGTGACGGGCAGGCCCGTGGTCTCCGGCAGGCCGAGCATCAGGTTGGCGCACTGGATGGCCTGGCCCGCGGCGCCCTTGGTGAGGTTGTCGATCGCCGAGACGACGACCACCCGGCCGGCCTCCTCGTCGACCGTGGCCTGCAGGTGGACGGTGTTGCTGCCGAGGGTCGCCGACGTGCGGGGCCAGCGGCCGGCCGGGAGCACCTTCACGAACGGCTCGTCGGCGTAGAACGCGCGCAGGATCCCGGTGACCAGGTCCTCGTCGAACCCGAGGCCCACCCCGAGCTCGTCCGTGCCGGCCTTGGCCGACGGGCGGGCGGTGCAGGTCGCGAGGATGCCGCGCGGCATCGGGGCGAGCGTGGTGGTGAACGACAGGCGGACCGCCGCGGCCGGCGCGGGCGCGGTGGCGGCGACCCTGGTCAGCGTCTGGACGATCTCCGGACGGTGCTGGTGGCGGCCGACCTTGTAGGCGGTGACGTCGCCCATGACCTCGGAACCGAGCAGGTTCACCTTGGCCGACCGGCCGGCGCCGGAGGTGCCGCTGGCCGCGACGGTGACCAGGTCGGACGGGTCGATGACGCCGGCGATGATCAGTGGGGCGTAGGCCAGCGCGACCGCCGTGGGGTAGCAGCCCGGGGCCGCGACGCGGCGCGCTGCGGCGATCTCGGCGCGTGCGCCGGGGATCTCCGGCAGGCCGTAGGTCCAGTTGCCGGCGTGCGTGCCGCCGTAGGCCTTCGCCCAGGCCGCCGGGTCGGCGAGCCGGAAGTCGGCGCCGAGGTCGACGATCCTGACCTCCGCCGGGATGGTCGCGGCGACGGCCGCGGACTGGCCGTGCGGTAGAGCGAGGAAGACCAGGTCGGCGCCCGCGGCCACGGCCGTCTCGGTGTCGACGAAGGCCTGGCCGGCCAGGTCGGGCAGGTGCGGGTGGATCTCGGCGATGTCCTGGCCCGCGTTGCTGTGCGCCGCCACCGCCCCGATCTCGATCTCCGGGTGCCCGAGCAGGAGGCGCAGGAGCTCCCCGCCGCCGTACCCGCTGCCGCCGATGACCGCCGCTGTCATGCCCATGGCCGCAATTCTATGCACGCATCCGCATGAACATCCAGCCCCTTTTTCATCCCGCCAGACCGTGGGCACGCGGACGGTCCGGTCGGGTCGCGGACAGGACGGCGTCGGTGGGGTTGGCCGCTGCAACGATCGAGTCATGACGATGACGGCACTGGCCGGATTCGGAGTGGGATGGCGGCCCGAGCTGGCCGCGGCCCTCGCGGAGCGCACCGACCTCACGTTCGTCGAGGTGATCGCGGAGAACGTCCCTCTCGACCGGCACGGACGGCCACCGCGGTCCGGATCGGCGGCGACGGATCTGGGCGTGCCCGTGGTCCCCCATGGCATCGGGCTCTCCCTCGGTGGCGCCGAGCCGCCCGACCCGGCCCGCGTGCGCCGGCTCGCCGCCGTCGCCGAGGCCGTCGGGGCGCCCCTGGTCAGCGAGCACGTCGCGTTCGTTCGCGCGGACGGCCACGAGGCCGGGCACCTGCTGCCCGTCCCGTATACCCGCGACGCGCTGGACGTGCTGGTCGCCAATGTCCGGATCGCGTGCGCCGAGCTGCCCGTACCGCTGGCGCTGGAGAACCCCGGCGCGCTGCTGCGCTGGCCGGACGACGAGCTCACGCCCGCCGACTTCCTCGCGGAGCTGGTCGAGCGCACCGACGCCCACCTGCTCGTCGACGTCGCCAACTTCCACGGCGACACGGTCAACCACGGCCTCGACCCCGCCGCCACCTTCGACCGACTGCCCTGGGAACGGGTCGCCTACCTGCACGTCGCCGGCGGCGTGATTCAACACCACCGCTACCACGACACCCACCTGCACCCGGTCGGCCCGGCGCAGCTGGAACTGTTGGCCGAGGCGGTCCGGCGGCTCCCACCGGGGCGGGCCGCCTACCTGCTCGAACGCGACGGTCACTACCCCCCGGTGGCCGAGTTCCACGCGGAGTGCGACCGCGCCGTCATGGCCGCGACCAACCCCGAAAGGCGGGTGTCATGATCGGCACGATCGAGATCCTGATCGTCATCGCGGTCCTGGCCGGGGGCGTGGCCGCCGTGCGGCTGCTGCGCGCCACCGTGTACGGCCGGCGGCCGTCCCGTCGCCGGTGGGGCGGGTCCGGCGGCGACTACGGCGGCTGCGGCGACTCCGGCGGGAGCAACCACGGCGGCGGCCACAGCCACGGCGGCGATGGCCACGGTGGTGGCGGCCACAGCTGCGGCGGCGGAGGCGGGTGTGGTGGAGGCGGCTGTGGCGGCAGCTGAGGCACGCGACC
>NZ_KI912267.1:1142755-1154168 GCF_000235425.2 Pseudofrankia saprophytica
CGCCCGGCGGCAGGGCCTGAGGCCGGCGCCAGGCTAGACGCGGCGCGAGAGCGGGTCGCACGGCGGCAGGCGACGCTGCTGGCGGCGCTCGTCGCTGGCGGTCCGGACCCAGCCGGCTTCGACTGGGGCGCGCTGAACGCGACCCGCCAGGCCCTGCTCGGCAAGCGCAGGTCCGGTGTCGCCCGCCGATGGCCGACCCTCGCGGCCGAACGGGGATTCGCCGACCTGTTCGACATCTGGGCCGCCGCCCGGCCGCCCGGCGGCTCGTTCCACGACGGCCTGGACTTCGCCCGAGCGCACCCCGCGATCCTGTCCACGGCCACCCGCGCCGAGCTGCTGTACGGCCGGTGCGCCGCCCGCCGGTTCGCGATGATCCTCGACGGGCCCGGAACCGGAGCCGAGGAGACGCTGCTCGCGCTGCGCGCCCCCGGCCTCGGCACCCTCATCCTGCGCGCTCCCCGCCGCGGCCGCCGCCGCGAGACCCCAGCCGCGCCCTAGGCCAGCCGCCGCGCGCCCTACGCCCGAAGGGCGGCGCCGGTGCGGCGGGTCGCCTCGGCGACGGCGGCGTCGCGGATGCCGTTGGCCTCCTCGGCGGTCAGCGTCCGGTCGGTCGCCCGCAGCCGCAGGCCGAAGGCCAGCGAACGGCGGCCGGCACCGACCTGGGCACCCTCGAAGACATCGAACAGCGTCAGCGACTCCAGCAGCTCCCCCGCGCCGTCCCGCAGCGCGGAGGTCACGTCCGCCACCGGGACGCTCGCCAGCGCGACGAGCGCGACGTCCCGGTCGGCGGGCGGGTACGGAGAGACGACCGGCGCCACCACCGGGCCGCGCCGCGCAGCGGCGGCAAGCAGCTCCTCCAGGCCCAGCTCGAAGGCGACGGTCCTCGCCGGCAGGCCCGCGGCGCCGATCACCCGCGGGTGCAGCTCGCCGGCGTGCCCGACCAGTTCGCCGTCGGCCGACAGCGCCGCGCACCGGCCGGGGTGCCAGGGGGCGTGCTCGTCGGCGGTGACGGTCAGCTCGACGCCGACCGCGCGGGCGACGGCCTGCGCCGCCTCGACGGCGTCGGCCCAGTCGGCTGGCCGGCCCTTGGCCAGCGCGCCGGCTCCCACCGCGTCCCCCGGCAGCACCGTGGCCGGCTCGCGCAGGCCGGCGAGGACGCCGGCGACCCGGCGCGGCTGCTCGGGCAGCGCCGCGTCCAGCGCCGCGATCTCGTCCTCGGACGGCCGCGTCAGCACCGACGGAGTCGGCACCGGCGCCGCCGGCTCGCGCAGCTCGCGGAACACCTGGCCGATCTCGAACAGCGCGATGTCCTGCTGGCCGCGACCGAGGTTGCGCGCGGCGGCGTCGAACAGGCCCGGCAGCAGGGTGGTGCGCAGGTAGGCCGCGTCCTCGGCGATCGGATTGGCGATCCGCACGGCCGCCCGCCGCCGGTCGCCCGCAGGAAGGTCGAGCAGGTCGGCGGCGCCAGCGCCGACGAACGGCAGCGTCATGACCTCGGTGAGGCCCTCGTAGGCCAGCGCCCGGCCGATCGCCCTGACCCGCCGCTGCGCCGAGGTGAGCCCGCGCCCGGCTGGCAGCCGCGGCAGGGTCACCGGGATCGTGTCGTAGCCCTCGAGCCGCATGACCTCCTCCACGAGGTCGGCCGGGCGGGTGAGGTCGGGCCGCCAGGACGGCGGTGTGACCAGCACGGCCCCGTCGTCGGCGCCGTCCTCCTCCAGGGCGCAGCCGATGTCGGCCAGCCGGCCGCGCACCGTCTCGTCCGGGTAGAGCCGGCCGCCGAGGCGGGTCGGCTCGGACAGCGCGAAGTGGATCACCGCCGGTGCGCGCCGGTGGTCGACGTCGGTGACGGCTGGCTCGGGCCGGCCACCGGCGAGCTCGGCGAACAGCCGGACCGCCGCCTCGGCCGCGGCCGAGGCGAGCGCCGGGTCGACGCCACGCTCGAAGCGCCGCGACGCCTCGGAGAACAGCCGGTGGCGACGCGCGGAGCGGGCGACCACCACCGCGTCGAAATGTGCCGCCTCCAGCACGATGTCCGTCGTCGACGACGAGATCTCCGTGCTCGCGCCGCCCATGACGCCTGCGAGCGCGATCGGGCCCGAGTCGTCCGCGATGACGAGATCCTCGGGATCGAGCGTCCGATCGACGTCGTCTAGGGTCCGCAGCCGCTCGCCGGCGCGCGCCCGGCGCACCACGATCGGACCGGACAGCTTGGCCCGGTCGAACGCGTGCAGCGGCTGGCCCAGACCGAGCATGATCGCGTTCGTCACGTCGACCGCGACGGAGATCGACCGCATGCCCGACAGGGAGAGCCGCCGCACCCAGCGCAGCGGGGTGGCGGCGGCCGGGTCCACCCCGGTGATCACCCGGGCGACGTAGCGGTCACAGGCCGCGGTGTCCTCGACCACGACCGGGTAGCCCGCTCCGGCGCCGCCCGCGCCAGCGGCAGCGGCGCCAGCGGCATCGTCGGAGCCGGCGGGGTCCGTGAAGGTCAGGCCGAAGGCGGTGGCCGCCTCCCTGGCGATGCCGCGGATCGACAGGGCGTAGCCCCGGTCGGGGGTGATGGCGACGTCGAGCACGTCGTCGGCGAGGTCGAGCAGCTCGGCGAGGTGCGCGCCCAACCGGGCGTCGGGCGGGAGGACGATGATCCCGTCGTGGTCCTCGCCGATGCCGAGCTCCTGGGCCGAGCAGATCATGCCGTCGGAGACGTGACCGTAGGTCTTGCGGGCGGTGATCTCGAACCCGCCGGGCAGCACCGCGCCGGGCAGCGCGACCGCGACCCGGTCACCGACCGCGAAGTTGAACGCGCCGCAGATGATGCCGCGCACGCCCGTGTCCGGATCGCCGGCGGTCGGCTCGGCGACCCGGACCTGGCACCAGCGGACGCTCTTCTTCTTGGCCGCGACCTCGTCGATGGCCAGCACCTCGCCGACGACGACGCCGGCGAGGCCCTGGCCGACGGCCTCGACGCCCTCCACCTCGAATCCGGCGCGGATCAGCGCGTCGGCGACCGCGGGAGCCGGTGGCAGACCTGGCACGTGCTCGCGCAGCCAGGACATCAGGATCAGCACGGCGCTAGCCCTCGATTCCGAACGGGAGGCTGAACCGGACGTCGCCGTCGACGAAGTCCCGGATCTCGCGGACGCCGTGGCGCATCATCGCGGCCCGCTCCAGGCCCATGCCGAACGCGAACCCGCTGTACCGGCTGGCGTCGACGCCCGCGGCGCGCAGCACGTTCGGGTCGACCATGCCGCAGCCGCCCGCCTCGATCCAGCCCGCGTCGGAGCAGACCCGGCAGGGCTGCCGGGCTGCCTCGCCGCGACAGTTGAAGCACTGCACGTCCAGCTCGGCGCTCGGCTCGGTGAACGGGAAGTAGTGCGGGCGCAGCCGGGTCGCGAGGCCCGAGCCGAACAGCTCCGCCGCGAACACCTCCAGCGTGCCGCGCAGGTCGGCCATCGTGATGCCCTCGTCGACCGCGAGGCACTCCAGCTGGCCGAACACCGGCGAGTGCGTCGCGTCGACGGTGTCGTTGCGGTAGGTGCGCCCGGGCGCGACGACGTAGACCGGCAGCGGGCGCGACAGCAGCGCGCGGATCTGCACCGGCGAGGTGTGCGTGCGCAGCAGCCGGCCGGAGCCCTCCGGCTCGACGTAGAGCGTGTCGTGCTCGCTGCGGGCCGGGTGGTCGGGGTCGAGATTGAGCGCCTCGAAGTTGAACCAGTCGTGCTCGACCTCGGGGCCCTCGGCGACCTCGTAGCCCATCGCGACGAAGGTGTCGACGAGGCGCTCGGAGAGCACGGCGAGGGGATGGCGCGCGCCGGGGTGGCGGCGGCGGGTCGGCACGGTCACGTCGACCCGCTCCTCGACCAGCACGCGCGCGTCGCGCTCGGCGGTGAGCTCGGCGAGCCGGGCAGTGTGCGCGTCGCGGACGGTGCCGAGCGCGTCGTTGAGCCGGCGGCCGGCCTCGGCACGGTCCTCGCGGGGCAGCGAGCCGAGCTTCTGGCGGGCAAGGACCAGCGGGGCCGAGCGGCCGTCGACGTGCGTGCCACGCACGTCGGCGAGGCCCGTGAGGTCGGCGGCGGCGGCGAGCGCGGCCAGCGCCTCGGCCACCGCGGCCTCGAGGCTGGCGGGGTCGAGCGGCCCGCCCGCCGCGGCGGGCTGCGGATCGGTCATCGTCTCGGTCATCTCATCGAATCCGGTATCAGCCTCGTCGTCGGATACATCGGGGGTACGAAATCTTGGGTGCGTCATCCGCGCGCCGGGCGCCAACGTGATCTCGCCCGGTCGAGCGAAGCTCGACACCGGGGGTCCGGGGGTCGTCCTCGGGGTGGACATCGCGGGCTAACGGGAAGCTGACCGAAGGGCAGCGAACAGGGTCACCCGCCTCGTTCCAGCCCGCCAGGGCTCCTCGGTCTTCCAGCAGCGGCAGCGGCTAGGTGAAGACGGGGGCCCCGGCGGGCAAGGAAAATCGGAACTCCGCGCCGCCGCCGGCGGCACGGCCGACCACGATGGTGCCGCCGTGCGCCTCGATCAGCGCCTTGGCGATGTAGAGACCCAGACCGGTGCCGTTGCCCCGGCTCGCTCCCCGCCAGAACTTGGTGAAGACGCGCGAGGCGTTGGCCTCCGGCACGCCTTCGCCCTCGTCGGCCACGCTCACCTCGGCTCCCGTCTCCGCACCGCGCACGACGACTGTCACCGTACCCGCCCCGTGGCGCAGAGCATTGTCGACGAGGTTGTGCAGCACCTGCTCGATCTTGTCCGGATCGATCCACATCTCCGGCAGCTCGCCGTCCTCGTGGACGACGAACCGGTCCGCCCCGGCGGTGCCTGAGGCGATCTTGCCGGCGAGGACCCGGCGAAGGATGGCCTTCGGGTCGGCGATCTGCTTGCGGATCTGGATGCGGCCGGCGTCGATCCGGGAGACGTCGAGCAGCTCGGTCAGCAGCCGGGTCACCCGGTCGGCGTCCGTGTTGACCGTGTTGAGCATGAGCTTCTTCTGCTCGTCGGTGAACCGCTCCCATTTGGCCAGCAACGTCGCGGTGAACCCCTTCACGCTGGTGAGCGGGGACCGCAGCTCGTGCGCGACGGTGGCGACGAGGTCGGAGCGGTTGCGCTCGATCCGCTCCCGGCTCGCGGTGTCACGCAGGCAGAGAGCGACCTGGACGAGCCGCCCGGCCTCGCGGGTGTAGCGGACCGTGACGTTGAAGTCGTGGTCATGCGCGGGCCCGGCGTAGGTGAGCCGGCGCTCCGGCTGGCCGGTCACCCGCGGCAGCCCGCGCCCCGCGCCGGACGCCTCCCACCAGTCGTTGCCGCGCTCGTCGACCAGCGGTAGCACCTCGGTGACATGGCGCCCGGCGGCGGCGTGCTGGTCGATCTCGGTCAGACCAGCCGCGGCGGCGTTGAGGATCAGCACCACGCCGTCCCCGTCGGTGACGACCACCGCGTCTGGCAGGGCGTCGTAGGCCGTCGCGGACACCGACGCGGCCGCGGCGGGCGGCCCTTCGCCAGTGGCGGAGGCTGGCACGGCGGTGCCAGCCTGTCCCACAACCTCGCCGTTGACCTCGCCCGTGGCGCCGGCTGGGCCCGCGGCCTGCCCGCCCACGCGGGTGGGCGCCGACGTGACTGTATGGGTCACGGTCGTCCACCTCCCCCGGTGCCGTGAGTACCGGATCTGGCCATTCTGCGCGCCCGTGCGGACGCGTAAAGACACAGGGCCGTCGCGACCGCAAGATTCAACGACTCGGCCTGACCGTACACCGGTACCCGAAGCACCGCGTCCGCGGCGGTCAGGACTTCGGGTGGCAGACCGTGCGCCTCGTTGCCGAACAGCCATCCGGTGGGCGCGTCGAGCTCGCCGGCGTCGGCCGCGTCGTAGAGGTCGCGGGCGCCATGACCCGAGGTCGCGACCACGCGGCAGCCGGCGGAGCGCAGCCAGTCCAGGGCCGCGGCGAGGTCCGGTTCGACGACGACCGGCAGGTGGAAGAGGCTCCCGGCGCTGGAACGGACGCACTTGCCGCCGAACGGGTCGACGCCCTCGCCCGCGAAGATGACGGCGTCGGCGCCGGCGGCGTCCGCGGTGCGGATCACCGTCCCGGCGTTGCCCGGGTCGTTCGCGGCGACGCAGACCGCGACCAGGGCCGGTCCCACTCCCGGGCCAGATTCTCCCCCGCGCGCCCGGACCGGTCCCGGTGCGGCGGCGCCCACGGGTCCCGCCCGGCCGGTGGAGCCGAAGCCAGCCGGGACCGCGGCCGGAATGCCTGGCAGGTCCGCGAGGCGGGTGCCGAGCAGCGTGGCGACCCCGACGAGACCCTGGGGGGTGACCGTCTCGGACAGGGCCGCCGCGGCGGCGTCGGTCACGGACCGCACCGGCGGTCCAGCGGCGGCGACTGCGGCGACGAGCGCGCCGTGGCGGTCGGCGGCGGACTCACCGACGAACAGCTCGACGAGCCGACCGGCGGCCAGCGCCGCCTCGACGGCCTGGAAACCCTCAGCGAGGAACAGTCCCTCGGCCCGCCGGGCCGAGGGACGCCGCAGCCGCCTGGCGGCGGCCACGCTGGCCGCCCGCGGCCCCAGCGCCGTCGTGACGGCGCCGGGCCGGCGGGCGGTCACCGAGTCTTTCCCATCACCACGTGGGCCGACCGTGTCTCGTCGGCCCGGCCCGGCTGAGGGGAGAAGACTCATTCCGTATGGCACTCCGCTTCCGTAAGGCACACCGTGCGGCGGCCCGCTCAGGCGGCCGACGGCTCCGAGTCGGCCTCCGCCACCGGCGGCACAGCGGCCCTGGCGACCTCGACCAGTGCCGTGAACGCCGCCGCGTCGTTGACCGCGAGGTCGGCCAGGATCTTGCGGTCGACCTCGACACCGGCGATCTTCAGCCCCTGGATGAAGCGGTTGTAGGTCATGCCGTTGGCACGCGCGGCCGCGTTGATGCGGGTGATCCACAGCTGCCGGAAGTCGCCCTTACGGGCGCGACGGTCCCGGTAGGCGTAGTTCATCGAGTGGAGCATCTGCTCCTTGGCCTTGCGGTACAGCCGGGACCGCTGGCCGCGGTAGCCGCTCGCCTGCTCGAGGGTCGTGCGGCGCTTCTTCTGGGCGTTTACCGCCCGCTTCACGCGTGCCATGAGGGCACTTTCTCCTAATTTTTTGTCGTCCGCCGCTGGGCGCCGGGCGCCGAGGACGTGACGGCCCTGGGTCAGCTCACCGAGGGGCCAGCGAACACGGTCAGCGGGCGAGCATGCGCGAGATACGGCGGTTGTCCGCCGGGGCCAGCGTCACCTCGGGGTTGAGCCGCCGGGTCCGGCGGCTCGTCTTGTGCTCGAGGAGGTGGGCGCGGTTGGCCCGGCGACGCATGATCTTGCCTGTGCCGGTGACACGGAACCTCTTGGAGGCTCCGCTGTGCGGCTTCATCTTGGGCATGTTCTGTCCTGAGGTGGGTCGAGGGGAGTCGGACCGGCCAAGGCCGGCCACACGGCGCGCGGGAGCGCGCCGCCCGTAGACGACGTTCGGCCGGGGCAGGGCCGACGTCCAGGCAGCTCACCGCCCGACGACCGCCGCTGGGCGGCGTGGCCGTCGGGCGGCCCTGAAGTGTTAGACGGTGCCCGCCTGCTCTGGGGTGCGCAGCGTGCGGGCGCCCTTGTGCGGAGCCATGACCATCGTCATGTTCCGACCGTCCTGCTTGGGCTGAGCCTCGACGTACCCCAGCTCGGCGACGTCGGTCGAGAGCCGCTGCAGGAGCCGGATACCGAGCTCCGGTCGCGACTGCTCTCGACCGCGGAACATGATGGTGATCTTCACCTTGTCGCCGGCCTTGAGGAAGCGCACGACGTGACCCTTCTTGGTCTCGTAGTCGTGCGGGTCGATCTTCGGTCGGAGCTTCATCTCCTTGATGACCGTCTGGACCTGGTTCTTCCGAGCCTCACGACGCTTCTGGTCGGACTCGTACTTGAACTTCCCATAGTCCATCAGCTTGCAGACGGGCGGCCGGGCGGTCGGGGCGACCTCGACAAGGTCGAGATCGGCCTCCTGCGCCAGCCGCATGGCCTCCTGGATGGAGACGATGCCGATCTGCTCGCCCTCCGCGCCGACGAGGCGGACCTCAGGAACGCGGATGCGGTCGTTGATGCGTGACTCTGTGCTGATCTGGTTTCCTCCATGGCTCGACGCGCGGGCACGACCTCACCGCAGCGGAGCACCAAGCCCGGAAACCCCGGGCTCCCGGCCGACGTACTGCCCGAAGGGAACAGCTCGGCCGACCGGCGACCCAGCCACCTACATGAACCGATCGACGATCGGCCGGACCCGGCACGTGCCGGGCGGTGACTCGGGTGGAGGGCGAACCCCCGCTTGGCCCTGCCGATCGCCGGGACGCCCCTTACGAGGCTGTCCCAGTGCCGCTCCCGGTGAGGAGCGTCAGAACGACATGTGTGGCCGCTAAGCCCATGCGCTCAGACTGACGACGCCCAGATTGGCGTCGCGATCTGTGACGCACAGGAACCGGTCCCTATGCCGACCGTCGGCAGGCGGTCTGAGCCAGCGTAGCAGACCTGCCGCGATCGGTCCGGCCGCGCGCCGACGGACTGGCGGACCTATCGCCGCCGCCACCGGCGCGGGGTGATCCCCCGACCGAGTGCGCGGCGCAGCCCGGCGACGTCCTGGGAGTCGATGAACACGACGGCGAGGGCTCTCTCCCCAGGACCGGCGACGGCGGCCCGCAACCGGAGCGCGATCTCGTCGAGCCGTGCCTCGCCCGCGGGGCCGCTCCCGGCCACCGTGAGCGCGATCACCTCGCTGGCCTCGCCAGTGCCGGTGACGAGCTCGGCGTGCCACAGCCGCGCGCCCCTGGCGAGCCCGGCGGTGGCGAGCGCGTCCAGCTCGGCCGCCACCCGCCGTCCGCGGGCGGCGTCCCAGGGCCGTGCCGGCGGCCGCAGCCCCGATGGCGCGTTGTCTGCGCCGGCCGGGTCAGCGGCGCCCTGCCCCGCGCCGGCGGCGTCCGAAGGGCTGGCCGCGAGACCGACGCCCGCGGCCAGCGCGCTGACGTCGAGGCTCACGGTCACGGGGCCGGCCACGTCGACGACGACGGTCCCGTGGCCCAGCCGAGCCGCCTCGGCGCAGGCGTCCGCCGCCGACACCGGCACCGGGCGCGCCGCCGATCGCCAGGCGGACAGCGCCGCCACGCTGCTGAAGACCGGCAGTGCCGTCATGCCCGACGGCATCCGCAGGGTCGCGAGCACCATCTCCGACGCCTTCTCGGAAGGGAGCCGGCGGCCGGGCTGCTCGGCAGCGAGCTCCAGCAGCCGGGACTCGACGCCGACGAAGACCCTGGAGACGGCCAGCGCCGCGGCCACGGCGCCCACGTCAGCGGAGTCGAGGGCTGCCCGCAGCCGTGGGTCGGCCTGGCCGGCGTCGCCCTGCCCCGGCGGGGTCAACAGGTCCACTGCCACCGGCCAACCCTATGGGGACCTCCGGCCTGGCCGGGGCGCCGGCTATCCGCGTGGGCCGAGGAGCGGGGCGCCCCGGTCCGGTCGGTTGGCGCGGGACCGCGGGACGGTGGGCTCATCGCTCGGGTTTCCGGGCCCACGGCGGCCCGCCACCGCGGGTCGCCGCGACAGCCCCGCCGGTTCGCGCCCCTCCCAGGGAGCCTCGTGGCCGCCCGCCCAGCCGACCTCGCGGACCGCCTCCGCGCGGGAAACCTCGTGCCCTGGAACCCCGGGACCCAGCGGCGCCTCGTCGACGACGGCCGCGAGCTCCTCGAACGCGGCCTGGGTGCGCGGGTGCAGCCGGTCCCACCGCACCGGTGCGCCACCGGCGAGCGACGGGTCGAACGGAATGGTCAGCACGGCGTGCACCGGCTCGTCCAGCCCTGGCTGCTCCCGCGACACCGGCCGGCGCAGGCCGCGGCTGGGCGGCGGGGCCGTCTCGACGAACACCGCGACCGTGCCGGCCGGCAGGTCGCCACGGGCGGCCGCTAGCGCGGTCAGTGCGTCCTGGGCACAGCCGGCCTCCGTGGGACCGGCCTTGGCGGTGAGCACCACCGTGTCCGCGCGGGCCAGGAGTACCGCCGGCACCGGCTGCGTCCAGCCGGGCGGGCCATCGACGACGACGGCCGGGAAGAGTCGCTCGAGCAGATCGACGGCCCAGGCGGCCTCCGCCGGGGTGAGCCCGGGTCCGGTCAGGTTGCGCAGCCCGGGCAGCACCTCCAGCCCGAACGGCCGGACGGTACCCAGGAAGCGGCGTGCCTCGGCCAGCGACGCGACCGGCGGGTCCGCGAGGGCCAGCTCGCGTAGACCCACCCCACGGCCCGGCACACCGGCCCGGTCGGCCAACGGGCCGCCCTGGTCGGGGCAGGCGTCGACCGCGACGACCCGGCCACCTCGCCGGGCGGCGAGCGCGATCCCCAGCCCCGCTGCCACGGTGGTACGCCCGCTGCCGCCGCCGAACCCGCCGACGAGGACCCGCCGCCCGCCCAGCCGGGTGGCCGGCACCGGCGCGAGAACCCCGCGCCCGGCCAGCTCCATCCCCCGCCACCAGGCCGCGGCGAAGACCTCGGGGGACGCGAGGGAGGCCAGCGATCGCGGCTCCCCCTGCCTGGCGGCGACGAACGAGCCGGGCGCGCCGAACCCGTCGTCCTCGATGGTCTGGTAGTCGGTCGGCACCGGCGGCGCGGGGGCCGGCCGGGGCGCGGGCGGCGGGGTGTAGACCACCGGCGCCGGCAGGCTCGCCGGGCCGGCCGTCTCGCCCGGCGGTGGGAACGGTGGCGGGGGCGGCGCCTGGCCGTAGCCGAACCAGGCCCGCGTCGGGCCCACGCCGGGCTCGGCGGGACCCGTCGTCCCGGCGGGGAAGGCCCATTCGTCGGCGGCGGCACCGACCGCGCCCTGGGCGTCGGCGGCGGCGCCCGGGCCACCGTCTCGGAGGGCAGGCGCGTCGACGCCGGCTGGCTCGAGCCAGCCGGCGTAACCGGCCTGGTCGTGGACATCCCAGCCGGAGTCAACGGCGTCGGGCGGGTCAACGACGCCGAGCGGGTCAAGGGCACCAGGCGGGTCGAGGGCACCAGGCAGGTCGGGCGCGTCCAGCCGGCCAACGGCTGCCGGGAGCGCGCCGGAAGGGTCGACATCGCCTGGGGGTCCGACTGGGCCAGCGGGCTCGCCGGAGGTCGCCGGGTCGCCGTCAGCGCCGGAGGCGATCGGGCTGGCGGCCGCGGCCGCGGCCGCGGCCGTGGGCGTGGGCGTGGGCGTGGGCGGTTCCGGCGGCTCGGCTGGCACGGGCGACGGCGCCGCGTCCCACCAGGGGCCCCGGGGCGGGGCCACGGGAGGCGGGATCAGGTCGATGTCGGGTACCCAGCCGTCGCCTGGCGAGGCCACTGGCGCCTGCTTCGCACGCCGAACCGGCGCGGGCGAGGCAGGCGGGGCAGGCGGGGCAGGGG